>JAFAQT010000397.1 GCA_019246215.1 Verrucomicrobiota bacterium
TGGCTGCTAGGCCTGGATCCATCGTTCTGGTCCGCGCCCTTCTTTTATCCCGCTCAGAACGTAATTGCGTATTCGGACAATCATTTGGGAAGTTTTTTGTCGTATGCGCTTTTCCGGATCCTCGGAGTGAGTCGGGAAACTGCATTCCAGCTCTGGGCGATTACCATTTTTTCTCTGAATTATTTCGTCACCTATGTTGTCGTGCGAAGACAGAAATTCAATCCGATCGGCGCTATCGCATGCGCGTACCTGTTCACGTTTTCCATGATCGTGGCGGCCCAAATGTCCCACATTCAATTAGCGCCGCGTTTCATGGTTCCAGTCGCCTTCTGGATGACCACTCGATTCGTGGAGACCGGAAAAGCAGAACATCTGCTTGGTTTGTTGGCTGCTTGCGCCTGTCAGGTCTACCTCGGGATCTATATCAGTTACTTTCTTTTTCTCTCGCTCGTTCCATTTCTGGTGCTCACCATTTTGGTGCGAAAACAATGGAATGAAATAGGTTCCTTTTTCATTCGGGCTGGTGTTTGGGCCCTGTTTCGGCGAGGCCTCGAGTACGCTGTTTGCGGCTTGGCGTTTGTTGTCGTTCTGCTTCCGCTCGCTATTCCTTACTACAAAGCGCAGCAAGAAATTGGAGCTAGAAACTGGGAACAGGTCGTGCCGATGTTGCCACGGTGGCAATCTTACCTTTACGCTCCGACTTCATTTCTTTGGGGGCACATCCTCCGTTTTGGGGATGAGCTGCCAATGGCGAACGAACACGCACTCTTTTTCGGCTTATTGCCGTGGGTCGCTATACTTGCCTTCGTGTACTTACGTTGGAAGAACCGCCGCGAGTTTGCAGGCTCCGAAGTTGGCATCGCAATGATGGGTGTGCTGCTGTATCTGGGAATTCTGACCTTCTATTTCAGGGGATTTTCGCTCTACCGGCTTGCGTGGGGCCTTCCTGGAGCAGGAGGTATTCGTGCCGTCACCCGAATGGTATTCATCCTCCTTTACCCCCTCGCCTTCATTTCTGGGGTGATTGTTACTTTTTTGATCAGTCGCCTGGAAGCCGCTTACGGAAGGTGGAGGAGTTGGTTCTTGGGGATAGGCCTATTGGCTATGGTGTCGTATGATCAGGGGTCCAAAGTCTCTTCGATCAATGAGAGCAAGTGCCAAGAGAGAATCGCCTATTTGAAGGCGAGAATAGACAATCCCGGTCACAAAGTGCTCTGGGTGTCCTACCGGAGTGACGAACCTTCTTTCGTTCAGCAGATCGACGCAATGCTGGCCGGCCAGGATCTTGGCTTAAACGTAGTGAACGGATATTCAGGTCTCGCTCCCAAAAATTACCCTTTTTCGCTGTATGCCTTAACGGATGATCAGTGCAATGGCATCAGTGTTTGGGCTCGACTCCATCCGGAGAGCATCAGCAAGGATTGCTTGTTGCAGGTTGGCCCGCACTGCCAAATTCCTGGTGATGATTTCTTGCCTACGCCGATGGGCGGATTTACCGCCCTCGAGGAGAAGAATTCCGTCCAGGCGTTGGCGACTGATCGATGCGCGGAACTAGCCATCCCGCGGATCCCGGGTGTTAAAATACCGCAGATTCTTTCGTTTGATCTGTCTACCGTCAAAGTATCTCGTTCGATCAAGATCTCGGACCCTGATGGTCAGACGAAGTATATTGATTTAGCTCCCGGACGAAATGAGCATGTTGAGATTGTTCTGTCGCCTCAGAACAGTGAAAAAATACTCAAATTCCAAACCGATCAAGAAGGGGAGAAGGCAGGTCACGGCGATAAAAGAAGATGGTTCTATTTTATCTCAAATATGCATCTGAAGCAGGCTGAACAACGATGAAAGCACGTAGCCCTTTTTGTTTGGAAGATCTCCGGACGGCAGTTCCTGCTCCCTTGCGGGGAAAAGCTGGTTCTCACGCATGTCCGGGCTTCCTTGCTGACATTTCAGTTTCGACCGTTCACGGGCAAGTGGAGATCCGGAAGTCTCTCAAGCCCACTAGCATATTACGCGGATCTCCATTGCTCGCCTTGATCACCGTTCTTTGCTCATTACACCAAACCTCGATTTTATTTAGGCCTTTGTGTAATCTGATGGAAAAGGTGAATGACGGGCTGACAGAAAGGCGACGGGTATCCTCTTCCGAGCGCACGGTGACCGTTCGCAGATTCTCTTCAGGTCGGCTGGGACCCGCGATGGCCGTGGCAAAAAACAGGCCGGTTTGTTCCTTATCCGAAGTACAATAGAAAAAGCTTGGGTCATTGCCCAACCATAAAAAATTCCGCTCTTTTCCCTCCAGAGCATTGGGAGCGTAAACCGCCACAATTTCGGGTGGTAAATCGGTTCTGAAAAGCCGGAACCTGCTATTTCGCCAAACCATCCCTTTTGCGTCGTAATCGGAAACGATGTATTCAGGATTACTGTGAGGAACAGGAGCGCGAAGGGTTGCAGGGATTGCCGTGAGGTAGATGGTGTACCTTTGAAGGACGACATTGGCCTCTCGTAAGAAAAAAATTGCCCATTGCTGGTCAAAGTCGTCACTGCAGATTAGAGCAATTGGTTTCTTCTCAATTTGCGGCAAATCTCTTAATTGCGAATAGACAGTAAGCGGATAAGCCGGGGGTGGATATTGCGACTCATTGGCTTTCCTGTAGGCAATGCAAATAAGACATATAAGCAGGGTTAGTCCGCTTGCGATCTTAGATCTGCCGAGATGAGGAAAAAAACTGCTGGACCTGCTAACTCCGAGGAAAATGCAAGGGATCCAAAAGACGGACGCTATAATCAAAACTTTGTAGAGGCCATAGTTGTATTGGTGAATGAAGCCTTGCCAGAAGGCAAAACATCCGGCCACAAATAGCGAAATATTCGCTCCCGGATCCGTCCTCTGCCACGTGATCGCTCCTGTTACGAAGAAGAAGAGGAGAAAAATGGCAATGATCGTACCCCAGATATGCAGGGCTATGTTATCATTTGGCGCCGTATTGCCAAGAGCGAAGACTCCTGTGAGGGCATGCGATCCAAAGATGCCTGTAAAGTAGCCTTCACCGGGATACGGGTGCTGGATCGTCGAAAGGAATTGACTTTGCAGATAGGTAATAAAGGTAGGGATATAAGGCCCTGATAAAAGCACGAAGAGGGTACACAAAAGTCCATAGGATTTCCAATTCTGTCTCAGCCTAGCACGACCCCAGAACTGCCCACTCACCCAGGGAAGAAAAACCACGGCGGAAATCGCCGCGCCTTCCGGGTAGCAGTAAAAGCACGCCGCCGCACTGGTGGCCAAACCCAGACTGGCTCCAAAAGATTTATTACCCCTGACGAACAGATAACATCGAATCAGAGTGAATGGAAAAATTGCCAGAAACAGGATACTATCCAGGTTAGCGAAATAGATCGCAACGTGAAGCCAACCGCATAGGATAAAGAACACAGCGGCTCCCAAAGCGGGGATAAGTGGAAGCCGAAATATGTAGCAGAGTGACGCTATACCACTGAAGATCGTAAAGAGCATCAACCAAGTCCAAGCACACAGGACCTCTATTGTACTTCTGCCTGTAAGATCGGAAAAGAAAGCCAACAGGCCCGGTGTGCCGAATCGACTGTTCGAAAGGGTGGCAGCGTACTGATCGATGGTGGGCAGATCACCTTGTGCGCCTCTGGGGTAACTATTCAAATATTGTGCAAATGCGGCGTACGCCCACGCATCGTTGTGACCGCTAACAAAAGCTTGTTTTGCAATGGTGGGCCAAATCGCTGATGAAACTAAAATCATTGCGAACAGGAAAAAGATCAGGTAGCGCGTGTTTCGTGTATGCCGTCTGCAGCGGAGCGTCAAACAGACAATCAGGAGGAAAAGAATGGCGGCCACCAATGTTGAGACGCGTCTTACAGGTATTCGCAGCGTAACAGATCCTGAGAGCAAAATTACTGCAGATGATAACAGGAAATTAAGCGCTGTGAGTGCCCGAAACGGGATAAATTTGCGTGTCGCCATACTATCCTGATGCGTCAGGGTTAGCTCAAGATCTGCTGATGATAGTGTCAGTGCTTTGTGCTTGGGATTTCCCGACTCCAGAACCCCTGCTAAGTGGAGAGCTCAGTCCGGCTTTAGTGTGAGTGATCTCAGGCCGAAGGCCAGAATCCTCGGGTCGAGAAATAACCCAAGTCGCGCGGGAGAGGCGGCATCACTGTAACGGAGCGCGATTTCCGCAATGCCGCCGTGGCCCAGAAGAATTGCTCGCGGAATGCGAACAGAGCGGGTTCCGGTCCTGTCACTGGCCGAATAGGCGAATTCGCCAATATTTTGCGAGTTAACCGACACCTCAATCTTCTGACGGCGCGACTTCGGATTAATAAAGCCAAAGCCATCGATTTCCAGAACTGCATCTGAACCAGGGTCGTCAGGTAATTGTAAGGTCAGGAGGGATTCGTCGCCGTCGGACCAAACGCCCCAATCTTCCGGGGCCGCCCATCCAAAAGCCAAGTCCTGAAGCCCTTGGTCCTTTGGGCCGAAATGGAGCTGTGTTCCAAAACTATATCTTGGCAGTGCGTCGTGAATGAGGGGTTGAACATTCTGTTTGGTTCCGGGAGACCAGTCAGGTGCAACGACCCGGTAGCCGTCAACCGTGCCCGCCCAATCTCCGACTCGCGTGAAAGGCAGTTCCCGAACCCATACCGGTGCGCTTTCAAAAACATAAAGGGCCCTCGGGTCGAAACCATTCTGTTCGATTTCTTGCAAGGCCTGCAAACGAGTCGCTACCAGATTTTGTTCATCAGTACGCCCGTAGCGACATAAGCTGATCGGCAAATGATGCGATGCGGCAAAATAACAAAGCTGCACAAAGTCCAGCGTGGAATTGGCAGGTGGCGTATAGCAAACCTTGTTATATTTCTTTGCGGCAGTTTGCCAAAAATCGGATTCCAGTGCGGGGGGCTGAAAAGGATATGTATAGGCCTCATAGTTCTTCCTTAACCCCTTCCAGGAGTCGGTGATCTGAAGGAGCAAACAAAAGCACAACAAGGCTAATGCTCGCGAGCGATCAAATTTTTTGACCACGGAAACGAGAATGCCTGCCATCAACAGGTAGTAAGCGATCCAGATAAAACGGCCGGAAGCGCGAAAGGGGCTTATGAGGCGCTCCGCGATGAAAGGCAAATTGTAGTGAATGAGAACATATGAACCGAATCCGATTCTATTCGAAAGCGCAAACAAAATTGAAAATGCGAAAATTAACAGGATCGGCCACAGCTCCTTCCATTGGATCTTTCGTATTCCCGAGGGCAAAATCCTTGCCAATACGACGGCGGCGAGGAGGATCATACCGGTACCAAAAAAAGAAAATCCTTCGTAGTCACCGTATGTCTTTGGCTGGTCTGGAAATAGATAAGACCAACTGCCTGGACCGCTAAATTCCTGTACGCCAGGGTCGATAAATCCGAGTATACTGGTTCGGTATGTCCCAAAGCCGGTGGATCCCACATCTCCGACCATAAAGTACCCGGCCTCCCACACGACTGGAAGAAGGAGCAAAAACGCGACGGTCACCGTTTTGATTGCCGTTGGTAACGTCAATTCACGGTTAAAATACTGTCTTGCGAGGGCGGCTCCAAAAATAAGCAGATCCATCGCAAGAATGATCGGCGTGACGAGGCTCGAGACGATCAGTAGTACTATCCAGGAGGGTGCGCGGAGACCCGGCGAGAAATAGAGATAGAGTGCTGCCAAAATCAGCCAGTGAGAGCCGAGGGCCAGGTGCCAATGGATTCGCCAGACAAATACTGGTGCAACGAGAAAAAAAGCCGTCGCGACAGCCCTAAGCCAAGGTCCATCCCTATTTTGAGTTAGCCGACCTAAAAGTTTCCAGCCAAAAAAACCCTGCAACAGGTAGCAGATAAAAGTCCATAGTCCAAAATACTGAAACTGTTCGGGCAGCCATGCCCGTAGGACTTTAAAAGGGAATGCCAGGACCGAGATCGAATCACAGTACACCGTTGAACTGCTGAGTTCCATTCCGTACTGCCAATTTGCGCCGAACGGTTGTTGGAAGATTGGACCGTTTCGAAAGAACATCCAACCAATAAAATTCATGGAAGGATCTCCCATCATCAGCCATCGGATGTTTCCGGGCCATAAAATTGTTCCTCCGGTAATCAGGCCAAACGCGATGGCGCCAAGGAGCAGAGGTTGCCAGGGTAACGAGTTCGTTTTTAACCTTGCTTGTCCCGGTCTTAACTTCGATTCTGGAAGGGTCGTTTCTGATTTCGCTGTCTCATCCATGTCAATCGACTGTTTGGCTCATCGTTTAATGGGTTCTACTTCAGTTCAGAAATTGAGATCTGTTCGAAAGCTGCTCCCAACATCCGTTCGTCCGAAAGGTTCCACAATTGTTTCGGTGAGGTTGGCTTCGGAATGTGAACTCTAATAGTTTTCTCAAGGCCGTCCGTCTGGAAGAATAATGTAATCTCCTGCAATGATGACCCAAGTCGGAATTGTTGTTCTTGGGGCCCGATCACGATGCTGAAGGGCAGACCAATATTGGATCTGAAGGCGCGTGCTTTTAAAACCAGCATCAATCTTTTCGGGAGGGGCGAGATGAATTCAATGGCCATTTCGTCACCTACAGTCCATCGACCGAACTGTTCTGGGCCCGAGATGCCTGTAATTTTCTGAACCGCCCAGGGCCATGCATTATCTCGAAAATCAATAACATTGTCCCCGGAAAATTTTATGAGCGAGTATGGCCACATTGAAATGCGGTACTGTGGCGACGAAGCAGGCTCATGGTCTCCTATGATAAGGGCCCAATTCTTTCCCGCAGGCATTTTCGTGAGATCAAGGGGGGCTTCCGGCGGAATTTCCAGTACGCTGGTTTCGGGATTATCAACATTGAACAGGGCTTCGTAAAGCCCGATTTTTTCGGATCCAACGATCACGAGTTTTGAGGTTTGCGTTCCTAAGAACTGTCGTGCAAATCTACCGGCACTATCAAATCCATTGGCATTTCGCCGGGAAGAGAGCTCGCCGAATGTCGACTGCGCCGCGCTCGCGATGACGAAAGGTAAAAACAGGAACAGGTATAGAATAGCCCCGGTCCGCTGTTTGATTGACCAGACGAGGACTGAGATGATGCCTAGAAATCCGGAGAGGAGGAAGGTTGGTGGATTGGAAATAAGAAATAACTCCGGGCTGTCGACGATATTGAGACTATATTGCTTTAAACCCGCCGTAGTCGCATACAATCCTGCGGTTGCCAGTGTCAGAGCTGCCACTAACTTTTTACACGAATGATGCTTCTCCGATCCAGATTTTGCTTCGCTGGCCGCTATAATAAAGAACAGCGGAAAAACGAAACTGTAGTAGCGGAGATGCAGTCGATTGATCGTGTCGTACGGCGAACCGTGAGCAAACATCGCAGTCGAAACAGCAGTGATGAGGAGCAAAGGAGGTAGAAAGCTCAATCCAAATAGTCGAAGCAGCCTGGGATCTGGGCTCGCTTGAGAAGCGGAATGGCAAATCTTCCAATCCATACAAATGATTGCGGCCAGAGGAACGGATAGAAGAAAAGAGAGAGTGAATAAATGACCAAGGAGCGAGTGCCCGTTGAGAGCTAAAATAGTTGCAAAATGGGCAGGATTGGTTGGAGGCGAGGCAAATGAACCGTAGCGCTCACCTGCGAATTGTAATCCTGCTGGACCGGCCAGAAGATAGCTCCCGCCAAATCGGATCACAATGAATGCCAGCCCAGCGAAAAGAAGGATTTCAAGGACAGATCTGAATGTAAGGTTGGCGGACTTACTGATCCAGGCGAGAAAAATGAACGCGGCGAATCCAGGAATGAGAAAGACTGCATGGAACTTGATCATCGCCATACATCCGAGGATAGCGCCGGTGCCCCCGCCAAGAATCAATGGCCTCTCTCCGATGTTGCGAAGAAGAAACCAACCTAGTATCCAAAAGGCAGAGAAGTACATCGACTCCGGCATGAAATAGGCCGAATAGATATTGATTGGTCCCAGCACCGATAGCACAGCGATAAAGAGTGCAAGTCTGTGCGAAGCGTAGATGCGGCAGACGGCGTAGATGAAGATCAGCGCGATAGCAAAAAAGCATGCGTTGTATATTCGTGCGCATTGCAGAAAGCCTTCTCCGAACGAGCGCGTTGTTTCGAACAGGAAAAAGAACAGATAAGAAGGGACCGGCGCTTGCGACCTGGGCGCAAGCCGCGAAAATTCGCTATACGTCCATTCGTCGATGAAGACGGAAGGAAACAGACCACAGTTCCGGATTATCAGGAAAATTAGAACGAAGGTTGCTGCCAGAAGCACTACGGTTATCGGCGTGAGCGACTTCCATCTGTGAAGGACCGGGGTCATCTCTCAGTGTAAGCAGATCGTCATGTAAGCGAAGGCTTCCCGCTTTTGACTCGTTCTCCAGAAAAACGAAGGGGCAAGAGGGTCGGTACTTATGGCCACGAAAGGTACCAGCGTTCCCGGACAACGACGTCTAGCAGTTCGCAGGTGCTTTCCTGCCAGGTATACCAACGGAGTCCGTTCGAGATCGAAATTGCTTTCCCTAAGGCCAACCATTCTCGAAGCGCATGGGCGAGTGACTCTTCATCTCGACCCCTGAAATAATAAGCGTGATCAGAGGCCACTTCGCGAAAAACTGGGAGATCACGTGCGATGATCGGGATTCCGTATTGTGCAGCCTCAATCAGGGGAAGTCCAAAACCCTCACCTTCGGAAGCGGCCAGGAGGGCGCGCGAACTCCTATAGATTTGTTCGAGCATCTCGTCACTAATGCCTTGAAACCAAAAGAGCCTTTTGCCTCGCTCCGGGTGCAGTCGAACGCGTTCTGCAAAATCTTCCGTCATCCATCCCTTCTTCCCGACTATTACGAGATTCAGGTCGATTCGGTCGTTCCAGAGCAATTCTAACGCGCCCAGCGCCTGGCGATGCCCTTTACGTGGTTCGACCGTGCCAACCATTAAGATAGTTGGCCGGCTGCGGATATTGGCCAGAATGTTCAACGCCTCCTTCGGAATTCCCTTTGACGGCTGGCTTGCGTTCAGATCGGCGCCTAGCTGAAAAAAGCCTATCGGAAGCGGTCTGAACCGATTGGGCTTAGTCTCTCTGAGCCATTGGTGAAGCTCATCGGCAACCGTGCGAGAAATACAGACCACGCCGTCCGCGATTTCTGTCACAGCGTTTAACCAACCGAGCGTCATAGGTGGCAACTCTGGAGGAAACAGGTCTGGCCGCAGCAAAGGAAGTAGATCGTACACTACGAATACACTCCGCATGCCGCGCCGTTTCTGCTCTCGGAACCAGGGTCTCAGGCCAGGCAGAACGTCCGCCGGCCAATCAACTCCCAAAAGAATATCGCCCAGTTTGGATTCTACCGGGTCGTCTCCGAGTTCGTTCCGAGTGAAATGAAGGGATTCAGCCATAAAGCGGCGAGCGTAAACGTACCCATTTGCGAGTGCTCGAACAGGCTCGATTCGATAGCCGGCGGGAGGGTTGGAAAGGAGCGCCATCAGAACTCCCCGCGTAACACGTTCAATGCCGGTGCGCAGATCGAGTTTAGAGATGTTTGTGATATCCACGAAAATTTGCGGCAATCCGAATGGTGGCCGATTGGCAGACAAAGCTGTGGCGACTGCCGCTAAATCAGCAGGTGAGGGAGCCACCGGAACCAAGCTGCGACCAATAATCTCGAGCATCCTCTGTTCCCTCGCTCGAGGACTGGTCGCATTAGCTTCCTCAATGAAATCGTAATACATTTCCGCAATCAATTCCGGCCGATGTTCCTCATGCAGGTACGAAGCCGCCCGAGCAGAAAATCTTCTACGCAGCTCGGGACTGGCGCGGAGCGATGTGAGTGCATCAATGAGAACTTCGTCTGCGAAATCGTCGTCGATCTTGAGGACCACGTCTGCGGGTAGTTCCGCGGCTGAGCCATGCGCGTTAACGATCAGCGGCAGATTTAGCGCAAGGCAATCGAATATGGTGGCAGATGTTTCGCCCCGGCTGTGCGTCCGAAGCTGGATCGCCACATCGGCAGCGACAAGGTAATCGTGATATTGTTGTTCATTAACATAGCCCGTTATTCTAATCCGCGATCCATTTTCGGAACCGTCCACTTTGCGAATGAAATCTTTGCCGTAGGCGTCGTCACTAGTTGCGCCGACAAAGATCAAAAAGCAATCTTCGGCTTTTCCGAGTGGAGAGGCGCGCCATGCTCTCAAGATGGAGTCACAAAGTTTGTATGGAGTGATCCAGCCATAGCTGCAGACGACAAAAGCATCTCCTGGAAACCGGAGGCGCTCACGCGCCTGCACCCGATTTCCTTTCTCCTGCTTACGAGGGAGAAAGGGAACCTGACGCATAAGCGCCGCAGCAGGCTCACCATACCAGTCTCGCGCGAGATCGATTGCGTGACTGGAATGGACGACGACTCCTGCGCTGTCCCGAAATATCGCCGAGTTGCACGGGAAGGCAGCAACCGAAGCTGTCCTTCCGTCTCGATTGTGTTTCATAAGGGCTGGAAGTCCATGCGAGTCGTAAAGCGCCTTGGAAAAGCAACCAGGCGCATAGCCGGACTCCTGCATCCAGCAGAGCACATCGCCGAGGAAGAAATCGTGCAAAACGGCAACACCTGGATATTGCTCCAGTAGACTGAAAATTCTTTTGTGCGCTGGCGAATTGCCGAATTGATAAAGAATGCGGTCGAACCCTCCGCCATGGCGCTCAAACCATCGAACGTCACGAAACGGAAAGCGGCTGGACAGGAGCGGATCATCAATACGCGGATGGTCCACGATGCAGACAATGTCGTAGTGCTCTGCCAAACTGGGAACGAGCCGCGCCGCGTAACCCGCGATCCCGGTTCTTTCCGGCGGAAACGGCGAGACAAAAGCCAAAAGAGGCTTGCGCTTTGAGCCGGTCTCCGGCCTGGCCATTTTTCGGGTGTGTATCTCTTCAAAAGTGGTGAGCGCCTTTGTGGCATGCGCTTTCCAGGTAAAACTATTCGCGCGTCGGATGGACCATTCTTGCAGGCTTTGTCGAAGATTTGTATCGCGAAGGAGGGTTGTGATTTGGGACGCCAAACCGGGTGTGTCGGTCGGATCACAAAGAGCGTCATCTCTCTCCATCAACTCGCGAAAAACACTCTGGCTTGAGCCAATGACAGGCGCCCCTTCGGCCATCGCGTCCAGCACAGACATGCCGATTTCTTCGTGTGGCGACGGAAAGATGACGAGTGCAGCGGACCCGTAGAGGCGCTTGGCCGCCTCCGAGCTCTCGATGATCACAATTTCGCTCTCGGAGAGTGAATGATCCCGACAGACCGTAAAAAGACTTGCCCGCTCCTCCTTAGAAAATTCGCCGACGATTGCCAGTTGATGTGTCTTTCGCAGACCCGACGGCAGCAAAGCAATCGCCGCAATGCATTTTTCTGCGTGGTCTCCGTTTTGCGACGCGCAAAGGATGAAAGGGCGATTCAGCCCCGATTGTTCACGGGCTTGGTTGGCTGGCTGTGGCAATATCTCTGAGGAGAAGTTTTCCGGGGCCGGAGGAAGGTGGACCACTCGGTCCCCCCTGAGACTGAGGGTTGCGATCGCCTGCTTACACGCTGCTCCTGAGACGGTAAAAAGAAGGTCTGCGCTCTTCAGGAGTCGAATACGTCGTTGGCGGAACTGTGAAAGCCCCGAGTGCTCAGGCAAAGCCTCTGGGGAATGAAGAAGAGCTGGGTCGAGAAGGGTGACCGCCACCGGAAGATTTTCCATCAGCCCGCCGCTTGAAACGACGACATCATTTTGCCACCCATCAAAGGAAGCCGAACTGACAACCATGTCTGGGCGAAGATCCGCAAGGAAATTTTCGCGCAACAACTCCGCGGCCTGTCTTCGCCAGGCATTTGCAGGGTCGACATCGGCCAGGGGCCCCGGGTTTTCGAAGACGCGGATCTTGTCTTTCGAGATCAGTGCGGCAAATTCCATCGACAACGATTCGATCGTGTCAGGAAAGCGACCATTCAACGCAAGCAAAACCTCATGCGCACCTGCCGCCTGTGCGATCGCCTTGGCAGAACCGAGGGTGTACCGGCTGATCTCGGAAAAGCGGCTGTGAGATTGCGCCGCTTGCAAATCAAGCACAATCCTCATCAGGAAGAGTTCCAGGAGCCGGTCTCTGAGGCAGCGGCGCGCAATCTTAAGTAGATCACGCGGGCTGAGGCTGAGAGAGTCATCGTGATTGGGTCAACGTAATTAGAGAGTCTCCCCGAGGGGATGTAAATCCGACCGGCATAAGGATCGGCAATTGCTGCGAGTCGGTTCAACCACCATGTGGCGCCCGGAAAACGTTTTAAGATCGCGTGTGAGAGAGCCAACAAGCGCGGGCGTCGCATCACCATCCCCATCAACCGGCGCACGAACCTCAGGAGCAGCCGTTTGCCTAAAGCTCGAATGCCGCCGCCCGTAAGTCGCTCTCCCGCTTCGCGCAGTCGAGCCCATGAGCTAGGTTCGCCTTTCTTGGAAGGCACAGGAGCGAGTTCCGCCTGTTCCTGCCTGAACCGCGAGGTCGCATCCCTTGCTCCTGCTTCCTGATAGGGGGGTTGAAGGGAAGTCATGCTTGAGGGATTTGTTCGACCGACAATCGAGCAGGCATGTTGAGCACACCATGATACCCTGACTGGGCTAAACTCTCATCTTTCAAAACGGTCAACTCCGGAGTCGCGCGGAGGAAAGCAACTGGATGATCGGCTTCGGAGATCGTGCAGGTCACAATATATTCGCCAGGTTTGAGCGGTAAGAACGGCAGTTCAAGTGTTGCCCAAAACTTACCGCGCGTGATTTGACCAAGCTCACCCTGCTGAGTGAAAAGAATCAAGCCTTGGGCGTCGGCCACAGAAACGGAAATTTTCCCATGAGAAATCATGGCGGTGAGTTCAATCTCGAACCGGAAAGTGACCTTGGCCTGACTCACGATGATGGAATGGGGAGCGCTCGCTGCCTTGCTTTGGACGGACCATTGCACCAAGCCGGCAATGGCGCTTGGGTGTGTGGGCCCGTGCTGCTCGGCCGTTTGCTTCTCATAGTGTGCAACGACTTCATGGGTAGTCGCTTTTTCGTAGCAGGAAGCAACTTCATCGGTCGGACCGAGCATTTTGATGCGGCCATTTTTCAGCCACAAGCAGATTTGGCACATGCGCCGGATGTGTGCCATGCCGTGACTGACTAGAATCGCCGCATGTCCTTCGTCGATTATTTCTTCCATGCGATCAAAACATTTTTTCTGAAAGACGGTGTCGCCCACCGCCAACACTTCATCAAGAATGACAATCTCCGGATTCAAATGAGCGGCGACCGAGAACGCTAGCCGCACATACATTCCGCTAGAATAATTTTTGACGGGGACATCGATGAATTTCGCCAGACCGGAAAATTCAACGATGCGATCGAACCGTTTGCGAACGTCTTTTCTGGAGAGCCCGAGCATCGCTCCGTTGAGAAAGATGTTATCCCGTCCGGAGAACTCCGGGTGAAATCCGGTACCGACCTCAAGCAAACTGGCAAGTCGACCGTAGACCTTCACCGTCCCGGTTGTCGGCTGAGTAATTCTCGAAAGGATTTTCAGGAGAGTCGATTTCCCAGCTCCGTTTTCTCCGATAATGGCCAGCGTCTGGCCCTGGGAAATCTGGAAGGAGATGTCTTTCAAAGCCCAGAAATCTCGCGAAGAACTTTGTTCAGGGGCGAGTCGTCTCCTTGCAAGGCGGCGCAGTCCCCGGATGGTTTTGACGCTCACGTCTTCAAAAAAGGCTCGCTGGTTGCGTTCGCCCAGGAAAAACCTCTTTGAGATGTTGTGAGCTTCGATAACAACTGACATTAGATCGAGTCCGTAAAAGTGCCTTCTGCTTTGGCAAAGCACCAAATCCCGATGATCGCGATTACGATTGTCATCAACGTCGCAATGACCGCAGGTTGGACCGTGGTATGTTCAGTGTCAAAAAGACAGGAACGAAAGGACTCAACAAAGCTGGCCATTGGATTAAGAGCCAGCAATGGCTGAAGGTGGGCGGGAACTGCCGATCGTGGATAGATGACGAGGCTGCCATACATCCAAAGATTGAGAGTGTATCCAACAACGATATTCAGGTCACGGTATTTGACCGTGGCCGCTGCGATAATACAACCAAGTCCAAGCGCCAGGAGCGCCATGTCGGCCAGGACCAGAGGAAGCGCTAATATTTTGAGACTGAGTTCAATTCGGTGACCGCTCAGCTTATAGCAGGCAATGACCCCAAAAAGGACCAGCAACTGTCCTATAAAATTGAGGAAGTTCATGCTGATCTGGCTGAAAGGGACAATCAGTCGCGGAAAATAAATTTTCCGGAAAATCGTGCCGCTACTGAGAAAGGTCGAAGCGACCTGGCTCAGACTGTTCGAGAAATAGGTCCAAACAATGATGCCAGACATGTAATAGACTAACGGCGGTAAGTCGGTCGTGGGAAGGCGCGCAATTTGAGAAAATACGACAATAAAGACGAGAGAGGCCAAAAAGGGTTGAACGAAGAACCAAAGAGGTCCTAAGACGGTTTGCTTGTACACCGCGACAAAGTCTCTCTTTACCAGCAACAAATACAATTCTCGATACGCCCAGAGATCCTTTGGATGGGAACTGAGGATTTTATCCGCATCAACAACATAGGTCGGTTTTGCGGAGGGCAAAGCGTCATTGGTTCCCGTCACAATTTCCGGGACCGATTGAACTCGAGTTTCTTTCGCACTGGACGTCTGGGCCATACGAGGTGCCGTGGCGTACAAAACCTTTCCGTCCTCCTTTGTAAAGAGGTTTCTGGTTCGCGTGGTAAGACAAGCGCCTCACCGGCGTCCCACAGAACGTGCAAATCGGCACACGGTCCGCTTACAGCTCTCAAAGAAAAGCGTTGCGCGCCCGGAGTAATCTGTTGGAATTTGCCCTTTGAAGCGTATTGAAACTTGAATGGTTGATGACAAAAGTGCATTGCAGGTAGCGCCACGTGTTCTCTCAGAAACCGCCGATGCGACCGTCGAAGCGTCCAGCGGACCTGAGGTTGAGGTCTCGATAGTCATTCCCTGTCTCAATGAAGCCGAGACGGTCGGAATTTGCGTGGAAAAGGCCGTCCGATGGATCCGGAACCAACATATTCACGCCGAAATTATCGTCGCAGACAATGGGAGCTTAGATGGATCGTGTGAGATCGCCAGTGCTAAAGGCGCGCGTGTCATTGCTATTCCGAACAAAGGATATGGAAGTGCATTGATGGGAGGCATAGCCGCGGCTCGGGGACGTTTTATCATCATGGGCGACGCCGATGATAGCTATGATTTTTTGGCGCTGGACGGTTTTTTGCAAAAGTTGCGCGCGGGCTGCGAGTTAGCTCAAGGCTGCCGTATGCCGGAAGGGGGAGGCAGAATTATGTCAGATGCGATGCCTTTCCTTCATCGTTGGTGGGGCAATCCTATGTTCAGCCTGTTGGCACAAATCTGGTTTGGAGCACCGGTCCATGATGTCTATTGCGGGTTACGAGGATTTTCTAAAGAGCTTTATCAGCGCCTAGACATGCAATGTGTCGGGATGGAGTTTGCGGTCGAGATGATCATCAAAGCCTCCCTCCTGCGGGCGAAAATTGCCGAGGTTCCCATCACTCTTTACAAAGACGGACGTCAGACGCGACGCGCTCACCTTCGGACTTTCCGAGACGGATGGAGAACGCTTCGGTTCTTTTTAATGTTCAGTCCTAAATGGTTGTTTTTGATTCCCGGGAGCGCATTGATGACGGCTGGCGTATTATTATTCGGATTACTTTTGCCAGGAACATTTTTTATCGGACAGGTCGGCCTGGATATTCACACCTTGCTTTTCGCTTCATCACTGATCGTCGTTGGCTTTGACGCGATCGCATTTGCACTGCTGACCCAAGTTCTCGCAAGTGCGATGGGTCTCTTACTCTCCAAGCCGATGCTGAATCGATTGAGCGACCGCGTCACACTTGAAGGAGGCCTTTTGATTTCAGCGGTTCTATTGGGGTTTGGATTGGTCCTTGCGGCTTACGCTTTCTTCCGCTGGAGTTCTGTGGGTTTCGGTGCCTTAGACGCGCGGATATTTGTTCGCCTTGTGATAACAAGCACTACTTTGCTTACTCTTGGAGCGCAAATAGCGCTGGGAACGTTTTTTCTGAGCATTCTCAACCTGCAGCGACGAAGATGACAGCTTACTTCGACGGTTATGCGCAGAAATACGGTGAGGTTCTCAACAAGAGTCTCAAGGCGACTGGAGAAAATCAGGAATATTTTGCGAGGCGGCGCGTCGAGATTACGGGGAATCTTTTGGCGCAACGCCAGGCCACAATCGCCAGGGTGGTCGATTTTGGGTGCGGTTTAGGTACATCCGCTCCGCACCTCGCGCAGCATCTTCAGCCGAAGTGCATTGTCGGAGTGGATATTTCCCGGGAGATTTTGAAGGAAGCCAAGTTCCGAAATAAGTTGGCGCGCGTAAGTTTTGCGCATGTCGAGGATTTCAATGGGCGGGCAGATCTTGTTTTTTGCAACGGAGTTTTCCATCACATTGCGCCTGCCGAGAGAAGGGGAGCATTAGAGGTTATTCGGAGAATTCTCGGAAACGGCGGCTATCTTGCGTTCTGGGAAAATAACCCATTAAATCTAGGTACCCGTTATATCATGAGTCGCTGCGAGTTCGATCGCGATGCCGTCGTGATAAGCCCGGATGAGGCGCGCGTGCTGCTGGAAGCAAACGGATTCGAGATTGCCCAAACGAGATCGGCCTTTTTCTTTCCCAGATTGCTAGCCTGGATGAGGGGCCTCGAAAAATCCTTGGCGTCAACCTTGCTAGGAGGTCAGTATCTTCTTCTTGCGAGGCCTCGAGAACGCGCGCCAAATACTACGGCGTAGTTGCCCTGGATCAGTTGATTCCAACGCGGTTTGATTTGGGTCGGAAGCATCCTGGTAGACCATTTGACTGGGATAGCTTTGCGGGCGCGCATCTGGCGCCAGCCTCAAACTTTTTTGCTAGTGAATGAACGATGAAATACGGGGATAGCCATTACAACACCATTGTTATATTTAGCAATGTTTTGGTCGGCGTCGTTGCCATCTGCCGTCAAATTTGCTTGTCGACTGAAAGTTTGGATGGCGACCGGGAACTGCGAGATATCATTCTATGAGTTCGTTTTTCGTTCCCATGGTAACGGTGAGTGTTTTCATTCAGCACTCTTTGACGCGATGGAGGTAGATCTACTTTCCGGCGACGCTTTACCATTGGCTCAAATCAAGCAATCAAGCCGTTCTTTCCCAAGCGCGAACCACTCATGATGAAAAAGCCCAGGCTAGGCTAAGGTGCTGCGCGAAGTGCGACAACGATATCGCTAATCCCGCCCTTATACATTACGTGCAAGTGTTGGCTCTTAATGAATGGCTCACCTCCCGGGAGCACGTACACAGAGCGGCCCGGCACCGGCAAATCTGAACGATCAACGTGCGGGAGTGTACCACCCTCCGATATGCTGTAGAAATTTATGCACGCTGCGCAT
>JAFAQT010000341.1 GCA_019246215.1 Verrucomicrobiota bacterium
CATTGAACCCGTTTTTTGCCGTGCTCGCTGATCGTCATTGTGAGGGCGAAACTCTCGCCACATTTTTTGCAAAGATATTCGTAAAGAGGCATAGGAATCCTTCGCTGCAGTTTCTTTGGCGTCGCAACCGAAACATCATAATGCGGCGATCACCATTTTCAACTTCAGGCGGCTCTCGACTGAGACAGAATCGAAAAAGCGCAGAGTACATGCACGCTGCTGTTCCACCAAGGCCGACAAGCAGCCCGAAGGGCATTGCAGGTGGGGAACCGTCAGGCTGAACTTTTTCTCGGACCAGTACACCAAGTCCGAGGCTGGTTTCAATTCGGAAATCCGGCGCAAAGCTGCCAAGTCCAAATTTTTGTATTTTCATTTTGTAATGTTCGAGCAAGGCAATTGTCAGCTTGGTTGTCTCACAGTGTGCAATAAATTGACACAATGAATTTTATGATGAGAAAATCACTAAAACCGCTCGTAATCAGCACACTCTTGCTCGGAGGTTCAGCCCTTTCGCTGGCAACCGGCTTCGCCTTGAACAACGGAGCAAAGGGCAACGGGACACCGAATGCCCCCTTGCAAGTCCAGGTGGACAATAGCCCGTTAACACGGAACGTGACAGAGGGCAGCAGCTTCGCGCCTATTGTAAAAAAGGTGGCACCAAGCGTGGTCAAAATTCTTGTCACGATGAAAGCGGGGGACAACCCATTCGCGAATTCGGACATGGATTTTTTCCGGCGGTTCTTTGGAGAAGATGGACAGCACCCCGGGGGACGCTCCCATATTCCCGCCGAGCATGGGATTGGATCGGGTGTGATCGTCTCGGCCGACGGCTATATTCTGACCAACAATCATGTGGTAAACAACGCCAACGAGATCCAAGTGGCTTTGAATGATGGTCGTCAGTTTACAGCTAAACTGATCGGCTCGGATCCCAAAACAGACGTCGCTCTGATCCGGATCAAAGCGGACAACCTTCCCGCATTGACACTTGCGGACAGCGATAAAATCGAAGTTGGGGATGTTGTGTTGGCCATTGGCAACCCATTCGGAATTGGTCAAACGGTGACCAAAGGTATTGTGAGCGCAAAAGATCGTACGACTTCGGGAGATTTGGATGAAGATTTCATTCAGACCGACGCTGCGATTAACCCCGGCAACTCGGGTGGCGCGCTTGTGGACACGGAAGGTCGGCTCGTGGGCATCAATTCAGCGATTCTAACGCGTAGCGGAGGAAATCAGGGTATCGGCTTTGCGGTTCCTTCCAATCTGTGCCGATGGGTCATGGACAGCCTGGTGAAGAATGGACGTGTTGAGCGAGGGTTACTGGGTGTGGTGATCCAGAACCTTACATCGGATTTGGCAGCGGCATTCAAGCTGGATCGCGCGACAGGGGTGCTGGTGGGCGATGTGAGCCCCGGCGGTCCGGCCGATAAGTCAGGTTTGAAGAGCGGCGATGTTATTACGCAATTCAATGGCCAACCGGTTGAGAACGCCAGCCAATTGAAGCTTCGAGTGGCCGAGTCGGTGCCTGGTTCAAAGGTGCAGCTAGGGGTTAGTCGAAATGGCGAGAACAAGACGTTTGAGGTAACGCTGGGCAATCTGCCGGAAAATAAGTTGGCAGAGGCGAACGAGCAGAGCGGGAATGCGAAAGCGGAAGCTCTCGCAGGCGTCGGGGTCGCTGATCTCGATCAAAATACCCGTGCCCAATTCAACATACCGGCACAAGTGCAGGGTGCGATCATCACTGAGGTGGCGCCTGACTCTGCGGCATACCAAGCTGGTCTGCGAACAGGCGACGTGATCACCGAACTGAACCACAAGCCAATAAAGAGCGCCGAGGATGCGGTCGCTTATACCGAAAAGCCGACCACTAATCAAACGCTGGTGAAAGTCTGGACCAAAGAAGGCAGCCACTACCTGACTGTCGATGAGTCGAGTCAGAGTTGATTGCAAAGGGCTGTTTTGATGCTCTTCCGAGAAATCGGGAGAGCATCGTGCACAGAAGGCAGCGCAAAGAGCACGAAGCTAGAGGAGGATTGGGTCCCGATATAATTGCCTCGCGATCAACTGAAGGAGAACCAATTGCAGTTTTTACTGTGTTGGCGTTTTGGCCTCTCAGCCCAGCTCGGGCAAGAAGTGTAGATGCAGGACCGCCTGTCTCTTTTGAACTCTGGAAGTTGTGAAGTTCTGAGATTCTAAATCCTGAAATGACCTTCACAAACAGCAGTACGGCAGTTGGTGAAATCTGTTATATTCCGGTTTCTGCTATGCGCATACTGGTTGTCGAAGATGACGACAAGATCGCGTCCTTCGTGGCGAACGGTCTCAAACAAAGTGGATTCGCGGTAGACCGAGCAAAAGAGGGCGAGCAGGCGTTAGATTTTGCGCTGTCAATCTCTTACGACGCGGCAGTACTTGATCTGATGTTGCCTGGCGTGGACGGCCTTGCCGTTTTGCGGCAACTTCGGCAGAAGAAAATCTCACTCCCGGTGTTAATACTGAGCGCGCGAGCCGGTGTCGATGATAGGGTGCTCGGCCTTCAGTCAGGAGGCGACGATTACCTTACCAAGCCGTTTGCCTTTTCGGAGTTGCTGGCTCGACTTCAAGCGCTGATCAGGCGTGCGACTCACTCCGCGGAACCGAGCCACCTGTCGCTTGCGGACATTAAACTCGACCTGTTTACGCGGGAGGTTATTCGGGCTGGACAAAAAATTGAGCTGCAATCGCGCGAGTTCGCGTTACTCGAACTGTTGTTGCGACACGCCGGCCGCCCTGTTACCAAAACAATGATTCTCGAACACGTCTGGGATTTCAGTTTCGACCCTCAAACCAATGTGGTCGATGTACTGGTGCACCGCCTTCGCTCCAAGGTTGACCGAGGATTTTCGCAGAAGCTAATCCACACGGTCCGAGGAGTCGGTTATGTCATCCGGGCAATTTAGCAGGATCTGGCAGAGCTTCGCCGTTCGACTCAGCCTTTGGTTTGCAGCTACTTTCATCGTCAGCGCAGTCATTCTTTTCGCGCTTCTTTATGTTCTGTTGACTTCTTTCTTTGAGCAGAGCGAACGCGAAATTATCCAGGCACGATTGAAGGAGTGCGCCGCGGTTTACGAAAGTCGTGGACTTCCGGCGCTCAACGATCTGGTTCATCGGACGGAATTTGATCAAAATGAGGGTCCCTATTTCGTACGTGTTACAGGTCCTCAACGAAGTGTCCTCTTGCTGGTGGCGCCTCAGGATTGGATCAGAGCGGCGGAGAGGGCGGTCGACGAAAATGAGTCAAGTCAGAATGCCTGGCTGCAGATTCCCAAGGACGATCGAAGCGAATTCATCGTTGCCCGGACCCTGCTGAGTGATGGATCAATTCTGCAGGTGGGCAGAAGCATTCACCGGAGCGAGACGCTGCTGCGCCCTTTTCTGAGTTCTTTCCTTCTGGTGATGGCGCCGACTTTCCTCCTCGGATTGCTCGGCGGAGCGATCTTTGCGCACCGGGCAACCGCGCCCGTTAGAGAGATTATGAGAACGGCGCGAACAATCATCAACACCAGCAACCTGGCGGAACGTGTGCCCGAGAGCCAGGCCCAAAGCGAGCTGGCGGAACTCGCACGCCAGTTCAACCGTGTCTTGGAGAAGAATCAGGCCTTGATCGTTGGCATGCGTGAAGCGCTCGACAATGTCGCGCACGATCTCCGGACTCCGTTGACGCGGATGCGGGGGTCTGCGGAATTGGCGTTGCAGAGCGATTTAGAGATTATGAAGCGCGAGGCGTTGGCGGATTGTATCGAGGAATCCGACCGAGTCTTGACTATGCTAAATACCTTGATGGATATCACGGAGGCCGAGCACGGGATGATGCGGCTGCATCGGGAACGGAGATCGGTCTCGGAACTGCTGGGGGAAGTGCTCGAGGTTTATCGGTTGGTTGCCGAAGAAAAGAAGATTGAAATCACCGCAGATTGCGACGGTCCGTGCTACGCGGAAGTCGATCCCAACCGCATTCAACAGGCTCTGGCAAATCTTCTCGACAATGCGGTCAAATACACCGAGGAGCATGGTCGGATCTCCATCGTATGCTCGTCTTCCGCGGATTTAGTTTTAGTCAGGATCAAGGACGATGGAATCGGTATCCCCGTCGCGGAACAGCCAAGGATTTGGGAGCGATTATATCGTGGCGACAAGAGCAGAGGGCAACGCGGAATCGGGCTCGGGTTAAGCCTTGTCAAAGCCGTTGTTGAAGCTCACGGGGGCCGGGTGACAGTGCACAGCAGTGAAGGAGCCGGTTCAGAGTTTACTGTTTCGTTGCCTGTCGGCGCGATGGTAGAGGCGATGGCTTAGTTGTTCGGATTCAGGGCGACTGCGTTGCGGACTCCATTCCTTCCTTTGCCATGAAAAGTCTGATCAGGATCGCGGTCGCATGATCCCCGACTCGGGTTTTCGAGAAGCGAACATAATACGGCCTGTGATCCGGTGTGTGGAAGTACCGGATTGAGTTTGGAGGCTCCCGGTCGTAACGAGAGAGCGTTGCGATATGGGCCAGCAAAATCGCGATGTAGCCAAATTGAATCTGGGTCAAAGGTTTTTGCCCGATAAAGTCGCTTCCGATTCTGAAATGAACGTTGACCTCTCCCAATGTGTCCAGCGGCGTAAGCTGGATTTCCGTGGCGCCAGCACCCAGCGCCGCTTCCAGGACCGAGAAGGTGAAATCCCCAGCGTTAACATCTTCGGGCATCCCCCAATCGATGACACGGGGATAAGGGTCACGCACCATGCGCGGTTCGCACTTGCTTCCCTCGGCCGGTCTGAGCAGATCCGTGTTTGGTCGGTATTTTTGTTCGCTCATAACAACTAAACAGATTACCGGTGTGCGCTTGAAACGGATATGCGCTCGCAGGTTCGCCGGTCTCGACGTTAAAACCATTCTCAGAATGAGCTCATGCGAAACTCAAGTTTGGGTCCGGGACTTAGAATAAAGGCAAACAAAGCAGCTGGCAACCCGGGAGCGTCCGGCGTTCGCAGTATCAGCATGCTCAGCGCGAAGCGCCCCGCTTGCTGCCGCGAAACCGAGACGGTTCGCTGCGTGAACGCCGAACCAGAACCGCATTTAAATGGGCTCCTACACTGAACTTGGTGCGCTAGTGTACCGTCTCCTAAAACCCTTGAGTTTCGTTGCGTTCAAAATGGGCCGCCGGCAAGGCGCGAGGAGGGCGCATATCTGAATGGATACGTAACCGACGAGCAACGCAGCCGCCGGCCCATTTTCAACGCAACCCTCTGGGCCTTGTCCAGTTGGATGTTTTTCCGCGTTGCTCGC
>JAFAQT010000401.1 GCA_019246215.1 Verrucomicrobiota bacterium
ATATCGTCGACATAGTACGAGTTGCCACCGTCAATGAGAATGTCTCCCGGCTCCAGCAACGGCAGGAGGTCGGCAATTGTTTTGTCCACGATCGCTGCAGGAACCATGAGCCAGAGAGCTCGCGGTTTCGAAAGCCCCTTGACGAGATCGGCCAGTGAGGAAGCGCCCACCGCTTTTTCCTTGACCAGCTCCTCGACCGCTTTAGGCGACAGATCGAAGACGACGCCCTCATGGCCTGCCTTTAACAATCGACGCACCATGTTGGCGCCCATTCTTCCAAGTCCGATCATTCCGAGTTGCATCAGCGGCCTCCCTTTGCGCTCTCAAACACATCGACAAACTTCCGGTAGCGACGCGCAATCTCCGCGACGGCTTCTTCTCGCGTCGTTTTTTTCTCAAGCAATCCGACAAGGGGTTCCCAAAAAACTGTTCGACCTACCGCGAAGCCGATGAACCCCGGAACTGTCGCCGCTGTGGTTAGCCAATCGTGAACCTTCTCGTCGTTCTCGCCTCGGCCCAGAATAATGCAGCCCACTTCGTCCCGATTGTTCCGATGCGCTGCCGCAACAATCTTTTCGCAATCCTCGCGACGATCGAGTCCCTCGATCTTCCAGACATCGGCCTCCACGCCTGCATCCTGGAGCTCCTCAATGGCACGCGCCATCAGCCCCGGCCGGATCTCAACATCATAGGCTTTCTTGTCTCCCTTGACTCGATCGAGCTGTTCCTTCTCTGCCGGCACAAGGAGCTCAAACATAAACAAACTGCGCCCTTTTCCGTGCAGGTAATCCGAGAGCTCTCTAAGCCGGCCCGATTGCCGCCGGTTCATGGCTTCGTCACTTTCGGGATTATATCGGACCAGTACTTTGCAGAAGGTCGGATCGAAGGCCTCGATGTGCTTCGCAAATTCTTTGCCATATTCGAAATCAAACTCGTCTTGCCCGCTCTTTTCGGCTGGACATGCAGTGGTGTAGCCGTTCGCCACCGCATCGTGAAGAATAGCTGCACCGAATTGTTCGTCTACGAGGATGCCAGCCTTCTCCTTCGGCGCGCCCGCAGCGATCGCAGCCTTAAACCCGTCATAGATCACCTGTTTTGAAGCGGCGATATCTGCTGTTTGCTCGTCACTCAGCTTCCCTTTCCAGCCAAACAACTTCGTCTGGAACGAGCCGCGATGATCGAATGGCTGGATGTACAGAGGCTTATCATAACCAATATTCATAACGTTTTCTCTCTAAGTTGGCGATAACGGCGGATCAGGCAGTTAGTTGAGCTATCATGTCCGAGTGCGGGTTCTGCTTTAGATTCCAGTTCTGGCACAATACGCTGGGCGAGTACCTTACCCAATTCCACACCCCACTGGTCGAACGAATCGATGTTCCAGATGGTGCCCTGGGTAAAGACACTGTGCTCATACATTGCCACGAGTTTACCAAGCATTTGCGGCGTGAGCCGATCGGCGAGGATAGTATTTGACGGACGATTGCCCTCGAAAACGCGGTGGGGCACGAGCCAATCAGGAGTACCCTCGGCCTTCACTTGCTCTGGGGTTTTGCCGAAAGCCAATGCTTCGGCCTGTGCGAAAACATTCGCGAGGAGCATATCATGGTGCCGGCCAAGAGGGTTGAGCGTTCCGACAAACGCGATGAAGTCGCACGGGATCAGCCGCGTCCCTTGATGAATCAATTGATAGAAGGAATGCTGGCCGTTCGTTCCCGGCTCCCCCCAATAAATCTGTCCGGTCGAATAATCGACTTCGACTCCTTCGAGCGTGACGTGTTTGCCGTTGCTTTCCATCGTCAACTGCTGCAGATACGCCGGAAATCGCTTGAGATACTGCTCGTACGGCAGAACTGCAACGGTATCGGCTCCGAAAAAATCAGTATACCAGACGGCAAGAAGCCCGAGAAGAACCGGCAGGTTCTGTTCCAAGGGGGCAGTGCGGAAGTGTTCATCCATCTCGTGAAAGCCGTCGAGCAAGGCTCGAAAGTTGTCCGAACCGATCGCGAGCATCGTCGAGAGCCCGATCGCTGAATCCATGGAGTAGCGTCCGCCGACCCAATCCCAGAATTCAAACATGTTCGCAGTGTCGATACCGAACTCTGACACCTTGCTGGCGTTGGTCGACACCGCCACGAAATGTTTGGCAACCGCGCTAACATCCCCTCCAAGGCCTTTGAGCGACCAGTCACGCGCGGTGTGTGCGTTGGTCATTGTCTCCAAAGTTGTGAAGGTTTTTGAGGAGATGATGAAAAGGGTTTCGGACGGGTCGAGATCATGGACAGCTTCGGCGAAATCAGTGCTATCGATGTTGGAGACAAACCGGAAATTGATCGAACGTTGGCTGTAGTGCCTGAGCGCTTCGTAGGCCATCACGGGCCCCAGGTCGGAGCCGCCGATGCCGATGTTGATCACGTTGCGAATCGGTTTGCCCGTATGACCCTTCCACGCGCCGCTCCGGATCCGATTGGAAAAGTCAGCCATTTTGTCGAGCACCGCATGAACTTGCGGGACCACGTCTTCGCCGTCTACAATGATGGATGTCCCTTTTGGCGCACGGAGCGCGACGTGCAAGACAGCACGGTTTTCCGTGATATTGATCTTTTCCCCTCGGAACATGGCCTCGATACGCGCCCGCAGACCGCATTCTTCCGCCAGTTGAAAGAGGAGTTTGAGAGTCTCGTCGGTGACGCGATTCTTGGAGTAATCGAGGTAAAGACCGACTGCCTCCGTGGCCAAGCGCTCGCCGCGCTTGGGATCGTCCGCAAAGAGTTGCCGAAGATGTAGTTCTCGGACTTTCTGGCGGTGAGCTTCGAGAGCCTTCCATGCGGAACGTCCGGTAAGTGATTGGATTGCTGCCGTCATATTCGTGTTCCTGTCCTTCTAGATCAGCAAAGAAATTTATTGGAGTGAACCGATTACGAACCTACCAGCACAAGAAGCATTTGAGGGCGGGGGGTTCATTGCCGGCATCACCTTGCTCTTTCGAGGTCAAATCGACTTTCTGATGCATGATGCTTTTGGATGACAAATAGTACCGCGGATTCCAGGAGTTGTCAGTGCCAGTTGTCAGTGAGAGAAGGTGAAGCAATACTTTCTCCTGCTGGCAAACGACCCTGGCACTACTTCGATCCGACGGGTGGCTCCCAGAGGCGAAATCCTCCGCGAAACGCGCTCGCGTTGCTCCCCGCTCGGCAACCCGGAGGTAAGTCCTTCAGTTTTTTGACGTTGCCGCCCCCCAGAACCACGTCATCGGGTTCCAGGGCAGCAATCAAACGAGCGACAATATCTTCAACGCAGCTCCGCCATTTCTTTCTGCCCTGTCGCTCCAGTCCGCGCAGCCCTATATAATCCTCGAATGTTCCTTTTTTGTAAGGAAGGTGGGCAAGTTCCAATGGCTGCAGGATCCCTTCGACAATCAATGTGGAGCCCAGACCCGTTCCCAATCCCAAAAAAAGCATCCGTCCGCCGTCGTAGCTTCCAAGTGCTTGCATCGCCGCATCATTGATGAGTTTCACCGGGCATTTGAATGCAGCTTCGAAGTCGTACCCCATCCATCCAGGTCCGAGATTATGCGGCTCAGCCGCCAGACGGCCTTTTAGAACAGGACCGGGGTAACCGACGGTTACGGCCTCATAACGCCAATCGGCAGCCAATTGCTGGACGCCGACAACCATTCGTTCCGGCGTCAATGTGTTACCGGACGGAAATTTGCGGGGCGCATCCTGCCCGGTGGCGAGAATCTTTACGTTCGTTCCGCCTACGTCGACAACCAGCACGTTCATCATAATTGCTATTCCTCTCCAGCATTTGACAATCCGATGCTATGTGTCAAGGCAAACGTGCCTTGAAAGGATTCAGGAGCGGCAGGAGTTCAGGCATTTCAGAATGAAAGGGGCTTTCCGATCTGAGGATGGTGACAAATCCGATTTTAGGTTGGGGAAAATCAAGGCAGGGCCAACTTCCGCCTGAGCCAGGAACGATGCCACAATTCCCTTCGGCTGGAGCGTCGCCCTACCCCGGAGCCGCCAGCGTTCGCCCAGGCAGATACTTATCTGCTGAACTTCTGCGGCTCCTGAACTCCTCAACTTTTGCTCAGCGTTTCTTGCGTCGCAACCCATCAAAATAGACGATAACGATTATCAGGACACCGGTAATGATACGCTGCCAGAATGCATTTACGTTGAGCAGGTTGGCGCCGTTGTTAATCGTCGTCAGAATGAAGGAACCGAGGAGCGGTCCATGCACCGATCCGACGGCGCCAAAAAGACTGGTGCCACCAATGACGGAAGAGGCTATCGCCTGCAATTCCCATCCTTCCGCCTGAGTCGCGTTGCCGATGCCGATGCGCGCGGCGAGCAGGATGCCGACGAACGCGGCGCAGAGCGCCGATAGCGTGTAGGCAAGATAGAGCATCCGAGTGGTATTGACGCCAGAAAGCCGGGCGGCCTCGGTATTTGAACCAATAGCGAAAAGATAGCGCCCGAACCGGCTCTGATGCAAAAAGATATAGGCGGGGACGGCGACCACCACGACCATCCAGAACAGATTCGGTACGCCGATAAAGTCCCCGCGCGAGAAGCCGGTAAATGTATCGTTAGTTATAGAGATCGTGGCGCCGTTTGTGATGAGCAGACCAACGCCGCGCAGCGCCGTCAGCGTTGCCAGTGTCATGATGAAAGGCGGCAAACCGAGACGGCTGATTCCGAAGGCGTGGAACAGGCCAATGGCGAGACCCATTGCGAGCGTGATGATGATCGCTACCGAAATCGGAAAACCGTTTGTCAGCAGCAAGGCAATAATCACGCTGGAGAAGCCGACGACGGCGCCGACTGACAGATCGATGCCTGCGGTAATGACGACGAATGTCTCGCCTAAGGCGAGGATTGCGATCATAGCGCCTTGCCGCAACAGATTGGAGATATTGTTGTATGTCCAGAAGCTGGTGGTGCTGAACGCGAGCACCACCCACATAAGCGCGAGGAGGGCTACCAGAGTCAGGCTCAAAAGCGTGCCGATGCGCGCCCTTTGTTTTGTCGCGGCCAGCTGCACCGCCTCTGACATTTCGATTTTGCTTTCAACGCTCATTTTCCATTTCTCCGCAATGCTGTTTCTTTTCTGTGGTGGTTCAGCATCAGACGCCAAGGGCTTCTGTTAAGATTGCCTCGTGCAACGCTTTCTCTTTCGTATGGGCGCTATCATGGCTCGCGATCAGCCGCCCGCGACGAAAGACGTGCAGCGTGTCGGCGAGATCGTAAACCTCCGGCAAGTAGGAGGAAATCAGGATGATTCCCGCTCCGTTCTTAAGTAGCGTGGCGAAAAGCTTGTAGATCTCGACCTTGGTGCCGACGTCGACGCCGACCGTCGGTTCATCGAAGATGAAGAGCTGGGCGCCATGGTTCAGCCATTTGCCGACGACGATCTTCTGCTGGTTGCCTCCGGAGAGGCTCGACGCCGGAGCGTCCCGCGAAGCGGTCTTAATCTGTACATCACGAATCTGCCGATCGGCCGCAGCCGCCTCCGCGCGAGGATCGATGACGAACCCTTTTGTCAGGCGTTTGTAGATTGGCAGGTTGATATTGAGTCCGACCCCGAGGTTCAAGCAGAGGCCCTGATCACGTCGGCTTTCGGGCACCAGCGCGATCCCGATGGAAATCGCATCCTTTTCCCTGCGGATCTCGACCGGCTGGCCTTTCCAGAAAATCTGCCCTCCGGTCTTGGGGAAGCGGCCAAACACGCTCTGCACAAACTCGCTGCGGCCCGCGCCGACCAAACCGTACAGTCCTATAACCTCGCCTGCCCGGACCCGTACGGAAACATCCTCGAACCCCTTGCCGCTGAGCCGTTCCGTGCGAAGAATCTCGGCACCGAACGGAATCGTCTCCTTGTAGTGGATCTGTTCGATCGAGCGGGCGATCATGCCGGTGATAAGCTTCTCCTCATTCGTCTCGGCGGTCCGCTGAGTCGATACCCACTGGCCGTCGCGAAGGATCGAGACGCGGTCCGTGAGCTGGAACACTTCTTCCAACCGATGCGAAATGTAGACAATGGTGACGCCCTTGGCCTTGAGACGGCCGATCAGTGCGAAGAGCTGCGCAGTCTCCTGACGGGTCAGATAAGCTGTCGGTTCGTCAAAAATCAGGAAGCGTGTGCCGCGCGTAGTAGCGCGCGCCGTCGCCACCAATTGCTGCTGGCCGATAGTGAGGCTGGATAGTATTGCCCCAGCCGCTATTTTAAAGCCGATCTCGTCCAGGATTTTCTGGGCTTCTCGCACCATCTCCCGATGTTGGAGCAGCCCAAGGCGCACTTTCTCGTCGCCGAGGAAGAGATTGGCGGCGACGGTGAGATGGGGGCACAATACTACCTCCTGATGCACCGCGTTGATGCCGTAGCCGATCGCCTCATGCGGTGTGGCGAGCGCCACCGGTTTGCCTTCCCAATAGACTTCGCCACCCGAGCGTACATGGACGCCAGTCAGCAACTTGATCAGGGTTGACTTGCCAGCGCCGTTTTCGCCCACAATCGCGTGGATTTCGCCCGCCTCAAAGATGAGGTCGACGCTTTTCAGCGCATGGGTGGCGCCGAACCGCTTGTCCAGCCCTTTGAGCTCAAGAAGAGGCACGACGGAGTCTGCCGCGCCAGATCTTTTGCCATCCTGCTGTACCTGGTCCATGATGGCTTCCTTATCTATATTAAAACGGCTGTGAGGAGTTCCAGCAGGGTTTGGTTTACTTCACTTTCGGGTTCAAAAGCTCCTGGGAACGGGCGCTGTTCATGTTCTCCTTGGTAATGAGGTTCACCCCCGTGTCGACGGTAGCCGGGACCTGTTCACCCTTAGAGGCGGCGAGCGCGGTTTTTACGCCCTCGTAGCCCATGCGGTACGGATCCTGCACCACCAACGCTGTGATGTTACCGTCGGATAACAGTTTGACGAGCTTATTGTCTGAATCGAATCCTACCAGTTTGATTTTATCGGCAACCTTGTTCTCGGCGATCGCTTGTCCAGCGCCCTGAGCCATGATCAGGTTCGATGCGAAAACACCGCGCAGATTGGGGTTGGCGGTGATCAGATCGGTCATGATATTCAACGCGGTCGTTGCCATCCCATCAGCAACCTTGTCGGCCACAAGTTTCAGACCGGGGTACTTGGCCGCGATCTCCTCCTTAAAACCTTTTGCGCGCTGGTCCAGAGAACCAACCCCTGGGATCGAAGTAATAAGCGCCACGCCACCTTCGGGTTTGCCATATTTCGCCTCGATAGCAGCCGCGAGGCCGTCGGCCGCGACGCGTCCACCCTGCACATTATCGGTCTGCAAAAAAGAGGTAAAGGCCTTCGAGTCTGCAGCAGAGTCGATCCCGATAATTTTGCATTTTTTCGCGGCTTCGTCGATTGGCTTGCCGAGAGCCTTGAATTGCGTTGGCGCAATCACGATGGCGGCGGGCTTTTCGGAAACGGCGTTCTCGAGGATCGAGATCTGGCCATTGATGTCCGATTCGGATTGGGCGCCGAGTTCCGGCACAGTGACGCCGAGGTCCTTGCCTGCTTTGCGGGCACCGGAAAGCACAATCTGCCAGAAGAAGGACGTAGTGTCCTTGACGATTATAGGAATGGTAGGTTTCTGATCTGCAGCCGGGACTGGCTGAACCATAAGGGCGAAGCAGGCTGCGGAAAGCAAACCGACCAAAATGCGCCGGCTCGAGAACGAACTGAAGAGTTTCATGGGAGGTAATCTAATGTTAGGTCGCCGCAACTGGAGGACTCATCCGGGTAGGGGGCGGCATATTCCGTTCCGGGATTTTGCTTTGTCTATAACAGACAATTGAGTCCGTAATGAATTCCGCCAAATGATGCAAGGCATTTTTTTACGGTAAGCACGTTTGGGGTTCAACGATCAACGTTCAACGTTGTATAGTCCCGGTATCTGCGGCCGAAAGGGCCGCGAAAGCTTAGCCCAAGGTTTACCCTGAGGGATTTGCATTTTTCCGCCTTGTGCGCTCAGAAGGAAAGATGGAATTACGCGTGACGTTGACAGCCGGGGGGATCGGTCTGTCTTCCAGCCCTTGCCAGGGCCGAAAACCTTTTTCGCGCAAATCCTGGGCTTAAGTTTTCGGGGCCCCTTGGGCCGGATACACGGCGCTATACGCATGTTCACGTTGAACGCCCAACGTAGGACCGCCCTCATTCGCAGGCGATGTCCGCATAACGCTTCAAGCTGATTCGCCAATTGCTCCCTCACTCCACACGCTCCCAAATGATTGGACGATTCTTTCCGACGATTCTCTTAAATCCCGCACTTAACAGCGTATTGCACTGACAACGAGCGTTGGCTTGATCGGCTCTTCCTCTGAAGCCTTCCGACCTGTTTATCTTTATGCATTTCGACATTGCAGGTTTGGGCCGCGCAATGAAGCAGTTCTCAGAGCTTCTCCAGCTCGTTCCAATAGTTTTCGCTTTGTGAATACACTCTGTCAAAGAACGTGGCCATCTTTTCGTATCGCTCCGAAAGGGAAGGGTCCGGCTGGATCTCTGCGTCGTAGCGGACTAATCGTCGGACTGCGTCGTCGATGTTGAAAAAAATTCCAGCGCCCACGCCGGCAAGCATCGCACAACCGAGGACTCCGCATTCCGGATCGGCCGGCGTTAATATTGGGCAGCCGTAAACGCTGGCCTTGATTTCGAGCCAAAGCCTGGTCTTTGCGCCGCCGCCGGATGCCACAAGCCGATCCAATTTATTGCCGCGCGATTTCATTATTTCAATATTACGGCGGGAGGCAAACGCTACACCTTCCATGACCGCCCGATGCAAATGACCACCAGTATGCCCGCTGGTCAGTCCAACGAACTGAGCCCTCGAGTTAGTTTGTTTCGCGAGCCGTTCGCCGTTGAGATAGGGAAGAAAAATCAGACGATCCGCTCCGGCAGCCACCGACCCTGCCAATTCCACGATGCGCTCATAGGAATACTGGTTGTCATGGAAGGCTCGGCGCGCCCATCGCATAGCGTCGCCGCCAGCATCTAGAATGGTGAAAGCTCCCCATCCGCCGGCGACGCCCTGGACGTTGGTGATCGTCGGATCTAGAACGGGCTGCTCAACCATCAACGTAATAAGCGTCGAGGTGCCGGTGACATCCGAGCCCATCCCGGGCTGAGTCACTCCGGATCCAAGCAACGTTACAGGATAATCTCCAGCCCCAACAACCACTGGCGTTCCTTCCAGCAATCCAGTTTCGCGCGCGGCTTCCTTCATAACCCTTCCCAGAACGTCTGACGCGTTTTTAAGAGGAGGGAGCATCTTAAGGTCAAGCCCCGCCAGGTTGACGATCTCTTCGCTCCAGGTGCGCTTGCCTATATCGAGCAAGTAATTGCAGGAAGCTTCCGAAATATCGATCGCTCGCGCGCCGGTTAACCGGAAATTGATATAATCTTTCGGCATGAGAAGTGTTCGCGCTGCCGCGTAGGTCTTGGGCTCGTGATGCTTGATCCACATCAGTTTAAATGCGGCGAACGCCACCGTCGGAGGGTTCCCGACTATTTTCTGAATGGCTGTGATGTCGTGATTTCGCTGAAAATCCTCCACGATTTCCCGGGTCCGCTTATCGTTCCAAAGGGGGACCCGATCCCGCACCAAAATGCCGTCGTCATCAATCAGCACCGTGCCATGCATTTGACCACAGGTGGCCACGCCTGCCACCCGATGCGGCCCGTGCTCCATCGTGGCGAGCACAGCTCGTATACTGGCTGCAGCCCCTTCCCACCAGGATTCGGGCCGCTGTTCGGCCCATCCAAATTGAGGGACAATCTGATCATGTTCTCGCGCCGAAAAGGCCGCTGTCTCGCCTGTCGCAGTAATTAGAGCGGCGCGTACGCTGCCTGTGCCAACATCAATTGCGAGCAAGAGATCTTTCTTCATCTCGTTTGGGGGCTATTGAATCCACCTGAGGATGAGCAAGGGACGGAGGTCGGATCGCGCCGCCTGCAATTTTTGGAGAGTCATCTTACCGGCTCACGGTTCGCTCACAAGCTGGATATCACAAAGATGCTGGCCGAAAACGTCGCCAGGCAAAGCGCAGCATGTGTTTAGCGCCGCGTATCCATACCGTTGGGCCGGATACGCGGCGCTAAACGCTAGCGACATTTTCGCGCGGTAAATCGTTTACATCAGGGGACCCAACGATAAACTGCACCGGATGGCATTCACGATTGGAATCGACTACGGAACAAATTGCGTCCGTGCGATCGTGATAGATCGAACCATTCTCGTAGATCCGAAATCCGCAGATCCATCCTGACCCTGACTCCTCCTCTGAACTCCTGAACTCCTGAACAACTATGTACCTCCCTCTCGGAACTTACTCACCTGATATCAAGCTCGCCCTTGTTTCGGCCTCGCGAAACTGCTTCCCTCGCGCGCTATCGGAGGAGCGCACCAACCGTTTGCTTGAGCGCTGCCGCGCGGCGGGCATTCGACCGTTTATCCCGGAAGGCGATTGCCGCATCATTGAGACCAAAGCGCACGCGGTTGAGGCCGCGCGACAAATCAAGGAAGCCGGATGCGACGCCGTTGTTTATTATTTGGGAAACTTTTCGGGTGAAATCGAGGACGCAGTTTTTATCAAAGCGTACGACGGTCCCGTCATGTTACTCGCGGCGGCCGAGGAATCGGGGGCGACCCTGCTGCAAAAACGTGGCGACGCCCTGTGCGGCTTGCTCTCAGCAGCTCTTGCGGTCAACAAGCGCGGGCTCGAAGACCGAGTCCATATCCCGGAATTGCCGGTGGTCGGCGCAGAAGAAGGTGTCCAGGAAATTGCTCATTTTCTCAAGGTGGCGAGAGTCGTGAAAGGTGCGCAAAACGCGACGATCGGCCTTTTTGGTCCGCGTCCGCGCGATTTCGAAACCTGCAACTACAATCTGGCATCGGTCAATTCGGTCGGTATCGAGGTGGAGGAATTAGGGTTGTTCGATCTCCAGAACGAAGTCAGACGCATCAAGGAACACAGCGAAGAAGCCGACGAAATCAAATCTGATATGAAACGGGAGGTGCCGAGCATTCCGGATGACGAATTCGCTTCGCGGCTTTCGGTGTACGAAAAAGCGATCAAGAATTTCCGAGATATCCTTAAGCTTTCCGGAGCAGCAACCCAGTGCTGGTCCGAACAAGAATTTAGCCTCGGACACGTGCCTTGCTTCATCAACGGTCGCATGGCCCAAAGCGGGTTTCCGATTGCCTGCGAGAATGACTGCTATTCGCTCATCGCCGAGCTCTTGGGCCAATACGCATCCGACGCGACCGTCGGCATTCTGGACATCAACCACAGTATTCCAAAAGACCTCCATGAGAGTCTGGCGGCGTATCCCATCCGGGATATGGTCGGAATGTTCCATTGCGGGAACGCTTCTACCAAACTGCTGAAAAATCCTGAGATGAAATTTCAGGTGATCATGAAACGTGTGATGGAGCCGGACACGCCTCCGGATATCACCCGGGGAACAATCGAAGGTCAATTCGCTGCCTCACCGATCACCGTTGTCCAGGTACATGGCATAGGTGATCGGCTGCAGGCCTATATCGCGGAGGGACAATTTCTTGATCTCGATCCGAAAACCTTCGGTTGTACCGGCACTGCGTATCTGCCCGGATTCAGTCGATTTTATCGTCACACGCTCCTTGGCCGTTTTCACCACCATGCAGCGGTGGCGTTTACCCATTGTGGATCGGTTCTCTACGACGCGTTCAAGCTACTCAACTTTGCTCAGGTCCATACACCGCTTCCACCCTCTGTCCCCTACCCCGGCGAAAACGTTTTCCGGAATGGATTCCATTAAAAAGTTCTCCGTGTCAGCGTCAGTCAGGTCATCAGCGGAAAAATACCTGAATCGTTTTCGTCCGGCGTCGTCGTTCTCGTACTCGGACTTTGGGCACGGGTTCGGCTTGTTTGCACTTGACCCGCTTTCACCATCCTAGTTCGTATTTAGACGCCCGCGGTCAAAAAAACGACAACAAGAAGGACGACGAGAACGAGCACGATTTACGCTGCTTCCAGTGACCGCCGGCAACCGATGCTGACAACTCCCACTGACACCGGCACTGAAAACCTTCTAACGCTCAAATGCTCATCAGGATCGGCTACGATATCGCCCTGCGTCTACCTGCTCCGACGACGATTGTCTACGTCTTGCACATCCATCCTTCTCGTGCCGGAGACCTGCTCAAGTCGGAAAACTTTCGGACCGAACCGGAATTGCCGGTCGAGGAATATGTGGACGGTTTCGGAAATCTTTGCGGTCGCATCAACTGCCCTCCGGGTGTTATTCGATTTCTAAATGACGCAATCGTGCGTGATCCGGGCGAACTTGATGCGTATGTGCCCGATGCGCCTCAGCATGAGGTTGGGGATTTACCGGTCGAAACACTCGCGTTTCTATTGCCGAGTCGTTATTGCGAAGTTGATAGCGAATTAATGGATTTTGCATGGCAGACGTTTGCAGGGACTCCTCCCGGATGGCCGCGTGTTCAAGCGATTTGCGACTTCGCCCATAACCATATTCGTTTCGACTACCTGCAGGCACGCGCCAATCGCACCGCACTGGAAGGTTTCCGCGAAAGGGTGGGCGTTTGCCGCGATCTCACGCACCTGGTAGTGACCTTGTGCCGGTGCCTTAATATTCCTGCGCGCTACGCGACAGGGTATCTGGGCGATATTGGCGTGCCGCCTGATCCGCAGCCGATGGATTTCAGCGCCTGGATGGAGGTTTATCTCGGTTCCCACTGGCATACTTTCGATGCACGGCATAATCGACGACGTATCGGTCGGGTCCTGATCGGCCGGGGCCGTGACGCGGGCGATGTGCCCATTACCATGGCCTTCGGAAGGAATCTTCTGGAGCATTTCAAAGTCATCACGGACGAGGTCAACCCGGCGGTGGAGGGCTCATAGGCGGAGTCGGCTATGCCAAATCGAAGCCACCCCAGCTGATCTTGCTTCACTTTCAGTTCCTCATCTTAGTTAGCACCTGTTCGCTAAAATCGAAGCCATCCCACCGCGCTTTTACTCGAACTCATTCCGATAACCGTACTCGTCCCGAATTCGCACTCATGCCCTGGCCCTTTTAGATCCCCTCTGACAGCCCCCTTTCGGAGGTTGCAAAAAGATCTCGACAATCCGCAACTTGTCGACAAGTTCGACTTCATGCATCCCCCCTTGAAAACTACCTTGAGCGGCCTATTCTGTGCCGCGATCGCGTTAGCCCTTTGTTCGCAGCTCAATGCCTCGGCGAAAGACATTGTTTATTTAACTCCAGGCTTAGATCTCCCGTTCTGGCGGTATCTTTCAAAAGGTATAGAAAGCGTCGCTCAAAAGGAGGGCTACGGATACCAGGCGTTTGACAGCCACAATGATGCGCAGACACAGCTGAAAAACGCGCAGGACGCTATTGCCCGCGGCGTCGCCGGCATCGCTATCTCGCCCACAGACAGCTCGACCTGCCCCAGCGTCCTGGCGCTCGCCCAGAGAGCAGATATCCCGGTCGTGATCGCCGACATTGGGACCAACGAGGGCGAATATGTCTCTTTTATCATCTCCGACAATCGTGAAGGCGCCTACGGAACGGGCAAGGCGCTGGTGGCTGCGATGAAAGAAAAAGGCGTAACCGACGGTACTGTCGGCCTAGTAACGATCTCCCTGACCAGGAATAATGGAAAACTGCGAACGGCCGGTTTCCGAGCAGCGCTGGCGGAGGGTGGAATCAAGGAATGCGCGCTTGAACAGATGCAGAATTATACGGCGAGCGAAACCTTCAAATACACGCAGGACATGCTGACCGCGAATCCCAATATGAAAGGGATGTTTATCGAGACGGATCAGCCGACGATGGGTGCGCTAAGAGCGATCAAGGCAGCTCGGAGAGAGGGAACCATTCTGGTGGCTGGATTTGATGGAATCCCGGAATTTGTCGATCTTCTGAAAAAAGGCGAAATCGTTGTTTCCGGGATGCAGCAGCCTTATTTGATGGGAGTTCGCTCGGGCGAGGCTCTATTTAAACATCTCAAGGGAGCACAGGTAGAAAAACAGGTCCTGGTCCCGATCGTCATTGTGACCAGTAAAAATATCGACGAGATGCTGCCGACGATCAAGGAAACAGTGTTCGCGAATGAAATGAAATAAATACCGAGCTCGATGAAGGTTGAGGACTCCGAAGCCGCGGTTCAGTCTCGAGCTGGTGCTCGGCCAATGCTTGTTGCTGTCGGCATCGAAAAAGCCTTCGATCGCACACGTGCGTTGGCTGGAGCGGAGTTGGACGTCTATGCGGGTGAAGTGATGGGGCTGCTGGGTGCGAACGGGGCCGGTAAGTCGACACTCTCCAAGGTGATCTCCGGTCATGTCGTCAGGGACGCGGGTTCAATCAGCTTGGAAGGACGGATGCTGAGCCTGCGAACTGCGCGTGAAGCCATTCAACAGGGAATAACGATGGTCATGCAAGAGACGTCCCTTGCGCCAGATCTGTCGGTCCTCGAGAATATCTTCCTGGCGGAGTTAGGGCGGCAAGGACGGCTTTCCTACCGCCGACTGAAACGGCAATCGGAAGAAATCCTAGACCGTCTTGGTCAAAAAGAAACATTACCTCTGGACCGAGAGGTGCGTCTCCTATCTGCAGCGCAGCGCCAATTGGTAGAGATTGCAAAGGCGTTGGCACTGAATTCCACGTTAATCATTTTCGACGAACCCACGGCATCCCTAAGTCCGCCTGAGGTGGAACGTTTGTTTCAAATTATGACGACACTGAAGCGGGCGGGTCATACGCTGGTGTTCGTGTCGCATCGACTCGAGGAGGTATTTGCCATTACGGATCGGGTCACCGTGATGCGAGAAGGTCGGACGGTGGCGAAGTCACTTGAAACGGGGACTCTGAGCCAGGCGGAGTTAATCCGCCTGATGGTGGGGCAAGAGGTGAAGCCGACAGTCTGGCAGGGAATGAAGAGCTCGGTCGGCCTCCCTTTGCGCCCTGCGGTGCTCGAAGTAAAAAACCTCAGCTCGCTGCCGGCTGTGCGCGATGTTTCGTTCAAAGTGCACGAGGGAGAAATCCTCGGGTTGGGAGGTTTGGTCGGGGCTGGTCGTTCCGAAACAGTTGAGGCGATATTCGGGCTGCGCCCTCGACAGCGCGGCGAGTTTTTGCTGAATGGAAAACGATATGCTCCGCGGTGCGCCGCGGATGCGATTCGAGCCGGAATCGGATTCGTCGCCGAAGATCGTCGCGTCCAGGGAATCGTCCCGGATTTCTCGGTTCGTGAAAATCTGCTTTTGGGGCACCTGGCAGCCTCTCGTAAATTCGGGCTGGGTTATTCTCAGCGAAGACTCAAGGTGGATGAACTGATCCAAAGCCTGGGACTGCCGGCGCAACGTCTTGATACGCATCTTCTTAACTTTTCGGGAGGGATGCAGCAGAAGATCATTATTGCGCGATGGCTTTTGCTGGATCCCTTACTGTTGCTACTGGATGAGCCAACCAAAGGAGTGGACATCGGGACCCGCACATCGATTTACGCTATGCTGCGTCAAGTGGCTGAGAGTGGCGTTGGAATAGTAGTTATCTCGTCCGATTTCGAGGAACTTTTGAGCCTCTGTGAACGCATCGTCGTAATGAGCGACGGATTGTCGATTGCCCATGTGCCGAGTGGAATGCTCAATGAGGAAAAGCTCACTCTTTTTGCGGCACCGCGCACCTCGATGGAAAAGAACAGCGGGTTCCTGCGAGACATTGCACGCGATCTGAACGCTGCGGCTTTCTGGACCTTGATTGACCAAGACCGGCTCTTCTGCCTGTACGCGGCGGTATCCAATGATCAGGCCGACCCGGGGTTTCGGGCTGCAGATACGCCAAGGATTGACAGCACCAGGATCCCCACGGCTCTCGGCGCGAAGTCCGAAAACTTTGTGATCGAGCCAGGAGATCAACTCGCCACACTTTTGCTGTCGGTCCGAAGCGCGCGCGGACATGATATGGGATGGGTGGGAGTCACGATGGACAGCCGATCTCCGCTTCCATCAGCACGGCAGCTTCGGGAACAGATCGGAGCTTTCCTGGCCCGAATCATCAAGTCTCCCTGAGGAGGGTTGGATGCACTCCACTATCGCTGAACGTTCTCTGGTGAGCAACTTGGTCGGGCGGCTCGAAGTTCGAATGCTAGGGCTCGCGTTGATCCTCGGCGCCGCACTATCAATTCTCTCGCCGCATTTTCTAACCTCCAACAACCTCTGGAACGTCCTAGACCAGTCCGTAGTGGTTGGCATTGTGGCGATCGGAATGACGTTTGTGATTTTGATCGGTGGCATCGACCTTTCTGTTGGTTCGATCGCCGGCTTGACTGGAGTCATCCTGGGGCGCGGCTTGGAGCATTTCCCCATCGCAATAGCCATCGTTCTAGCCCTAATTGCAGGCATGGTAATAGGCCTCTTTTCGGGGACTTTGATCGCTCAGTTTGGACTTCCCGCGTTCGTCGTCACGTTGGGCGTAATGGCCATCGGCCGCAGCCTTGCATACATTTTCTCCGGAGCGACGGCAATCGCTGATCTGCCGTATAAATTCGGCGACATGGTTTACACGAGCGTCCTGGGTATCCCTGCCAACGTTTTGACTTTGTTAGTGCTGTACGGGCTGGCGTGGGCATACCTGAACCTGACCAAAGGCGGACGCACTATTTACGCAATCGGCTCTAACCGGGAAGCTGCGCGGACCGCTGGGCTCAACGTTTTGGCTTTCAGCATTCTCCCCTACGTCATCTCTGGAGGATTATCGGCAGTCGCCATCACTTTTTCGTCCGCACAAGTGATGTCCATCGATCCGGTGGCCGGAACCGGACTAGAACTCGACGCGATCGCGGCGGTAGTAATTGGCGGAGCTAGCTTGTACGGCGGTCGAGGATCAATCCTGGGAACTTTGATAGGTGTCCTCATTATGGTTATGATCCGCAACGGTCTAAACCTCCTGAACGTTTCGCCGTTTTGGCAAGGATCGGCGATCGGCGCTGTTATTATCGCTGCCGTTTTGGTCGAGCGATTACTATCCTCCCGAGCTTTCTCTCGATAACCAAAAAAAACGAGGTGAGATTAAGCACAGGTGCCATAGAGGAGCATGATATGCTGTTTTACGTCACCTCGGCTTTCAGGAGATACAGGTTTCGGCCCATTCAGCAGCAGGTTTTTGCGTTCACTCATCTGCGAGATCTGTCGACTCTGGTTCAAATTCGAAATATAAAGGGATTTAAAGTTGAAGGTCCTTTATGCCGCATGCGATTTCGGACTCAATTCGGTTGTACGGAACGGAGGAAGCGGTCGAAGCACCGCGGCTCCTCCGGGCAGGTTCGCTGACGGTGGAATTCGAAGGCGGCAATCTCCGTCACATTCGGTATTATGGTCATGAAATGATTCGCGCCGTTGCCTTTGTCGTGCGCGACAAGAACTGGGGCACATACGCGCCAGAGATTGCTCACCTCAGTTTTCACGAAGAACCCGAGGCATTTGGCATATCGTACGAAGCGATCGTCAGAGAAAAGGAGCAGGAATTCCGTTATTCAGCACGAATCGCAGGCAAATCCGACGGTTCACTTCGCTTCTCCGGAAAAGGGACGGCAACCTCCGATTTTCTGACGAACCGGACCGGCTTTGTCGTGCTCCACCCGATCGAAGGCGTTGCCGGGGCCGCGTGCACGGTCGAGCATGTCGATGGGACGATCGAGGAAACTCGGTTTCCCTTTTTGATCGATCCCGTCCAGCCGATCAGGGCTTTGCGGGCGATCACACACGAATTCTTGTCGGGCTTGAAAGTCAGCTGCCGGATGGAAGGCGACACGTTCGAAATGGAAGATCAGCGCAACTGGACAGACGCTTCTTATAAGACCTATGTCCGACCGCTGGCGTTGCCTTGGCCATACTTGATTGCCGCAGGTGAAACGATCGATCAGACAGTCACGTTGAATGTCTCTGGCTCGACCAGCCAGATCGAGCCAGTCGACCACCGTCTTTGCCTGACGGTTGGCCAGCAAATACCCGAAAGCGTTATGCCACCTCTTGGGCTTGGACTCCATCCAAAAGATTTGAGTGCGACTGAGCGAAACTTGGGTGCTTTGAGACAAGCCGCGCCGGCTCATTTGGTTTGTTATCATGATCCGCGTCTCGGACATACCCAAGCCGACTTGAAACGAATGGTCGCCATTGGCAACGCGGTGGGAGCCGAACTATGGTTGGAGTTCGTCGTTCCAAGTGTTGATCAGTTTGAAAGAGATATCGAAGATCTCGGTCGCGCGATCGCCGGGCTCGGTAGTCCCTTTGCAGCTGTCATGGTCTCCCCTGCGCCCGATCTCAAATGTACTTTGCCGGGCAGTCCCTGGCCTCCTTGCCCGCCCTTAGCGGCTTGTTACCGAGCGGCTCGTGGCGCTTTTCCCAAGGCGCGACTGGGCGGTGGTATGTTCAGTTTCTTCACCGAACTGAATCGGAAGCGACCGCCTGTTGCGTTGCTGGATTTCGTGACA
>JAFAQT010000408.1 GCA_019246215.1 Verrucomicrobiota bacterium
AACCAAGGATCTGTGCGACACAACGTTCGCACATCTCGATGCAAGTCTTGTTGGCGATGAATACAGGTTACGCGAGGTTGAAAGACCTGATTGGAAGACCGTGAAAGAAGTCGTAGAGTCTTATCCTCGTTGCCGAGATTCATTTAACGATTCTGCACAAGAAGGACGAGGGATTCGATCAGGCTATTGAGATCGCCCGAGCTGCCCCTTAAGTTTGGTATCAAAGCCACGCCCTCTGCAGCAAGACTAAGAGCCTCTCTAGCGGGAAAGTTTTGTCTCTGAAAAGTTCGGCCCCCAGAACTTGGAGAGCCGTAAATCCGTAGTTGGGGCACGAAATTTGGTAGACCCGAGGCTTCGGGGAAAGACTTAAGTGGAAAAACAGTTTCTTTAGATGTTATAAAGTTCGTGATTTATTGGGGCTAGTGGCCAATATCGCCATCAAACGGCTGGCTCTCGCAGCCTGACGGAATTCGTCACCGTAATTTCGAACGTGCATACCAAGCTAAGCACAATGCTTCGGAGGGGCGGTCGTGGCGCGTTGAACGAGGCTGGCGGGCAAGACGTCGCGGCGCGCGGGAAGATCTTTGGGAGAGCGGATACGCTCAAGCATGCGGCGAGCTGGAAAGGTCCTCCGGTACTTTGATCCCATGTTTTTTCGCGGCATCGAGAGCACCGATTGCGATCACGTCATTCCCGCAAATGATCGCAGTCGGCGGCATCTTGTGGGATAGCAGCCCACTCGCCCGCATTACTCACGGTTGCAGCCGCCGAAATGGACGCTTTGGTGAAAGTGGTTTCGATCGCGTTCAGTTTCGTCGGCGCGGCTTTTGGCAAACTGATCTTTTGGTTGGGAACCCGCGAGAGGTCGACGCCTTGGAGCCTTGACCCGTCGATGGTGATTTGTTTCATTCTTGTCACTGTTCGACTCTCTATCCGGGGTGGATCGACACCCAAATTACGGGGACGCTCGCCATACTTGACCGAACGAGGCGTAGCGGTACCGCAATTGAGCAGTACATTTGTACCTCTTTAGGCTATCGTTTTCTGGTTTTCTTTGCAATGCCCCAAATGGAGTAGCAACTGTCGTTTTACTCTGGAGCAAAACTGGCGCATCGGACCGATTCGGTCGACATATGAGCCAAACGCGGCCCTGGAAGCTATGGCGAATAATGGCGGCAGAGTGAACCCAGGTTCCTGCCTGTCGTCGAGTGGTCCCTTCCATCCAATAACAATTCCACCGCTACAGTTCTAAAAACGGGTAACGCAATCTTTCGGCAAATCCGTCTCGGTCGATCACCTTATTCGCCAGCGCCATCATGAAATCGAAACGATCGTCGTCATTGTAATGATCGATTGGAACACGTTTATTTGAAGGAAGTCCAAGCATGCCGCTAACCCGGTTCGCTTATGTCCGTCAATGAAGACCTGCTGCGCTTCCGAGATGTAAAAGGCGTAAGCCGCCGCTATGTCGAAGAGGTCGTCGGTTCCACTATAAATCGCGTAGTTTTCGACGGCACGAACAGCTGAGTCAAGCCGCTCGACATCGATTGTGGAGGTACAGAAGGAGCAACCCTGCGATGAATCTTCTGAACTTCGTCAGTTGAAAGGAATTTCGGCCCTGGATCTTCGCACACCCTTTAGGATTTAGAAAGCAGTGCAAAGGCGCGGGCATGCTGCCGGAGAACTTCCTCCGTCGCGGCAGAAACCTCCTGTGGAGAAGCGTACTGAATTTTGATCGGCTTCTTCACTTTGTACTGCACCTTTTTGGGGATTTTCTTTTCCATCGTTCGGCGTCAGTATACACTGGCTGCAGACCCAAGCAACCGGGGGACTTAAATCCGGCACTTCACTGATTCGGATGGAATCCGGATGGCTGAGAACAGATTTACCATAGGTTAGAAAACCGGCCTGGAGCCAGCTTCGTATACTTGACCGTATGCTGTATGTTCTTGTGGCCAAGGTAATCCTGGATCAGCCGAGTGTCAGCACCTCTGTTAGCCAGAGAATATCCGGCAGCGTGCCGCAACATATGCGGATGGACCGAGAGACCCTCCAGGCCAGCGGCGCTTCGGCGTACTTCCTGATCAGGACACACACAGTGAACCTGGAGAGAGGTTTGCGACGTTCGGAGATGAACAGCCAATTGGAATGCGGCTGCATCTTGTTCCGGACCTTGAGCCAGACATTCAACGCGGCCACTTCGCCGTTGTAGAGCGGCTGGCGCGTGTCATCGCTGCCCTTGAGCCGGTGGATGTGGATCTGCTTGGATTTCAGATCAATGTCGTGCAGCGTCAGGCTGACCGCCTCGGTGACGCGCAGGCCGTGATGGGTCCACTCAGAAACATACGGTATGCCCAAGAGGCGGATCGCTTAAGTGCCAAGTAAGAATCAAAACGTTTACTTCACCGCGGTATCATCTCCGGGAAGGCCAAGCCGGACTTACGTAGAGAGGAAGACCCTCGCTTCGAGGATTTTTTCCGGCGTTCATGTCAATCACCTTTACGGTCTTTGGCTCGGGTCCCGCAATGAGCGCATAGTTGTTCAGCAACAGAACTGATTCGATTATCCGCACGAGCTCACTGCGAGGCATCGGTTTTGGCACAGAGATCGAGATGGGCAAGGCATTCGCGTCAAGGCTGCTATCCTTGATC
>JAFAQT010000410.1 GCA_019246215.1 Verrucomicrobiota bacterium
GCCCAACCTTGATCGCGTCCGCAACGGCCAGTTGGAGTGGACCATTCTGGACGAGCTACACTATCGCACCCTCGTCGAACTCTTGCCGGAATTCGGCATTGCATACTTGCCGGAATCCGATCTCTGTTTCTTGACCAGCTGCTGGCACCGACTTGCTGGCTGGCCTGACACAATTGAAGGGCTGCGCCGTTTGAGGACAAAGTATATCATTGGTCCTCTATCCAATGGAAACCTTTCTCTTTTGGTCAAGATCGCTAAATTTGCTGAACTTCCTTGGGACGTCATTTTCGGGGCCGACCTGTTCCGCCATTACAAACCTGACCCTGAGACGTATCTAGGTGTCTGCAAATTCCTGGGGCTGCGTCCGGAGCAAGTGATGTTGGGCGCAGCTCACAACTATGATCTGAGGGCGGCAAGCAGTCTCGGTCTGCGCACCGCCTTCATCGCGCGATCAACGGAGTATGGACCGGGACAGACTACCGATCTGCGCGCTGAACAGCGTTGGGATGTTATCGCGACCGATCTGATCGATCTCGCAGAGAAACTGGGAACTTAGTCTGCTCGGGTTCGAGCGACTTTTAGTACCAGTACCAGCGGTGACGCCTCCAGTACCGATGGCGCCAATAGGGACGGGCGTAGTACCTATATCCGTAAGGTCCCCAGTAATATCCGGGAGCATAGTATCCTGGGCCATAATAATAACCCGGATTGTACCCGGGACCATAATAGACCGGACCGGGAACTCCCACGCCCACATAAATTCCTGCCTTCGATTGGCCGACCGCGAAAAATCCGCCCACCAGAATCATCGCGAGCACAAGGAAAAACTTTCTCATAATTGTACGATCACCTTTATAGACGAAGCAAAACTGATGCCTATTCATTCGGATCCTTTTTCTGCGATGCCGGAACTTCGTCCAACCAGCCGGCCTGCCGAAGCATTTCCATGAGGCGAGGATCGTTTGCTGAGAGAGGCGGAAGCCATAAGCTGAGTTCCTTGCGGTTCCACCAGAAGCCCTTTGAATTCGCAGGATCCCGAAACGCGTATTGGTAGAGAACAGCACGCACGTAGCGCGGTGGATTATCGGGGAACGGATTATCTCGAAATAGGCTCAATGCGCCGCGATTGTTATGCAGAAGCTTCCAGACCAAATGAAGCGTCCAGGGATAATCGTCCGGTGTCGACATCGAAGCAAACCACATCTGCCAGTCAAGGCGCAGTTGATAGGGAGCAATCTGGGGCGGCATGTTGTCCAGCGGCCCTGGAAGTCCCTTGTACTGGTAGGGCTTCCAATCGGCGCTTTCGTCAGGCACATCGGCGGCAGTTCCTTCGAAAATGACGTTCAGGCGCTCACGGCCGACAGTCCCAAAGGCGCCGTAGGTATTGACAAGATCGAGGGGGTCGAACGAAGTGTTCATGATCTGTTGTGGTGAAAACATATTTGCTACAGGTTGGATGCTGAGGACCGCGACCAGAATAGTAACGACCCAGGCGCTCACTCCCATCACCTTGCTAGGCATAGCTGAGCTCGCCGCCAGTTCGGCTCGGTTAACAATAGGTTTCGGTAAGATCTTGGACCAGAAGCGGTCATCAAAGCACGCCAGAGCGGGAATGATTGTTAGCCAGTTCAGAAAAGATAAGTTGCCGCTCAAAATCAAGACTAGTTGAAACAGAATAATGATCGTGCCTCCGATCTGCCTTGCCAAACGAGGCCAGAAAACAAGCCATGGAGCAACGAGTTCTGCCAGATGATTGAATCCTACCCCGAGGCGCAAAGTCGGTTTGGGCAAAAAATGAAACCAACGACTCAACGGATTCGGTAACGGTTGTGTTTCAAAATGATAATAAAGGGCAGTGAAATCTCTCCAGGCCGGATCTCCGCGCAGTTTAATCAATCCCGCACCAAGCATCATGCGAAAGATCAGCCATCTGAAGAGCCAAAGGATGGGTAACGGTGGCTCACATCGCGGAAAAGGTCGGGCGTCAAAGAGCGGGCAAAGGAAGATGGCGAGAAAGCCGGTCTCCAGCAGTTGAATTTCCCAACCATAGCCATACCAGTCCTGTCCAAGATGGACGAACGACATATAGAGGCCCCATAGGATAGCAAGCAGAAGCGCGTTAGCAAAACCGGCCACCACCACGCAGGAGAGAGCAAATCCTGTCCATGCGGCGAGCAGCAACGCCAGATCCGAATGGTTCCACCAGAAGAGCGAAGGAAACCGCAGAAACCCTGAAAAGGAGGAGCCAACGTATTCTCGGAGGCGATCGATAAATAACCCAATCGGGAGCAGCCCGTCGGATCCAATTAATGGTAAAATCTGGTTGGCAGCAATCAGGAATCCGATCGCGTAAATAACTCCAAGCAATCGTAGGATCACAAATCGCGTGAGCCAATAGGTCGGCCTCTTTTCGGATGTGCGAGTAAGCCCTCCGCCTTGTTCCACTAAGAACCGATTCTCAACCCCGTTCGGTCGAAATTCAAACGGCGGATAATCCGAGCTGAGAGAGCTCTAAACCCTGACCTTACGACTGCTCGACCGCAACGATGCAAACATCATCGTCGAATTCCTGCTTTTTGGAGAAGTCGCAGGCGTCCGCCAAAAGAGCGTTGAACAGCTTCTCGGCCGGCAGATGTGCATGTGATTGCAGACTGGAAAGTACTGCATCCAAGCCGAACTGGTTTCCCTCTGGGGACTCGACTTCATACAACCCGTCCGTGAAAAGCAGAATGCAATCGTTCTGCTCAAACGCGGAACGTGAGCTCGAATAATTTATGTCGTCGAAAAGTCCCAGCCCAGGGCCGGGTTTCCCGTCCTCTAACGAAATTCTTTCGACGGATCGCTCGTTTCGACTGACACGCACAGGTGCGGGGTGACCGGCATTCGCGAACTGCGTTTCCTTGGTGGCGGTATCGGCTGTCAAATAGAACGCCGTTGCAATAAATGGTTCATCGACCCGTTCAAGAATGGCGCGCAGTTGGAGGTTGAGCGCGCTCAGGAACCGGCCCGGATTCTGCATCATTGGCCTGAGCTCTTCCAGCAAGGTCCGGATGATCGCCGTCACCAGAGCCGCGCGCAGCCCATGTCCCATGACATCACAGATAAAGATGCCGGCGCGGGTAGGGGAAAGTGGAAAGATATCAAAAAAATCGCCTCCGACGGCTTCTGCCGGGCGATAGCAGTGCGCAAACGTTAATGCGCTGTAACCTGAGCTGCCAAAATAGGAGAGCGTCGGATAGTCCCTGGGCAGCAGCGCCAGTTGGACTTCTCTCGCCATGCGAAGATCGGCTTCCAGCTGGGCGTTCTTTGCTTCTAGCTCAGCGGTCGTGATACGCAATCGGTTACGCTCATCCGCGAGGGCGTCTTCCATTTTCTTGATGTCCGTGAAATCTTTGTTGATCCCACAAATGCCGATGATCTGACCTTTGGAGTTTTTGAGTGGCAACTTAGTCGTATAATCCCAGGTAATTCTCCCGTCCGAGTGAATCAGCTTCTCGATCTTGCCGATCATTGGTTGCCCAGTTCTGATGATTCGTTGTTCGTCGTCAAACGTTTCTTTCGCCGTCTGCTCCGACCAAAAATCGAAATCGCTCTTTCCGATAAGATCGTCCGGGTTCGCCACATCCATGTATTCAGCAACCGCTCGGCTGGCACGGAGAAAATGACCCTGCAGATCCTTGAAGTAGACCTGGTCTGGTGTGTTTTCGAGTAGGAAACTGAACAGGTCCTGACCGAGGTTGAGAGCTTCTAGTTCTGAGGAAGGGAACGATTCCACTGTGTTTGCCACCACTCTAAACCGGCCGACCAAAATGTTCACGCTTAATTCGAACACCGTGAGAACCATTGTGGCCGAGGTTTCGCTGGGTTACTTTGTTATGAGATTATATGGAAGATCCCGAAGTTCCCACTGAACATCTTCACGAGGAAATCCACAAGCACGCGGAGCATTCCCGGGAACGGTGGACACTTGGCGTGGCTCTGAGCTCGGCGCTGCTGGCCGGACTCGCTGCAGTGGCCTCTTTAATGGCAGGGCATCACGCCAATGAAGCGATGATGTCGCAGATCGAATCTTCGGACCAATGGAGCTACTATCAAGCCAAGGGTATCAAGGAAACAGCGCTGACGAGCAAGGGAGAACTTCTAGACGCACTCGGGAAACCGGTTTCGCCCTCCGACAAAGAGAAGGGGGCGCAGTACGAGCGCGACAAAGAGCAGATCAGGCAAAAGGCCGAGGATCTGGAAAAGGCTGCTCAATTTCATTTGCGCAAGCACGAAGTATTGGCCAGCAGTGTTACGATGTTCCAGATAGCCATAGCGGTTGGAGCGATTTCAATCTTGATACACAGCCGAGCGTTTTGGCTGGTTAGTCTGATTCTTGGCGTGGTTGGGGTCGCTTTTCTGAGCCAGTCCTTTTTTATTTCCGGTGTGCACTGACATCTTGGGTTGGGTTTAAAATTCACCTTTGACGTTCCAAAGTGGATTGGGAACAAAGATATCGGAGCGGTGATACACCCTGGGAGAAGGGGGCACCTGCTCCGCCGCTTTTGGAGTGGCTTGGAAGCCGAGGCGCGATGGAGGGCGAAGTGCTTGTGCCCGGGTGTGGCTTGGGACACGATGTGCGGGCCATCTCGGCAGCCTCCCCGGCTGCGCGCGTCCTCGGCCTCGACATCGCGGCGAGTGCGCTCGAACAGGCCCGCCGATTTTCTGTCGCCGGACGGGAGACCTATCAATGCGCGGATCTTTTTGCTCTTCCCGTTGAACTGACCAGCCGCTTCCATTGGGTCTTCGAGCACACCTGCTTTTGTGTAATCGAACCGCGGCAACGCTGCGATTATGTCGGCGCAATCACCCGAGCATTGCGGCCCCTCGGCTTCCTGCTGGGGATCTTCTTCCTGAATCCGTGGGATCCTGGTGAGGCCCCGGATGGAGGTGGTCCGCCCTTTCCGGTGACCCTGGAAGAGCTGGACAGCCTGTTTGCAACGGGCTTTGAGCTGGTCGAGGAATTGAACCCCCACGCATCTTATCCGGGACGTGAAGGACGGGAAATGATGCGTCTGCTTAGAAAACGAAACTCGTTTTAGCGGGTTTTCGGTAACCGATCGTCCTCATCTTTATGGTGTCCGAGCCGGACGAGCATTTTCCAGTTTCAAGCCAGCGGTGGCCAGCTGAACGTGACGACGCTCTGCGTGTCCTGATTCATCGACAGGAGGAGGCATCCATCCTGTCGAATCCATTCATTCAGGTTGCCAACAAAGTCCCAGAGTGCTTTTCATAATGTCGTCTTGCAGAGATAGCAGATTCGGAAAGAGTGCGAGGAAACCCTGGAGCTAAGATGAGTCATATCGAGCATGTCGACCTAGAGCCGCAGCATGCGTCTTTGTCTGCGAATCTTCAAGATCGCGCGATCGAGGCCTTAGAGAGCGGTAAGATTCTCTTTCTTCCACGGTACCGATTTGTGGTGACGGACGAGGAAAGCGCGATCTTTTCTCCTGGAATTATCAGCAACTCGAAGAATGTGAGCTATGATCCCCGAACTGGGGTACTTTCAGGAACTTTGGCTTCCGAGCAAAGCACCGGGTTGCTTCGCAAGATGATAGTTCGGTTTGCCGATTTCGCTGAAAGTCTCGTTCTGCAATTTGCTCCGTCGTATAAGAGTGGATTGATTCGAGCTCGAACGAGCTTCCGTCCAGTCGAGATTGAAGGGCGAGTTACTTCTTGGCGCAAGGATGACACTCGATTGCACGTCGATAGTTTTCCGTCCTCGCCCACCCGCGGAAAACGGATTCTAAGGGTGTTCACGAATATTAATCCTGACGGTCGAAGCCGTTTATGGCGAGTGGGGGAGTCTTTTGAGCAGATGGCGGTGCGTTTTTTGCCTTCGATCCGGCGGTCTTTGCCCTGCAGTAGCGCCGTTCTTAAGCTCCTCGGAATAACCAAAAGCCGGAGGACGGAATACGACCATATTATGCTCCACCTTCATGACCGTATGAAGGCCGATAATCGCTACCAGGCAGAGGTAGAACAGATCCAGTTCGAGTTTCCGGCAGGCTCCACTTGGCTCGCCTTTACCGACCAAGTTTCGCATGCCGCGATGCGTGGACAATACCAGTTAGAGCAGACCTTTCTAGTTGCGGTCGCAAATTTGCGCGATGAGACAGGGTCCCCATTGCGGGTATTGGAAAGACTCACCGG
>JAFAQT010000111.1 GCA_019246215.1 Verrucomicrobiota bacterium
TAGATTTCGCATGGGAAACCTGCGAAAAAATCATTTCGACGGAAAGGCAAAAAGCCTGTCGATTGCAAAGCGACGTGGCCGATACCAAATCAATGGAAAGTGGAAAGGTCAACCGCTCCGCGACCGAATAGTCTTTGTTGACCCGCTGCGATCGTGACCGGAGGCGCAGGGTGAGCACGGAGGAGGGCGAGGCTTCTTGTTGAGATCGCTTAATGGAGCGCGCGACCCTTTACCGCTCAACAGAGATTGGTCCCCGAGCCCGCGGGCGCACGAGAACTGGACAAGGGACATTATCGAGGACAAAACGTGCGACATGTCCGAGCGATTTCGGACCGATCCGTGGTTTGTCACCGTATTGGGCTCGGGAGCAAATAATCGCCAGATCGGCTTTCCATTCCGCTACCGTATTCACAATTTGCCGCTCCGGCCTTCCTTGTCTTGATTCATACGCGCCGATCGATGAAATGCTCATCTGTTTTCTGCCGCTATGTCCTTACAGTGCGTAATCGCCCCAGTATCGATGTATCGACAATGACTTAATCAGCCTGGCGCATTCTTCGAGCGTATCACCAATACGCTGACACCGGCTAATGACTTCGAGAAGCTGGATAGGAGCATCTAAGCCTTCCGTAGCGAGAATGCGTTCCCTTCGAATCTGCTCTGCTCTCAGGCGCAAACCGTGGAGTGCGCCGCGGACCGTAGGGAATTCACGTCTGCAGTCACCTTTACGAAAACAATCAGCGAAGGCATCTGTCACCTGACCGAATTCAATCTCCAACTGATCAAGCTCGGGATGCACTAGAGCCTCCAGCTTCGCCGGAAGTTCGAATCGGCGTCTCGCAAGCGCCGTTCGTCGAGCCGCCAGATCCGAGAGTGCGCGTATGAGTAATTCAAACTGACGCTGCTCTTCTGCCGTAAAACCAGGTAGCCGAATTCCTTTTGCGGCTTGCAGCGCTTCGATTGGCAAAAGCGCCAGCCGGCTCTGGATTTTATTCATCGGCAGCTTCGGGTTCGAAAGCGCTTTTAACTGGCCAAAGAAGTCCACTAGATCGTCACGCAGCAATCGTTGGGGTAGCAATGGCCAGATCAGCCTCCCTATTACTGTTGCGATAGCCAATCCTGTAATTAACCCCAGGACCGAATCGATAATCGTGCTGCTTTCGACCGGTACCTGCGCATTCAAACCCACGAACACACTCGTGCTCAAAACAGTCACGATTGCCCAGAACGAAAACCCGGGAGTGCGAGCGGTCATAAAACCAAAAATGAACACCGCCACGAACAATGTTAGGTTCATCACGAGGTAGCTCGCCAAAAACGGTGTTGCGACTATCAGGAGAGCCGCGTAGACCGACAGAATAAGGCAGGTGAAGAAAAGTCTCTGAAAGGCGTGGAGGTCGCCTGTCCCTCCGGCGCGAAGAAAAGTGCGTTGCAAGACGCTGAAGAGTAGCGCGGCCACAGGCAGCGCTGCCGACCCCGGAGGATGAATCCACTTGATTAACAAAAGAGACAGAGCGGCCGCTAGTGCGGCCTTGAAAGCGGTCCTCATCCAAAACCAGTCAATCGTTGGCAATAAGTCCCAAGTACGTTTCCGTTCCGGGGAAGCCGCCCTCAGCCGCGGTAGTCCTTGTTTGATTTGCCGCATCTCGAATAGTTCGTGTCGAATGGTTCGAAGCGCAGCGATGTGCGAAAAAAAGCGGATATCTATTTCAATCGATGATTCGACAAATAGACCAGCCGCCCGTAACGCACTAAGCTTCTCGAACAGGATGTCGAAAGCCTTGTCTATTGTAGTCTCCGGCAGCTGGGCCCCAGGAGAATAAGGGCTCATCAAAGTTTGAAACTCCTGAGCGATGGCGCTCAATGCGGCTGAGAGCTCATTTTGAATTGTAGTAATATACTGTAACTCTTCTTGTGGTTTTCTCTCGAGGTGCAGAGCAGATTGAAACAGGTTTGTCAGTGAAACTACGAATGCATTGTAGTTGCCGAGGTGTCCGTAGAAGCGAGTGCTCTCCCGGGCGCCGGCTTGAAGCAGATTGCGAAGCGTCGAAACCTGTTGTTCAAATCGCTTCTGGAGCTGTTCCAATTGACCGGACGTATCCCGGAGCTCCATAAAAGAGGCGGTTTCCAGAGCTACAAGCTCGGCAGCTGTCTCTAGCGCTTTGCTGCCGAGTTCGAAGAACTCTTCGCGTGCGTAACGCGGCCAGATGATGCTGGTCACTACCAAGGAGCTCAATGATCCAACAAGAATTTCCAATGCTCGATTCAGTCCGGTCCTCCATACCTCGGAGGGATCCTGAATCCCGTAGGTTATGACACTCAATGTTGTCACCCCGGCGAGGTAGTATGCATAAGGTGCCTGGCTGCTTGGATACTGGCCGAACTTGTAAACGGCAATTCCCAAAATGATAAAGATGAAGAGCAGGAAAAGAACCGGCCTCGAGGTGTAGGAACCGACCAGCCAGACTCCCAGGAATGCCCCAGCGATCGTGCCGACACATCGAAGAATTGCTTTGAGCGAGGTGGATCCGACATAGTGCGAATTCATCATGACGAGGGCGGTCAGGACCGCCCAATTCGGATGCTCCAGTCTGAGAACCAGTGCAACATACAAGGAAAGCAAAGCAGCGAGGCTCAGCTTGATTCCATACCGCACCCGCAAATCCGAGAAAATGTCCGGGAACGGTGAGACCAGGGTGTTTGATTTGGTTCGGGCCGGCATTGCCTTTAAAAAAGCCGGTCACGTGACGATGAGTAAAGAACGATTGTTCGTTGCGAGAAAGGGAAAAGGGTACCGCAAAGTCTGAATGCAATCCTGAAGCCGCGTTCTTCCACGATTGCAGTGTGCCTTGGGCGGTTTGCCCGGTAGCCGGATTCAGCACCCAGACGTCAAGTTGCCGCACACGGCGGGATCGGCAAGGGTTAAAGTCGCGCGATTCGTTTTTGACGCGCTTTGAGACACGCTCTAAAACCAATCCTGCAAGGCCAGCCATCAATTTGGATGTCGGTCTGAAATTGTAGAAAGTTTTGTGGTTGAA
>JAFAQT010000138.1 GCA_019246215.1 Verrucomicrobiota bacterium
GATCAAATTTCTGATCAAAGGAAACCGGCGAATAACGCGGGAACAATCACAGACCAAGGACTTGTGATTTCCGCCCTCACAAGGACTATGGTGGAATTACGTGCGATGTTGTCGGCGGGTCGAGTTGTTTCTCCGGCCCCTTATAGGCTTATTGGGCCGAACACGTTTTTTTTCGCGCTTGCCTTGGGCGCCCTGGCTGGCCCATTTAACCAACCCCCGAAACTCAACGCTTCTGCGGCCCCGGAGGGCCGTTCAGAGTATAGCCGGGGCTTTAGGCGGCTTTAGCCTGGGTTAAGGGAAGCTTCCATGCATAACGTTGAACAACTCAGGCGCCGCCTACACGACGTTATGTTTACTCCAGTGCTGCCTGAGCGGCAGCGAGGCGTGCGACCGGTACCCTGAAGGGACTGCAACTCACATAGGAGAGCCCGATCCGATGACAGAATTTCACGCTCTCCGGCTCTCCACCATGCTCACCGCAGATCCCCAGCTTGATGTCCGCCCGGGTCTTGCGCCCCTTGTCACGGGCCATCTCCATCAGGCTCCCGACCCCGGTTTGGTCGATCGTCGCGAAAGGGTTGTTCTTGACGATCTCCAGTTCCTGGTACTGGGGCAGGAAGCTGCCAGAATCATCGCGGCTCATTCCCAAGGTTGTCTGTGTCAAATCGTTCGTGCCGAAACTGAAGAATTCCGCATCTTCGGCGATCTTATCGGCCACGATGGCCGCCCTTGGGATCTCAATCATCGTGCCGACCAGGTAATTGAATCGAGTTTTTCTTTCCTTGGCTACCTCAGCGGCCACGCGATCGACGATCTCGATCTGCAGTTTCAATTCCTTTGGAAAACCTACCAGCGGAATCATGACCTCCGGCTTCGCCTTTATGCCCTTCTTCTGCACTTCTGCCGCAGCCTCGAAAATTGCCCTGGCTTGCATCTCGGTCACTTCTGGAAACGTGATTCCCAGACGACATCCACGGTGGCCAAGCATCGGGTTGAATTCGTGCAGTTCTTCCACTCGTCGATGGATCTTCTCGGCTGGTATGCCAAGCTTTTTGGCCAGATCTGCCTGCTGCGTTTCCGTCTGGGGCAGGAACTCGTGCAAAGGGGGATCTAAGGTTCGCATCGTCGCTGGAAACCCTTTGAGTTCTTTGAAGATTCCGACAAAATCCTCGCGCTGGTAGGGAAGCAGTTTTGCCAGCGCGGACTTTCGTTCTTCGAGAGAGGAAGCAAGAATCATTTCCCGCATCGCATCGATGCGATCACCCTCGAAGAACATGTGCTCGGTTCTGGTCAACCCAATTCCTTTGGCACCAAAGGCGATCGCGGTTGCGACCTGCTCCGGCGTATCCGCGTTGGTGCGGATATCCATTTTACGAACTTTGTCAGCCCAGCTTAGCAGTGCCGAAAATTCCTGGAAGGTCTGGCTCTTTTTAGGATCCAGTTTCTTCTCTACCAGGACCTGCACCACCTCGGAATGCGCGGTCTTGACTTCTCCGGCATAGACTTCTCCGACAGTTCCGTCCACTGAGATGAAGTCTCCTTGCTTGAGGGTGACATCCCCAGCGGTCAAGGTTCGATTGGCATAGTCGACCTGCAGCATCGAAGCGCCGCAAACACATACTTTCCCCATCTGCCTCGCCACCAGCGCGGCATGAGAAGAAACGCCTCCCCGCGCCGTAAGGATCGCCTCGGCAGCAATCATCCCTCGAAGATCTTCCGGGGAAGTCTCGATCCGGACCAGAATTACAGGCTGGCCCTTATTCGCCAATTCCACCGCATCTTTGGCGTTAAAGACGATTTTCCCACTTGCCGCACCAGGCCCCGCAGCCAGACCAGTCGCCATCTTTTTAGCACTCTTCACGCTTTGCCGATCAAAAACCGGAGCCAGCAGGTGCGAGAGTGAATCCGCCGGGATGCGTTTGATCGCATCTTCCTTCGTGATCAATCTCTCCTTGACCATGGCCACCGCGATCCGAACCGCGGCCAGACCGGTCCTCTTGCCGTTGCGGGTTTGAAGGATAAAAAGTCTGTTCTCCTCGATCGTGAATTCGAGGTCCTGCATATCGCGGAAATGCTGCTCCAGAAGGTCGCGCACCCTGAGGAGTTCCCGGTGAGCGGCCGGCATCTCCTGCGCGAGCGCACTGACCGGATGCGGCGTTCGGACACCGGCAACTACATCTTCGCCTTGGGCATTAATCAGGTACTCACCATAAAAAACCTTTTCTCCAGTCGCCGGGTCACGGGTGAATGCCACTCCGGTGGCGCTGGTATCTCCTCTGTTCCCAAATACCATTGTCTGAACGTTGACGGCTGTCCCCCATTCATGCGGAATATTATATTTCCGCCGGTAAACGATCGCCCGATCGTTGTTCCATGAGCCGAATACAGCTCCGATGGAGCCCCAGAGCTGCTGCCGCGGATCTTGTGGGAAATTTTTGCCGGTTCGCTCTTTGATAAGCTGCTTGAATTTTTCAACGAGGATCTTGAAATGCTCGGAGGTCAATTCCAGATCTTTGTCGACGCCGGCCTCTCGTTTCACTGACTCAATAATGACCTCAAACGGATCATGGTCTTCGTTTTCCCGTTTTTGCACGCCCATCACCACGTCCCCATACATTTGTAGAAAGCGGCGGTAGGAATCCCAGGCAAACCGCGGGTTTCCGCTTTTTTCGGCCACGATCTCGACCACCTCGTCGTTCATCCCAAGGTTCAGGATCGTGTCCATCATGCCGGGCATCGAGTCGCGCGCGCCGGAACGTACCGACACTAACAAAGGATTGCTGCGGTCACCTAGCTTCTTCCCCGCTGACCTTTCCACCTTTGCGAGCGCAGATTCGACCTGAACATTCAGCTCGGAAGGATAGCTTCTCTTATTCTCGTAATAATAGGTACAAACGTCCGTGCTGATCGTGAACCCGGGAGGTACCGGGAGACCGATGCGCGTCATCTCGTGCAAGTTGGCTCCCTTGCCGCCCAAAAGCGGTTTCATCTTTCCATCACCATCGGCTTTACCATCTCCGAAATAATAAACGTAACGGACCTTTTTTGAAGCG
>JAFAQT010000057.1 GCA_019246215.1 Verrucomicrobiota bacterium
TTAAAATCGCATCTACCTTGACCCTGCCACTGATCAGGGCCTGAACCGCCCACTGAAATTCCTCATGAAAACGAAAAGTGCCAAACAATTCCAACTCTTTTGCTAATACCTTGTTCATGGGTGCTCCTGCGCTACCCGCCGGGAAAATGCCCACTTGGACGATCCGTCCGCCCGGCTGGGTTGCCTCGATACAGTTTTCCAAGCCGCGGATATTTCCGGAGGCTTCAATCGCCGCGTCGAAATAGCCGCCATCCCGGATGAAGGTTTCGAGACACGCAGCAGCTGTTTTCACGTTCAAAACGCGAGTAGCTCCCATCCGTTCGGCCACGGCCAATGGTTCATCAAACAAATCCGTGATCACGATTTCCGCCGCACCAGCCAAGCGCACGGCGGCAACAGTGAGGATGCCGATTGGTCCCGCTCCGGTAATCAGAACCCGACGGCCTAACAAGGATCCCGCGCGGGCAACTGCATGTAACGTCACGGCCAATGGCTCCGCACAGGCGGCAGCGGGATAGGACAGGGAGTCCGGGATCAGCACGCATTGTTCTTCCGAGGCGCTGAACAGCTCAGCGAAACCCCCTGGCACGTGTGGAAACCGAGCGGCGCTGCCATAGAAACGGACGTTCCTACATAAATTAGAACGGCCGGATAAGCAGTAGCGGCAGTGCAGACAAGGTCTCGACGGATTCACTGCGATCCGTTGCCCAGGTTGGACCTTGGTTACACCTTCACCGATCTCGGCTACCTCGCCGGCTAGTTCGTGTCCCAATACCATCGGCTCACGTAATTCGAAGTTACCGACCCGACCCTCATGGTAATAGTGCAGATCCGATCCACAGATTCCTCCGGCGGCGAAGCGGACGATTACTTCACCGGCACCTGGGTGAGGGTCCGGACGCATTTCAACCTGCAGATCCTTAGACCCATGGATGACACAAGCGATCATAAACAGTTGATCATTGTAACTCAGTGACGTGACGTCAAGGGGCACTTGCCCTGCAACTACCCTTGAGATACTCTCCCGCCGAAGTTACCGATAGCGGATCAGGAAGCCCGTTAGACAACGCTCTTATCTTCACCGATTTCGCCGCAGATTTTTTTGCAGCCAACCGCTAACCTGGGCATTCAAATTGGTATGCTCGTAAACAGAATAGGCTCCCACAGCCAAGAGCATCAGCGCCCCAGTCCAGACGTACTGATAGTAAGCGCTCACATGCAGTTGGTTGAGTGAATTCTGCATGAGAACCAGCAAGAATGCCCCAAGTAACGTGCCCACGACAGTGCCGCGTCCGCCAAAGATGCTTGTGCCTCCAACAACAACTGCGGTAACTGAGGCCAGGGTAAACTGACTTCCGGCCTGAGGATCTCCACTCCCGATCCGAGCGGCAACGACTAACCCTGCCAAAGCAGCCATCAGACCGCAAAATAGATAGGCGAAAAAGCGCACTCGTTCGACAGGGATACCCGCGACAAAAGCCGCTTCCGGGTTCGATCCGATAGCATACAGTCGCGTTCCAACCCGGCCACGTAGCTGTAAGATCTCTCCCACGATTGCCAGAAGAATCACTGCCGAGCCCATGATCGGGAACCATCCGATTCGCGTTGTGATCGCGTCTGCAAAAACCTCACTGACATTACCACCTGGACTTGGTCGAACGATAAGGGCGAGACCCGTAACGACAGAAAACGTTGAAAGGGTCGCAATCAGGTCCGGGATGCGCAAATAGAGGATGATAAAGCCGTTCAAGGCGCCGATTAGAACCCCGACAATGAGGCAGATAGCAATGCCAGCTGCGATGTTATCCTGCTCATTGCCGACAATGACATAAGAAGCCAGCGCAGTAATTAGGCTCATGCAAGGCCCGACGGAAAGATCGATACCGCTGATCAAAACCACTGCCATCTGACCCGTCGCCACTAGAGCCAGTGGAGCTACCTGTATCACAAGATTCCCGAGGTTACGTTCGGTCAGGAAGTAAGGAGAACGCGAAACTGTGTAGGCGCAGAGCAGCAGAACGAGAACACAGAGCAGACCTGCGCCCGTATAACGCCGGAGCAAAACCTCTCTGATGCTTACCCGACGGGAATTTTTACCAGCGTTCTTCCCAGCGGATTCCTCAGCGGCGGCATGCTCGCGTTTTTTGCGGACAGCGCTGCCGATGATTCGCTCTTCCGTGGCCTCGCTGGCAGTAACCGAGTCGACGATGTTCCCGTGCGCCGCCACCAGAATGCGATCACAAACCCCGATCAGCTCGATCAGCTCCGAGCTCAGAATCAGAACTGCGGCACCTTCTTCCCCCAATCCTCGAATCACCCGGTAGAGCTCGAGCTTGGTTCCGACGTCAACACCCGCGGTAGGCTCTTCAAAAATGTACAGTATGGGTTTTGCCAAGAGCCATCGCCCGAATACAACTTTCTGCTGATTCCCACCGCTTAGAAACTCTACCGGCTGTTCCGAAGAAGGAGTGCGTATCTTCAGGCGATCGATCGTTTCTCGAACCGCTACCGCCTCCTGTCGCTTAAACATAACCCCAAAGTTGCTCCAGGCGGAGAGGTGCGGGATGGCAATATTTTCGCGAATCGAATGCGCAATAAATAAGCCTTCTCCCCGACGGTCGGCTGGCACATAGACAATTCCGGATCGGATCGCGTGGCCAGGAGAACTGAGAGTGATCCTGGATCCGTTCAGCCGGACTTGACCGGTTGTCGGCAAAAGCCCATAGAGCGCTCGCGCAATTTCTCGCTGCCCGTTGCCCTGAATTCCACCAAGACCGACAATCTCGCCGGCAGCAACCGAAAAAGAGACATTCTGAAACTGGCCCGGGCTCGAGAGATCCTCGACTTCCAGGCGGGTTGCTCCTGTCTTTCCTGTCTTGGATGGGAATGCCAGCGACAACTTGCGGCCAACCATTAGGCTGACCAAAGTATCTTCTGTTACTCCCTTGTTCTCGAGAGTGGAAACGATTTCACCATCCTTCATTATGGTAATTCGATCAGCCAACTCCAGCACTTCTGGAAGACGATGAGAAATGAACACGATTCCCGTTCCCGTCGTCCGCAGCCCGACCAAAATTTTGCCGAGCTGTTTCGACTCTGCGGAATCAAGTGAAGAGGTTGGTTCGTCGAGGATTAAAACCGCGGGATTGGCTGTCAGCGCTCGAGCGATCTCCACAATCTGTCGCTCACCTACACTGAGCTCGCTCACTCTCCTCCGTAGGTCGATCTGGATTCCGAGCCGCTGCAGAATCGCCGCCGAATGGCGTTCCATCTGGCGGCGGTTGATGAACAAAGCCGAACCCGGCTCTCGCTCCAGCCAGATGTTCTGGGCAACATCAATCCCATCGACTAATCGCGTATCCTGGTAAACCATAGAAATACCCAGGTCATGAGCCTGCCGTGGAGAACTAAGTGTTACCCCTTTCCCGCTAATTTGGATCTTTCCAGAGTCAGGACGGTTAACTCCGGCCAAAATGCGCATCAAGGTCGTTTTGCCGGCCCCATTTTCGCCTACGAGTCCATGTATCTCGCCCGCGCGGCATTCAAAAGACACTTTTACCAGGGCGCGAACCCCAGGGAACGACTTGTCCACATCAGTGACTGCCAATACGGGTACCGGGCTCTCAACGAGAGCATCCGGTCGCTCGTCGCTCATGATTTGAACAATGTTTTAAGCTCGTCATCTGACAGTTCCGTGTCGACAAAAACTCCATCAGGCAACCCTGGACGAACATAGTCCTTATAATTTTCCGAAGTGATAAGTCTGGGCTCAATGATCTGGCGTTTGGGAACATCCTCGCCGTTCAGCAGCTTGAGGGCCGTTCGTAACGCAACGACTCCTTCCCAAGTTGGTTCGGACAGGAGTCCAATTTTGAAGTTCGGATAGTTGCCGTTTTGTTCCTGATAAAGCTTTAATAACCCGTTGTAGTCGTCACCGGTCACCGGAACCAAGGGCCTTTTAGCAGCCAACAACGCCTTCATCGCGCCGGCGGCATCCTGAGAACCATCACACCAGACTCCGTCGATTTGTGGATAGGCGGCGATCAAGTCCGCCATAACAACTTTCGCTCGATCTTCCTGCCAATATGCGTCCCGGAATGCCAACACTTGAATGTTGCTACCCTGGAACGCCTTCTGCGCGCCGGCCCACGCGCTCGCGGTATAGGAATTACCCGGTAGCCCACCTAATGCAACGATCTTACCCGAATCACGCAATGCCTCTCGCAACCATTTTCCGAGTGTGAATCCTTTCTTTTCTGGGTCGGTTCCGATAAAGGCTGTCCAAGCTTCGCCATCGACCGGCAGGTTAAACGGGATAGTCACGATTCCCTGCTTTGTGGCGTCGCGTAGTGCGGGCGCTACTGCTGAACTGGAATTTGCAATGCAAAGGATAGCGTCAACATTCTGGGAGACGAGGTTCTCGATGTCGTTGACCTGTTTGGAAATGTCGCCCTGTCCGTCGACAATAATCAAGTCGGGCAGATCCTTGTGCTGCGAGGCTTCCTTTTTCAGCGAATACAACATTTCCGTTCGCCACGTGTTGCCGGAAAACCCGTTGCTAAAGCCGACTCGAAACGGGCCCTTTTTCTTGTGTTTGCCACCGCTGACTGTTTCACCGGCCGCCGTTGTTTTGGCATTGCTGATTGCATCCGCTCCGTGTACCGGGAAGACCCGGAAGAACGCCGCAAATCCAAGCGTGCCAGCACCCAGGCGAATCGCCTGTCGACGCGTCACGCCATATGCATTTTTTTTGGTTCTCATAATTTCGTTTTCTCTTGGATAGTTTGGTTAACTGCTTGTTCTTTTGCTGCCGACCAGGTGGTACATAAGAACGCTCAGAGCGATCACTGCACCCTGAAGGACAAACCGGCTGCCGGTAGAGACGCGCACAATGTTGGTGAAACTGTTTAGCTCTGTAATAAATATGGCTCCCCCGATCGTTCCGACGATGCTGCCCCAGCCGCCGCTCAGTGCGGTTCCGCCAACCACAACGGCGGCTACCGACGTCAGCAGGAATTGGTCACCGATCCCGAGACTCGGCAAACCGATATAGGAAGTTAGCAAGAGTCCTCCCAAACAGGCCATCACGCTACTCAGAACGTAGGCAGAGATTAGGATGCGATTTACTGGAATCCCCATTAGTCGCGCGGCAGCCGGATTCGCACCAACGGCATAAAGTTTGCGGCCGAAGGTTGTCTGACGCGTGATCCAGGCCATAACCAAGCCTATCGCAAGCCAACAGACCGTGCTGACCGGTAACCCAAAGATGTGCCCCTGCCCGCAGACCGCGAATGCCGGCGAGATCGAGCCATGGGGCGCACCACCGGTATAAACTAAGGAGGCGCCGAACAAGATCGAGTTGGTTCCCAAAGTGGCCACGAGAGGCGTGACGCGCGCCAACGTGATCAGCGATCCATTGATGAATCCGACAGCGGCGGCTAGGAGGATAGAGATTAGGAGTGAGGGGACCAGGGTCTCAGATTGCCCAAGCATGAGGCTAGTAACAACGATGTTGGACATCGTGACTACACCGGCGACTGAGAGATCGATACCGCCGACCAACAGAGCCAGGGTTTGTCCGATCGCCACAATCCCTAGAAAGGCAGCGATCTGCAAAATATTCAGGGTCTCATTGATCTGAAACATACCTGGAGAAATCAGACCGGAGACCAGGTAGAGCAAGATCACAGCAATCCAGACAGCCCCTAACCTGTTCACGAAGCGGAGTGCTCGAGAGAGCCGGGCTGGGGAGATCATGAACATAATCGCTTTTCAGTGAGGAAGAAAAGCCGATTGATATATTGTGATATATTTCTTTGCGCGCAAGCAAAAACATGGATAAAATTGCGGCGGAACCAAGTTATATGAAGATCACCGGCCTTGAAACCCTGCGGCTCGACGAGTTCTACAATGTCTTGTGGGTTCGTGTGTGCACCGATGCAGGGCTCATCGGGCTCGGCGAGACGTTCTATGGCGCTGGAGCGGTCGAGGCACATCTCCATGAAACGCTGGCAGAACGCCTGCTTGGACGCGACCCGCTGCAGATCGAGCGCCTCAATAAGGAGATGGTCAACCTGCCGATGGCGCAGTCCTCCACCGGCGTGGAATATCGTGCAGCCTCGGCAGTTGATATCGCCTTGTGGGATTTGTTCGGTAAAGTGTGCGGTCAACCAGTTCATCAAGTGCTAGGCGGGTGTTGCGCCGAGAAGGTGCGGGTCTATAACACTTGCGCTGGGTATCGCTACGTTCGCGGGCGAAACATACGTCCGGTCGACACCTGGAATATTTGCGAGCAAGAGGGCCCCTATGAAGACCTATTTGCGTTTATGAACCGGGCGGATGTGCTAGCCGAGAGCCTGCTGGCGCAAGGGATTACTGCCATGAAAATCTGGCCGTTTGATCCTGCAGCGCAAGAAACCGGCGGTCTCTACATCACCACCGAGCAGATGAAGACCGCGATTGCGCCTTTCGAGAAGGTTCGCAACGCGGTCGGCGATCGTATGGAGATCATGGTCGAGTTCCACAGCCTGTGGAACCTGCCTACTGCCAAGAGGATCGCCAAAGCGCTGTCACCCTATGCCCCGATCTGGTTCGAGGACCCGATCCGCATGAACTCACCTCAGTCGCTCGCGGAATACGCAAATTCGACGGATGTCTGGGTCTGCGCCAGTGAGACACTCGGCTCTCGGTGGTCGTATAAGGAGTTTCTGGAGCGCGACGCCATTCACGTCGCTATGGTGGATCTGTGCTGGACCGGAGGTCTGACAGAAGGCCGCAAAGTAGCGGCGCTGGCGGAAACGTGGCATCGGCCATTCGCACCTCATGATTGCACTGGTCCGGTCGGATTCGCCGCCGCGGTACACGCATCGTTCAGCCAGCCCAATACTATTATCCAAGAGACTGTGCGCGCTTTCTACACCGGCTGGTATAAGGAACTTGTCACAGCGGTTCCGAAGGTAGAGGACGGGTTTGTGTACCCGATGGAAGGGGTCGGCTTGTGCCTCGATCTTCAGCCTGCTGTCTTTGATCGTTCAGACCTGCATGTCCGTCGGAGTTGCCTTTAGGAGAATAGAATGTCATTCAACTGTTCGATTTAAGTGATTTCCCTGATCTCAGCGAGTTTTGGTGATTGCAGCCCGGCGTTCATGTACTTGGCGATCTTGGCATCGCGAGCGAAATATTGCCACAATGGCGGACGTTTGCATAATGCCAGCACAACGAACTACAGGAAGGCCGCCTAAAGCGCGCCGAAAATATTCGCAACGAAAACGCGTTATCGCCGAAGAAGCCATGCTGCCAACGCCGCATCGGCGTAATCGAGTGAACCTCTTCGGTCTAGCTTCCGAACGGATTGAAGATCTTATTGTCAAATGCGAACTCAAGCCCGGCAGCTTTCTCAGAATGCAGGATTTGCAAGAAATCACCGGGTTTGGGCGAACGCCGGTGCATCAGGCAGTCAGCCGGCTGGCGGCGGATACGCTCATCGTTGTTCACCCTCGACACGGGCTGCAGATCGCGCCGATCGATCTCGCGCGCGAGCGCGTCCTGTTGCAGCTCAGGCGCGACATCGAGCGCTTCGTCGTCAGGCTCGCTGCCGAGCGCTCGGGACCCTCACACCGCAACCAAATCATACATCTCACTCGAGCGCTACGTGATCAGCGCGAAAAAATGACCATCGACGAGTTTAATGTCTTCGATCGGCGGATCGACGCAATCATCTTAAATGCCGCGGGAGAGACGTTTCTGGAGCACACGCTTCGGCCGTTGCATACGATCTTTCGTCGGATCGGTTGGATTTATCACACCCGCATCGCGAGCGGCAGCAGTTTCGACCCGACCATCGATTGCCACCTTGCTGTGCTCGATGCGATTGGCAGTCGCCGCATCAAGGCCGCGATGGCTGCCTCCGATGCATTGACAGATTTCGTCGATCTCATGTTTAATGCATTGGAGCGGGAGATAGATCCCGCCCTGCTCGATGCTGGCCTCGAACTTTGACTACTAGGTGAGCATTTGCCTGCAGTGGATGGCTTCTTAGCGTATGAAATCACACAAATCTGCCCAGCATTCACGTTGTCTTATGCACCTGTAAATTATCCATTCTGTCCGCTTGCTGGAAGTAGATGGAAGTCCACATCCCACAGAACTATGTTCGGGAAAAAATCGCCACAATAAACTGCCTTCGCTATGATTCAGCTGTTCGATTCCGTCTATCTGCTGGACGGCACCGTCGGAAAACGACCGATTTATCTGCCGCTGCTGGTCGGCGAGTGGGGTTGTCTTCTGCTCGATACCGGCTGCTCATACCACGTCAGCGACTTGATCGTGCCGGCGCTCGATCGATTAAAGATTCAACCCGAACAGTTGCGCTATATAGTGAACACCCATCCGGATTCAGATCACGTGGGCGGAAATGCGGGTATGAAGCGCTGGTCGCCCACAGCAATACTGTGCTGTGGCGACGCGGACCGGTTTCAGATCGGCCACCCGGATACACTTTTCAGTACAAGGTACGACGCCTATCGACCATATGGCGTGTTTTATCCTGAAGATGTCAAAAGCGGCATCTTAAAAGATCTCGGGGAAGCTCAGCCGGTCGAACTAACGTTTCGAGGAGGAGAGCACCTACGCTTGAACCCGAATTGGGATCTCGAAATCCTCTCTCTTCCTGGCCACAGCAAAGGACATCTGGGAATACTTGATCATAAACACCGTACCTTGTTTGGCGGCGATGCGATTCAAGGAGCGGTCTATCGAGGCATCGATGGTCGACCGGCTTTGTGTCCGACCTATCTCTATCCCGAGACTTATCTTCTTACCATTCAGTTCATTGAACACCTCGATATTGACCTGTTTGTCAGCTGCCACTGGCCCCTAAAAAGAGGATCAGAAATCGCCGAGTTCTGTCGAGAAACTCGCGAGTTCGTCGAACGTACCGAAATCCTGGTGCGATCAGCCGGAACCGACGACCTGCGGGAACTATGCGACCGGTTAGGACCTCAATTGGGAGAATGGCCCGCACACGTCCACCGAGAACTGGCCTACGCGCTGGCTGGGCACCTGAAATTACAGTGATTTCGGAATAATTCCCCAAGACAACTTACCAATAGCATGCGCGCGAAACCGGCTCGGCCAAGTGCGGGAGGTGTTGCTAGCGCGTTGTCCCTGTTCCTGCGACAAATCTAAAGGGCCCTTTATCGTAGCTCTGGAGACGGGGGGATCGCTTCAAGCTGCTTAAGAAGTTGCTCATCGGAAGGAGCTTCGCCTTTGGCGGCGAACATTTCAAAAGTTTTACCTGAGGCTGCGGTCTGTTGAGACGCCAGGATCATTACGCGAGCAAAGTCCCCACGCGAGATCTTTGATCCAGCTGTTAACTTACTAATTGCCCTTGTTATCTGGATGTTACGTTTTCCAGCCGGTGCATTGATGAGGATCGGCGCGCGTGCGATTGTATAGTCTAGTCCGCTTGTTCGCAGATAACGTTCTCTTTCCATCAGATTTTGTTGCAGTCCGGGCTTGATCTTATCAAGAAGGCGAATCATGACCGATGATCGATCCACTCCCACCACCGACGCGAGAATGACGCGTCCAGTGAAACAGCGCGAACGCGCTGCCTCCACAACGTTCAGGAGCCCCTGGTAGGTCACCTCGCGGATTGCGGTCGGTGATCCGAACAGGGCACGACCGTCTATTCCGCCTGTGGCAGCAACAGTGAAAAATATCGCCTTATCGTCTTCGGCTAGGGCCTCGCGAACCGACCGAGCATCAGTTACGTCACCCTGGATTACTTCGACGCGATCACCCAGGATCCGGCGAGCGTTTTCTATATTGCGCACCACTACTCGGACGCGTACCCCGCTTTGCAATAATTGTTGAGCGATTAGTAATCCTGTACCGCGTGTGGCTCCGACGATGCAATATCGGGATTTCATAGAAAGCGATGATCCATAGGTAAGACATCGTCAAGACTTGCGCACAGTGATGCCCTTCTTCCACCGCTCGTGATAGCGGGCCGTCCCAATGCTAGGTCTTATCGCTCAGAAAACGGAAACATGTCGCCAGGCAGGGTGCAGAAAGGAGACCAAACAGGTTGCAAAATGACAAAACAGAAAACTAGCCTCGGTTACAGCAGGACGATTCTAACTGACCGTCTACGCACTTAAGCTTGTTCTGTACCCATGCGTGTTGATTCGACAAAGGCCTCGGTTGCGTTATCAATCTGGCGGCCTTTGCGACCGCCAGTGGCGTGCACGTACAGCGCGCCGCGAGCAATTCGTTCCTCCCACTCGGGCGGCGGCGAAATTTCGTAGTGCACCGGTTGCTGATGGTCAGCCAGTTGGAGGTTGGGATTGTAGACGCTGTTAAACTTCCACAACATCCGGACGAAATTGGTTTGACCTCGCAACAGGCGTCCCACCGCCAGACCGGCAGCCTCTCGGAGCGCCGAAAGACCAAGGTGTTTTATGCTCAACACGCGCTGGGTTTCGACCAACTCCTGATAAAACTCTCGCAGGCTCAAGTGCGTCGGCAATACCGCATGCTGGATGTCAAACAGCCGGTAGTCACGCGTGGAAATCCGGCGCGCTTCGGTACGCCAACTTTCCGTACCCGGGTACGGCGTGTTGACGCTGATGTTAACGATCTCAGGAATTTCCTGGCACCACTCACGAATTACGCGGAAACGGTCTCGATTCCAGGAGGGGTCGGCGATCAGGTTGATGGCCACGGTCACTCCCAAGGAACGGGCAAACTCGAGCGCTTCGAAGTTTTGGGAAACAGTTACCCGCTTGCGAAACTGTTTGAGCCCTTCCTCGTCAATGGCCTCGATACCCAGAAACATGTACTCGAGTCCAATGTTGCGCCAGAACTTGAATACCTCCTTGTTACGCAGGAGGACGTCGCCTCGCGTTTCCAGATAATATTTTTTCTTGATGCCGCGTTTGGCGATCATCTCACCGATTTGCATCCCGTGCTCAGCTTGAATAAAGGCGACGTCGTCTAGGAGGAAGACGCCCGATTCTTTGATGCGGTTCAGTTCTTCAACAGCGCATTCCGGGGATTTAGTTCGGTAACTTCGACCGTAGAAAGTCCATGCGCTGCAGAACACGCAATCCCAAGGGCAACCGCGGCTGAACTCGATGGAAGCGCAAGGATCAAGTACGCCGATGAAGTATTTGCGACGGTGTCGGAGCAGATCGCGGGCTGGCAGCACGGTATCCAGACTGTGCACGAAGGTAGGTCGGGGTCCCTCACCGGCTATTGTTTGAACGCCGGGTATCCGGTGCAGGTCAGCACGGTCCTGGCGGGCCGCTTCCAAAACGGCAACGATCACCGGCTCGCCTTCACCTTTGAGCACAGCGTCAATACCGCCAGCTCCATGTTGCAGGATCTCAGCGGCCGTGAAGGAAGCACTGTGACCACCGACCATAATAAGGGCTTGCGGGAGGAGCGTGCGCGTTGCTTTCGCCAGATCGATGATTTCCGGCACATTGGCCAAATAATTGCAGGAGAAAACCACTGCGTCGGGCGACCACGACCGGATCCAGCGATAATAGTCCTGGTGAGTCTCTGCTTGTAAATCAATCAAGCGCACGTCGTGTCCCGCGTGTCGAGCGGCGGAAGCAACCAACTCAAGCCCCAAGGGCTCTAGGCGAAGATAGATTTTGGAGTACATTAAACAGCTTGGGTGTACAGCGAGCAGTTTCATGGGGTGGCAGCAGGTGGTTACACAGAGATTGGGCTCCGAGGACGACTACTACAGTATAATTAAATATCGAGTGAAAAGCCGGAATACGCCGCGGCAATTGTCATTGAACCGATGCGTTGCTGACCGGGGGGCGGTAGAGTGGAGTGGGGGAATCATCTTTCCTTTGAAAGTCCATCCTGTTTTAGAGCTACCCACGTAGACTTCCTCGAGGCTCCTTAATTTCCATCCTTTTGACTAGGTGGTCTTCAAACGTGTAAGTATGGCAGACCATATGATCTGCAATCACGGTTCCCTTCAGATCGAGAACCACCTGATGAACTTTCACCATGACGCGCCCGGTCCCATCGTCTTCAAAGCTGAGCGGTTCAACACGCGGATTGATAACAGCCCATTGCCGACTCCAGTACTCGCGCACCGCCAGGCGGCCGCGTACTGTCCCGCCTTCCATGCCGTTTGCCCACTCAACTTCAGGGTGCATTACCGTCAATGCCGCCTCGATGTCGCGGCGGTTGAACGCAGCGTATGCGGCTTTCAAGAGATCATGATTCTTCACGGTTACTCCTTTTCGATTGGTAGACTATCCGGGCGATAAGGACAACGCTAAGAGCATCATCTTAAGAAATTTCCAATTTCCCCATCGATTTTTTCGCAGAGTAGGTCTAAATCGCGGATCACAAATCCACGTTCCTGGCGCAAAAATTCCGACGGGCGGAAGGGCCTTGTCGACCAAAATGTTATGGATACGACTATGAATCTGGTCTGCAGAATTCGTCAGAATCGAGTCGTAGAGCGTTCCGGGATCAACGGTAACCGGCTCCAGCGCGATCGTAAGCGGGCTCCGCAAACGGTCGTCGGGTCGCATACGACCTATCGCCGGAGTACCGAACGCTGTTCTGCTGCTCCCGCCCGAAGTCGGCTACACACTGTGCTGTCGCACTCACCGATTCCCAAAACATTTTCCCGAACTGTGGATGAATCCGTGATTCGTCGATCAAAACCCAGCAGACCAAGAATACGAGCAGAAGAGTTCGAACGATTCCAAATAGAAACCTAAAAAACAAAATCCCGAGCAGTGAAGCAACGAAGATCATTGTGCGCCTTCTCGCAAAAAAGATTACCACAGGTGGCTGCGTAAGCAACAGGGGGAAACCGTGTATACCACCAGCCAACGGCCCGCAATGGGCATTTCTCTTGAACCCGGTGACTTCTTAATCGGGCAAAAAGTACGATATCGGAATTGGAGCTCGCCTATTGCCCGCCGATTACCGTCAGACGCGGTGCTTCTGAAGCCTTCCTGGCCCCAGGTGGAGCGAACCCCCTGGTGCAGGTCCAGCGGACGCGCTGCAACAGCCGCTCGCCATTTGGTAATACATCGCTGCAGAAGATGGCCGGTTGGTTCGAAAGCTGCCAGAAGATCAGTGCGTTGAAACGTGTTGGATTGGGGTCATCTTGATGCGCATGGCTAGCGAACCAAAACAAAATACCTCCATCTGGTTGGCGCTCAGAAACCCGGCCTTTGTCGGGCTGTGGTTACCCAGCGTGGTCTCTGGGGTCTGCGTGGCTGCCCACGACACAGCGGCCACGTGGCTCATGAATGCATTGGGTGCTTCAGCGTTGCTGCTTTCGCTGATTGCCACGGCCGCTTCCCTGCCGTTCTTTCTTTTTACCTTGCCGGCTGGAGCCCTGGCCGACTTAAGCAATCGACGGAACCTTCTTGTTGCGGTCTACCTTTGGTTAGCCGCTGCGGCAGGGCTGCTTGCCGTTTGTACCTGGCTGCATTGGGTTCACCCGTACGTCATTCTGATCACGGTTTTTTTGCTGGGAATCGGCTTTGCGTTTAACGCCCCGGTCTGGGCGTCCATCATTCCAGAGATGGTCCAAAAAGAAGAACTGGCGTCCGCGATCACCCTGGGCGGGGTGCAGATGAACCTGGCCGGGATCGCGGGTCCTGCTTTGGGGGGCCTTCTTTTACCGATCATGGGCCCGGCGATGCTATTTTCTCTAAACGCCCTAGCCTTCCTGACTACGGCGTGGGTGATTTCGCAACGGTACCAGCGCCGGCGGCGGCCTGAGCCGCATCTGGAAAACTTTCTGGAATCGTTTGCCAGCGCAGCACGCTACGTGCGGTACGCGCCAGGAATGCAGGTCATTCTAACGCGGGACTTTTTATTCGGCCTATTTATTGCGGTGGTTCCGGCCCTGGTACCGGTGGTAGCCTTGCAGCATTTGCGGCTCCAAGCGAGCCAACTCGGGCTGGTCTTTACCAGCATGGGAATCGGATCACTCCTTGGCGCCACCTTGATGCTTCCTTACGCCCGCGCCAAAGCCAGCCCAAACGCGTTAACAATTTTGGCCGGCGTCATTCTGGTTGCCGTTCTAGTGTTGATGGCCATCGTTCCAAACCTCTGGATGTTTCTGCCCGTGACTGCGTTGGCTGGAATCAGCTGGACAGTATCTGCCTCCGAACTCTGGATCGCCGGCCAACGAACAATGCCCGATTGGGCGCGAGGACGGATGAACGCGGTGCACATGATGGCCTCACAAGCCGGAGTGGCGCTAGGCGGCATCCTTTGGGGTGGGGCAGCGACGTCCGTTGGCCTCGGCCCAACGCTGGTGGGCGGCGCCCTGCTTCTGACGGCCAGTCTGGCATTGGCCATCCCGCTCTCAATAAACTTCGCCAACTCCCTCAACCTCGATCCGGCACCGCTAGAGGCCGCGCACGAATTTTCGTTAACCCCAAGACCGGAGGACGGGCCCGTCACAGTCACACGGGAGCTAATCATCCGTCATGAAGACCGGGAAGAATTCCTGGCGTTGGTCGAACAGCTTCGATTGACCTTTCTGCGCAACGGCGCTTTTCTTTTCCGCATTGACGAAAACCTTGAACATCCCGGCACTTTCCGAACTGAAATGCTCGTAAGCTCTTGGGCAGAGCATCTGAGGCAGGTTGCACGGATGACGAAAACCGAGGCCGAGCTTGTCGAGCGAGTGCGGGCAATGCACGCAGGCGAGCAAGAGCCCGCTGTGCGTCACTACCTTCCCGCCAAGCGGCTGTCGACTCCACTTGGATTCAGCCGGTTCCAAAAACAACCTGACGCTCGTTTCAGTCAGGCATCTCGAGCAGACACGGACAGCGAACAGGCCCAGAAAAGACCGGAAGCTGCGAAGGTTGAAACCTGATCTGGCTGAAGTTCTTTTGTGCTGTCGAGACTAACCCTGTTACACCGTACGTGGATTCCCTACAAGTAGGGGCAGATATCGCTCGCGGAATCCCAGAGGGAATGCGGCATTGGCGCAAGTATCAGTATCAAAATCAGTATAGCCAGATAACCAACCACCATGCGGCCGGCGTCCAAAGGTGTTAGATCGTTCAACGGAGGCGCACCCCGGCCCGCGATGAGGAAGACAATGAGCGCCCACATCATCAGCCCCGGCCAGACAAACAGAGCCAGTAAGAACAAAGACCACATCGCCACGCTGCTGATAGTCTGCCCGATACGGCTCCCGAACATTGCTCGTGTTATATGACCACCATCAAGTTGGCCCACCGGCAATAAATTCAGTGCTGTTATAAACAATCCCAACCAACCCGCGAATGCTAAAGGACTAAGCTGCACAAGCGCTCCGTATTGAGCGGCGTCTCCGAGCGAAATCCTGGTAAGCACTGCGAACAGTATGGATGAGCCGACCGTCGCTCCGTGCAAAAAACCATGCGTCAACGTACCGTCTCCGCTTGCAGTAATGCTTGAAGACCGAAGCCCGAGAAGAAGCGCCGGGACTGCAATCACGAACCCGGCAAGCGGTCCGGCAACTGCCACATCAAAGAGAGCGTTTCTATTCGCAGGAGGCGATCGCATTTGAATAAAGGCGCCAAATGTGCCAAGTCCGAACGGCACCGGAATAAAGTAGGGCGGAGTGACGTCCATCGCATGGCGACGCGCCATGAAGAAATGGCCCAATTCATGCACCCCGAGAATCAAAAGTAATCCGATAGCGTAAGGTAAACCGACGATGAATAGTCCCGGTTCCTGAGCTAAATCGACGCCCTGGTGACGAGCTCCCGCCCAAGTCGTCGTAATTATCGTGAGACCAAAAAGAACCCAATGCAACCATGGTCGGACAGGTTTGCGTGAAATATCTGTTTCGGTCGATCTGGTAATCAGAACGATTTTCGCGCCGAGCTGTTCATCTTCCCGAACCAAAGGTACCAAGCCTTTGGGGAGAGCCCGATTCAGCTTTTCGAAGGAGGCTGAGGGGGAATCGCGCAGCGGGCCTCGAAACACTTGCAGCCCATTTTCCTTAATTGCAATTTTAACATCCATCACTTGACGGACGGCTTCTGGTTGCTCCGTCTCATTCAACATTCGCGGACCAAGATCGGGACCCGCTGCCGCCGCCAAGTGCCTTTGCGTATCGCTTACCACCCAGATCAGCAGCAAGCAAAAGAATATCGCCAACCAAAATAAGGCGTGCCCGGCAATTCCGCTGGGCAGAAAAACAAAGATCAACCAGGGCAGTAGTAGCGCCAAGAAAAATAAAAAGCTCAGCAGTGGATTTCTCAGCCTTTGCATTTTAGTTCCTCCTTAGTTGATCGTGCCCCACGCCCCCGGTCATTGTTGGGACGTGGTTGACATACGGCTGAGGCACCATCGTAGCCAATGTCGCGCCGACATCGCAGGTTTCAAACTCGTATTGGCAATGCGACTTCCAAAGCGCGATGAGATCCAATTCAGTCATCTCGTCCTCCGATTTTGATTTGACTCGACCGGCCATGAGGCATTTCAGTACCAATTCTGGCAGGCTTACCAGAGAGCCGGTTTGTCCGCCTGAAGTGGCTTTGGGCTTTTTGATCTTCGATAACAAAGATCTATTCTCATCAGACGGGTAAGTAAAGCCTTGCGCACGATCATGTCTCGGCTGGGAGTGAATGGCAAAAGCCGGTGACGTATTAAGCCGTTCCGATGCATGATATCGCCAGGCACCTCAACCGACG
>JAFAQT010000110.1 GCA_019246215.1 Verrucomicrobiota bacterium
TTTCCAGAGGTTATTTACTGGGGACCGAAGCTTTCCGGCAAGTTGTCCAGCGTCGCCACGAGCCTTACTCGAAAACCCCTCCCGCAATCGAAGTTGATAGAATACACCCCAGTCTCGATTATCCCGGAATACGGGCGAGGGTTTTTCGGAAGCCCTGGTCTGGAGGGCCATCGAGGCCGCACCGCATGGGCAACCCAGTTCCAGCTGCACAGCACGGAGCGCACAGAGGATCTCTTGGTGTTCTTGGGGCAAGATCCGGTCGCTCAGTTGGAGTTGAAGGTCTCGATTTTCTGTAGCGCTGAGGTCGGCCTGATCCGGATACGTTCTTCAATCAAGAATCTGGGTAAATCGCCCTACGAACTTGAATGGTTGACGGCAGGTTGTTTGCCATTACCCAACAGCTGCAAGGAAGTGTTAACTCTCGCCGGTCGCTGGAACCGCGAGTTTCAAGAACAACGCTTGGTCCTTCCGATCGGTCAGTACAGGTTTGAAAACCGCTATGGACGTACCTCGCATGAATACTTTCCCGGGTTGATCATGGGCGACCAGGGTTTTGGCCAGGAGCAAGGGGCTGTCTTTGGTTTTCATCTCGGTTGGAGCGGCAACTGGAGATGGATAGTCGACCGAACACCGCATGGCGAGCTCCTCGTTCAGGCCGGAGAACTTTTTCTTCCAGGAGAGTTAGTATTGGAGCCGGGGCAATTGTACGAGACGCCGCCATTGTATGTCGCGAGCGCGAACGGTCTGAATGATTTGTCGCAACAATATCATCGGTTTGTCCGCGATCGATTGGTTCAGTTCCCCGATCCTGCGAAACCGCGTCCCGTGCATTTCAACAGTTGGGAAGCCGTTTATTTCGATCAGGACTACGAGAAACTCTTCAAGCTCGTAGGTTTAGCTGCGAAAGTTGGGGCCGAACGCTTTGTGCTTGATGATGGCTGGTTCCGAGGCCGGAAGGATGATCGTGCTGCACTCGGAGATTGGGAGGTCGATCAGAGCAAATATCCAGAGGGTCTTCAACCGCTGATTGACTGCGTCGAGGCAGCCGGCATGGAGTTCGGTATCTGGGTTGAACCCGAAATGACAAATGAGAATTCGGACTTATTCAGGTCGCATCCGGACTGGATCTTGCATGTACCGCCTTACGACCAGCCGATTGGTCGCTACCAATATGTCCTGAACCTGGCGCACATGGAGGTTAGCGATTATCTGTTAAACGCTCTATCCAAACTACTCACCCAATATCCAGGCATCAAGTACCTGAAATGGGATATGAATCGCGACTTGACTCTCCCCGGCGGAAAAGACGGTCGTCCCTCCGTGCATGACCAGACGGGGGCTTTATACGAACTTCTCCGCCGGCTTCGCGAACGACACCCTTTGGTGGAGATCGAATCCTGTGCGTCGGGCGGAGCGCGGGCGGACTTCGGGATTCTCGAACAAACTTGCCGGATTTGGGCATCCGATAGCAACGACGCTCACGAAAGAGTCCTGATCCAACGTGGGCTCAGCTATTTCTTCCCGCCGATTGTCATGGGTTCGCACGTTGGACCGTCCACGGGGCACCAAACGAAGCGGAAACTGTCGCTGCCGTTCCGATGCGCCGTGGCTTTGACTGGGCACATGGGAATGGAGATTGACCTCCGCGACTTGTCGCCAGCAGAACTCTTAACGTTGGAGTGCTGGACCGCGCGCTACAAACAACATCGAAGCCTGCTCCATAGCGGCTCCGTTCGACGACTGCAAACGGATGATCCGGCCATCTGCGCCCACGCGGTCATCAGTCAAGACTGCAAACGCTTTCTTCTCTTCAGCTTCTTCACAGATACCACTCAGAACAGCGTACAAGGCCCGCTGCGCATCACGGGGCTCGACCCGAGCCGATCCTACCAGCTTTTGCTTTGGGACAAACCCGAGGTACCGAGTCCCGCCATGCAGCGGTTCGATTCAGACTTGATGTCGGAAACGACGGTAACGGTATCCGGCGATTTCCTAAAGCAAGTCGGCATCGTCCTGCCCGTTGGCTTTCCGGATTCCGCGGTGATCTTGGAGGGCAACCCGAATGACTGATTTACGTGCTGGTGTAGAGATTCGGCGGACGAAATTTCTACGCTTATCGACCTTACTCGGTACGACTCAGAAGAGGTTGATGGTATCGGGCCTGCGTGTCGGCGAAAAATCGAAGCTGCTTGGTCCGAGCAGAAGGCGGGCCGCTACAGTACTTTCCTGCATTCTTACAGAGCACCAGCGAGAAAAACCGTCGCATCCAGATCCAGAGTATAACCCCGGTCGCATCACCAGGCACCGCTCCATCGCATGCCCGCCTGTGCCCATATCTATCAGAATCAGATCATAGGCCAGCACGTCTATGGCTTATAACCGGCAGGGACGCGCCCTTCAGAATATGCGCAAGGATGCCGGCCTGTGTCATTGCTTCTCTTTCGGTCAATTCCGCCAC
>JAFAQT010000337.1 GCA_019246215.1 Verrucomicrobiota bacterium
AATTTGGATGCGCCCGCGGAACTCGCCGCGCTCAAAGCGCTGTCATTTTGCGAATAACTCGAATTAGCGGTCAACTGCGGCAAAAGTCTTGCCTGTGCCTGGTAAAAAAGACCCTTTTGCACTTTGAGTTGCTGCACTTGCTGCAGAATCGAGGGATTCTGTTTGAGCGCCAGCTGAACAGCTTCATCGATCGTCAACGGATGGTTGCGGAATCCAAGAGTTGATTCGCCGCCGGCAATGACGTTGCATGACATCCCTGCGAAAGTTAAGGCAAAGAGCGTAAGTCTCATCTTTTTGGCAGTTTATCGGAACAATCTGCGATCTTGCGGTAGATCTGAAGCCAAGCCCTTCCTTCCTCTGCAGTCAGGTATTCACGTAAAAGAGTCATAATCTTGTTCACCATGTCTTTACGAATTTCAGCGACCAAGCCAGAACCTTTCTTGGTAATTCTTACCATCACTTTACGCCGGTCATCCAGCGCATGAGAACGTTGAACGTATCCCAGCTTTTCCAGCCGATCGACCAGTCCGGTCGCAGCGGCCGTCGTGTGGCCCATCCTTGAAGCGATTCCCGACATCGTGATCATTTCCTGTTTTTCGAGACAGCCAAGCAAAAAATATTGCGGAAAAGAAACGCTCCCGTGGCCCAATTCCTCTGAAAGGTTGTGGAGAAATTTTCGCTGCATATGCATGACGATTTCGGCAAGTTCTTCCGCGGCGAGTTGCAGATCTAAATCTGAGCTAGGCTCGGTCGAGCGTTGCTCGGTCTTAAACATAGGCCATATAAAAATTCAACAGAGTTAAGCTTCTCTCGCCTTGATTAAAGCATAGACGTTCCAGTTTGCAACTTGGCAGCCCGCCAGCTTTGCTCAGGGTGCGTGAATAGCTTTTCCGCCTGCACTAATCGTCCGCTCAAGGCCCAGAATTCGGAGTTAAATCGTCATTTGCGTGTGGTCCCTTTTTAGGTGAGGAATGCCTATTCAGATAGTATCCAGGTGGAGTAAATTCCCGTTCTAAGCGAAGCACTATGGCATACCAAAAAGTACAGGCACCCCACGGGGGCAAAATCACCGCTCATAATGGCCAGATCGAGTGCCCGGACGATCCGATTATTCCCTTCATCCGAGGCGATGGCACCGGGCCGGATATTTGGGCGGCGAGCCAACGCGTGTTCGATGCGGCCGTTGAAAAAGCATATAAGGGGTCCAGGAGAATTGCCTGGTTCGAAGTTTTCGCCGGCGAAACAGCGAAAAACCGTTTCGACGATTGGTTGCCGGAAGACACCGTGAGCGCTTTCAGAGAATATCTGGTTGGGATTAAAGGCCCGCTCACCACGCCCGTGGGAGGCGGGATCCGCTCCCTTAACGTGGCGCTCCGTCAACTCTTGGATTTGTACGTTTGTCTGCGTCCCGTTCAGTATTTCAAAGGTGTGCCTTCCCCTGTCAAAACTCCCGAAAAAGTTAATATGGTCATCTTCAGGGAGAACACCGAAGACATTTACGCGGGGATCGAGTTTCGCGCCGGCACTCCCGAGTCGCAACGTTTTCTGAAATTGTTTGAGCAAGAGTTCCCAAAAGAATTCTCCAAGATTCGGTTCGGGACCGAAAAAGCCACCAAGGAAATTCTTTGCGCCGAACCGGCGATCGGGATCGCGGAAGTCGAAGTTGGAATCGGGATCAAACCGGTCAGCCATCTTGGGTCCAATCGCCTCATTGCCGCGGCGATTCGATACGCGATTAAGAACAAGAAAAAATCCGTTACCTTCGTGCACAAGGGCAACATCATGAAGTTTACCGAGGGAAGCTTTAGAGATTGGGGGTACGATCTTGCCGATACATTATTCAGCAAGGAAACATATTCCTGGGCGAAATGGGAGCGGACAAAGAAGGAAAAGGGCGAAAAGAGCGCCAATGACGAAATGAAGGCGGCATTGGAAAACGGCCAGATTCTGGTCAAGGACGCTATCGCAGACATCACCTTGCAACAAGTCCTGACCCGCCCCGAAGATTTCGACGTGATCGCGACGCTCAACCTGAACGGCGACTACCTTTCAGACGCTTTAGCTGCGCAGGTCGGTGGGATCGGTATCGCACCCGGTGGCAACATCAATTATCACACCGGACACGCCATTTTCGAAGCAACCCACGGCACCGCGCCAAAATATGCGAATCTCGACAAAGTCAATCCGGGTTCAGTTGTCCTGTCAGGAGAAATGATGTTGAGGCATATTGGTTGGACCGAAGCTGCGGACCTTGTCATTAAGGGGCTGAACGACTCCATCGCGAGTAAAAGAGTCACCTATGATTTTGCTCGATTAATGGAAGGAGCAACCGAGATCAAATGCTCAGAATTCGGGGACAACATCATCGCCCACATGGCTTAGCGGGAATTACACAAGGCACAGCGGCTGTGATTTTCGCTGTCAAACCGCTTGAAGAGCGGGAGAAAGCTTGGAAAACAGGGACCTTTTTGGGTTTCGGTCCGACCTCGTAATCGCCTTCGGTCTTTGGCGATCAGGTCGCGATTTCGATCTCGTCTTTTGACGGGACGTCGTCGTCAAAAAGAATATTCCTTTGGCGATCCCACACATAACGGCGAAGCAGGACCTTCAGTGTCGCAGTCAAGGGAATCGCCAGGAGCGCGCCAAGGAGACCGCCGAGAACAAGCGTCCACAAGAAGACCGACAGGATAACGGTCATCGGGTGGAGTCCGACTGAATTCCCGACGATCCGGGGAGTTGTCACCAGGCCATCGATCTGGGCGACGATTAAAAAGAAAATAATCGTTACCCACAAGGGGTGCGCCCAATCATTGAATTGCGCAAACGCGATCAGGATCGCAGGGATATAGCAGATAATGTATCCGGCGTAAGGAATGATCCCAAAAAACGCAAATCCTAGTCCGATCAAGAACCCAAATTGAAGGCCGACGATTGAGAGCCCAATCGCCACAAGGATGCCATTGATAACGGCCACCACCAGTTGGCCCCGAAAAAAATTGATGAGATAACCGTTGATCTCCGTCAAGACCGTAACAACCTCGTCCTTCAGTTCCGAGTGCCGAAGCGGCAGATAATTGCTCCAGGATTGCGCAATCCGCGGACTCTCTTTCAAAAAGAAAAAAAGATAAATCGGGACAATCAGTAAACCTACCATGAATCCGAACACGCCGAACACGCCGGTCAAGCTGGTCTGTGCCAAGGCCCACGTACGTTGCACGAGGGAGGGAAGCTGATCCTGCAAGTACTGGAACGATTGCAGGAGATAAGGATTGTTCTGATAGCGCGCCAGACCCCCCTTTTGGTTCTCGGTACCTGGAAGTAATGGTGGCGCTGACGTCTGGGTTGACTGGGGGGTCGCTCCCGATGTTGGAGAGGATGGCGGATTGCCCCCTAATTGTGGAAGACTTTCCAGATTTTGCTCAAGAAAACCGTCAATGGCGGCCCAACCCCGCTCTATGTAGCCGGGAAGTGCAGAAGAGAATTTCACACTTTCGGTGTAGATCGAGGGAACAACGCCGACCACCAGAAGTGCCGCGCCCAGGACGAACGCCCCGAATACAACGATGACTGCCAAAAGCCGAGGCAGCTTTTTGCGCGCTAGCCAACTGACAAGGGGCTCGAGCAAGTACGCGAATACGCCGGCAACGGCGACCGGCAACAACAAAGGCTGAAGAAAGGCGAGAACCTGAGTGGTGACGTACAAAGTGAAAATGACGATTCCAGCAGTCACCAGCAGCGAGAGCGAGGTGATCGCGTTCCACAGCATCTTTTTTTGCCAAGGCGTCGGATACAAGATCTGCAGCAAGATGAGTATGAGATTCGCAGGTTGCAACGAAAAAGCGCCGCGTAGTAGCGCCGGCTAGCTCCCGTTGAATCCGGAAAGGGAGGGACGGATCGCTCCAAGTATGGTAAGTGAAGTGTCCAGCGTCGCCCGGCGCAGCCCTTGAAAGACGACTGCGGGACACCGGATGGAGCGGGCCCGCTTTGCCTGGTCTGTATTTAAACGGATATCCGAATAGAATGTCTGACCTGTAACTTGAGATATGACCACTTTGACTGAGGCGATCACGGAGGAAGTAAAGAACAATGGCCGATGGGTTCATGCAGTTCAGAACGAGATTTCCCGAGTGATTGTGGGCCAGAAGTATCTGATCGACCGTCTCCTGATCGGACTGCTGGCGAACGGCCACATCCTCCTCGAGGGTGTTCCCGGACTGGCGAAAACACTGGCGGTCAAAACACTGGCTTCCTGCGTGCACACGCGATTTCAGCGTCTCCAGTTCACGCCGGACCTGTTACCAGCAGATATTATCGGCACCATGATCTACAACCCGCGCGACGGTGAATTCAGACCCAAACTCGGGCCGATCTTTTCTAATCTGATTCTGGCAGACGAGATCAACCGCGCTCCGGCCAAAGTGCAAAGCGCATTGCTGGAAGCGATGCAAGAACGGCGTATTACCATCAGCGACCAGACCTATCCTCTCTCTGATCCGTTTCTGGTGCTCGCTACGCAGAACCCGCTGGAGCAGGAGGGTACCTATCAACTGCCTGAAGCTCAGCTGGATCGCTTCATGCTAAAACTTAACATTGGATATCCTTCCAAGGCAGAGGAGCGCACCATCCTGGACCTCATGGGCACTTCGGCGCCCAATCTCACCGTTCAAACTGTCGCATCCGCGGATGATATCATCCGCTCGCGGGATATCGTGAACCGCATCTTTATCGACGAGCGGGTGAAAGATTACATCGTCGATATCGTCTGGGCGACCCGTCGCACGGAAGAGTACCATCTTGGAATGGAGGGCTTGATCCGGTATGGCGCCTCTCCACGTGCGACGATCAATCTGACCCTCGCATCCCGCGCCTACGCTTTCCTGAATGGAAGAGGCTACGTTACTCCGCAGGATATTAAATCAGTTGGCCTGGATGTTCTCCGGCACCGCGTGATTGTCAGTTATGAGGCCGAAGCCGAAGAGATAACGAGCGAAACTGTTGTTCAACGAATTTTTGCCGGACTTCCGGTCCCGTAATCCTCAATCCATGCAGTCGGTTCCTGAGATCCTCAAGAAGGTCCGCAAACTGGAACTTCGCACCCGCCGTTTCGTGGAAACCGCTTTCGCCGGTCAATACCATAGTGTCTTTAAAGGGCGCGGAATGAATTTTGAAGAGTTCCGCCAGTACGATTTCGGCGACGAAGTTCGATCGATCGATTGGAACGTTACAGCCCGAATGGGTGAACCTTACGTTCGGAAGTACATCGAGGAACGCGAACTGACGGTCCTGCTTTTAGTCGATGTGAGCGCGTCGGGAAGCTACGGAAGCGTAAGCGCCAGTAAAAGAGAGTTGGCGGCTGAAGTCGCCTGTTTGCTCGCCTTTTGTGCAATTCGAAACAGCGATAAAGTTGGGCTGATTTTGTTCACCGATCGAGTGGAGCTGTACGTCGCACCCAGGAAAGGACGGCTCCACATCCTGAGACTGATCCGCGAAATACTGTATTACGAGCCGGAAGGCAGAAAAACAGATCTGAAGCAGCCGCTGGATTTTCTGAATCGCGTGACCACCAGACGAGCCGTGGTGTTTCTCGTGTCAGATTTTCATGCTGAGAATTACGAAAAGCCTTTGACTATTTGCAGCCGGCGGCATGATTTGATCGCGATTGCGATTGAAGATCCCGGTGAACAATCATTCCCGAATATCGGATTGGTGCTGGTCGAAGACCCTGAAAGTGGCGCGATCTACGAAATAGATTCTTCCGATACCCGCGTACGATCCGAGTTCAGGAAATTAGCCGAAAAGGAGCGGATCGAGCGAGACGCATTGTTTCGTCGCAAAAGCATCGATTCAGTCCCGCTTCGTACCGATGAAGATTTTTTTCCCGTGCTTCGGTCGTTCTTCGTTCGAAGAGAAAATCGCCTGAGACGTCAATGATCTGGCTCTTTCTAGCACAAGCCACTTCGAAGTCCCCGGACGAAATCGAGGACATTCGTCCGCCGATCCTCGGTCCCCCGGCCTTTTGGGTGGTGGTCCTTTTAGCAATCCTGCTCGCATTTGCAATACTCGCATACATTCTTTGGCCAAACCCCAAACCAAGAGTCGTCCGACCACCGCTTCCAAAAGAAATCGCCAGAAGCCGACTGGAAAAAGCGAAAGCAAGAATTTCGCTTGCTAGCTCATACGAATTCAGTGTTGAAGTTTCCGACATCCTCAGAAGCTTTATAGAACAGCAATTCGGCATTAAAGCCGTGCACCAAACCACCATTGAGTTCTTGGCTGAGGCTTCACAAACTTCCCATTTTGACCTCGCACATCAGGAAAAGTTGCGCCATTTTCTGGACAGCTGTGATGCAATCAAATTTGCTCGGGTTGCTGCCGGGCAGGCAGAAAGCGAGAATTTGTTTGAACAGGCCTCTGCCTTCGTAGAGGAGGTAAAGTGAATACATACTTCCGGTTCGAACAACCTTGGTTTCTGCTCTTGGCAGTTTTCCCGGCCCTGTTGTGGTTTATCGGCACCCGGTTCCACAGACCGCCTGCAATCCGATTCGCCGCCGCACATCTCTTCGCGAGAGCGACAACCTTTCGATTGTCCTGGAAGAAGGCGGTCCAGAATTCGCTCTATTACTTCGGCTGCGCTTGCTTAATCTTCGCATTGGCTCGGCCACAATTTGGGACCGCCACAAGCCGCACCCGGGCGAGCGGCATTGATATCATGATCCTGCTCGATGTTTCGCTCTCGATGTTGTCGGAAGACTATTCTATTGGAACTCAGCGCACGAGCCGCCTCGAAGTGGTAAAACAGGTAACGGAAAAATTTATCAGCGGACGGCCAGATGACCGCATCGGAGTAATCATTTTCTCGGGCCGCGCTTATCTGGTCAGCCCGCTCACCCTCGATCACACCTGGCTTATAGAGAACCTCGCACGCCTTAATATTCGCCGGACGGGAGACCAGACTGCCATAGGGTCGAGCCTCGTCGAAGATGGCACTGCTATTGGATCTGCCCTGGCGACGGCAGCAAATCGCCTTCGTGACAAACGCTCAAGGAGTCGGGTAATCGTCTTATTGACGGACGGAGACAATAATGCCGGCAAAATCCCTCCTCTGACCGCAGCCGAAGCCGCCGCCGCCATTGGTATCAAAATCTACACAATCGGCGCAGGTACGAACGGATTGGTACCTTTCCCCCACTCAGACGGTTTTGGGAACACCTATTACTCGCAGGAGTACATGCCGTTCAAAGAAGATACCTGCAGAGAAATCGCACGAATCGGGCATGGAATATTCTTTCGGGCCGCAGATACAAAAACGATGACAGAAATTTTTAATCAAATTGATCGGCTCGAAAGAACGGACGTCCAGATGCAAAAGTATCAGACTTATCAGGACGTTTTCAGCTGGCTGCTGGGTGCAGGCCTTTGCTTTCTGGGAGCCACTTTCGTTCTCAGCGAGACAGTCTGGAGTAAGGTGCCATGACTTTCGGTGAACCGGCGTTGTTCTGGTGTTTGCTCGTGCTGCCGTTGCTGGCTTCGCTCACCATTTATAATGATCGGCGACGCAAAAGACGACTCGAACAACTGGTCGCACGGCGTTTGCTGCCTGAACTTACGGATACCATAGCCCAGTCGCGCAAAATGATGACCCGGCTCCTCTTTCTCGGGGCATTGGCATCGTTCATTCTGGCTCTCGTACGGCCGCAGTTGGGATTCGTCGAACAGAATTTTGAACAACACGGTCGCGATATCCTCCTCGCAATCGACACATCGAAGAGCATGCTTTCGACGGATTACGCTCCCAACCGGTTGACGCGAGCAAAACTGGCCGCTCAAGATATCGTGGACGCCATGAAGGGCGACCGGATTGGTCTGATTGCTTTTGCTGGGATCGCGCAGGTAGAGGCTCCATTAACCGTCGATTATCAGACCGTCCTCGAAACGATCAACCAACTCGATACGAAAACCGTAGAACGGGGCGGAACCGACATCACCTCGGCGATCCACTCCGCAGAACTGGCGCTTGGGAAATCTGAAGGAGTTCATCGCGCGATGGTGTTGCTGACCGACGGCGAAGACCTTGAGGGAAACTCGGTTGCGGCAGCCAAGGAAGCTGCCTCTTACGGTATTCGCATTTTTACTGTTGGTATCGGGACCAAAGAGGGTTCGACAATTCCGATCGATCCTGATCGGCAGGAGATTATTCGGGATCGTAACGGGCAGACCGTTCTATCCCGCCTGGATGAAAGCCGTCTCAGAGCGATCGCAGAACAAACGGGAGGATTTTATGTTCATCTGGAAAATGG
>JAFAQT010000261.1 GCA_019246215.1 Verrucomicrobiota bacterium
GTGGAATGCAATCCTCGCCTTGGCAAGAAGGCATTCGAGGTCATCGATAAATATGCCAAAGGGGAAAAAATTCCTACCTGGGTGAAGAGCGACGATCGGCTCTTCGACGATTCAAACGCGAAGGAAAACGTGGCTACCGCCTATTAACCCGCGTTGGATACGGGCGCACAGGGTCCCTGTGCGCCCATCTTCTACCCTGCCCCAAGGACAGCCTCTCTCGCGCGCAGACCTCCAAGTTGAGGCTTTGTGGGCAATGTAAATTACGCTAGAATATTTGCCCGATCGCTTCCTTTAAATGTCTGCCTCTTCTGCACCAACGCTGCCGCTGCTTCAAATGGCCGGCATCCATAAGCACTTCAGCGGCATTGCGGCGTTGTCGAACGCTTCATTAACCGTCGGCAGAGGTGAAGTTCACGCTTTGATCGGCCAGAACGGCGCCGGGAAATCGACGTTGATAAAGATTCTAACCGGATACTATGCCAAGGACGCCGGCGAGATTGTCTTTGATGGGCAAGTTTTTGAGGTTCATTCACCGAATGCTGCGCAGGCGAACGGGATCAGCACGATTTATCAGGAGATTAATCTCATTCCGTATCGGTCCGTGGCGGAAAACATCTTTTTAGGCCGCGAGCATCGCCAATTCGGTCTTCTCAATTGGCGCCGCATGGAAGCGGAAGCGGAGGAACTGCTTCTTCGCTTCAACCTCAAAATAGACGTTCACCAACCATTGTCGCGCTATAGCACCGCTATTCAGCAGATGGTCGCGATCGCGCGTGCAGTCAGTTTCCAGGCCAAGCTTGTGATCATGGATGAGCCGACCTCATCCTTGGACGACCACGAGGTGTCCGTTCTTTTTGAGGTAATTCAACAGCTGAAGTCTTCCGGGGTTTCCGTCATTTTCGTCAGCCATAAGCTCGATGAATTGTATGTTGTTTGTGAACGTGTGACCGTCATGCGCGACGGGCGAACAGTTCTCGCGGGCTCTCTCGGAAGCCTTTCAAAACTCGACCTGGTCACCACAATGATCGGGCGTGCGCTCGATTCTGCAACAGGGGAACAAACCGGGTTTACGCCGGGGTCCGACCCCGCTCTAATCGAGAAAGGCGAACCGCTGCTTCGTGTTCGAGATCTTTCGGTTGGAAGGAAGGTCACGAGTGCAAATCTTGATTTGCGGTCCGGGGAAATCGTCGGGCTAGCCGGGTTGCTGGGCTCTGGCAGAAGCGAAATTGCGAGAACCATCTTCGGTGCCGAAAGCGCGAGCGCCGGTGAAATGAAGTACGAGGGAGCCGCTTTTGCGCCCAAATCGCCCGCCACCGCGATTTCCTCCGGGATCGGTTTTTGTACGGAAGACCGAAAAACAGACGGCATCGTACCGGAAATGTCGGTACGCGAAAATCTGACTCTCGCACTGCTTCCCCATCTTGCGCAGGCCGGTGTCGTCAATGACGAGGCACAAAGATCGGTTGTCGCTAAGTTTATCAAAACGCTGGAAATCAAATGTTCGAGTCCGGAACAACCAATCCGCGAACTTTCCGGAGGAAACCAGCAAAAGGTGCTTCTGGCTCGCTGGCTTTGTTTGAACCCAAAACTGCTGATTCTGGACGAGCCCACACGCGGAATTGACGTAGGGGCCAAAAGAGAAATCCAAACCCTGATCAGCGCATTGGCAGCCGACGGACTCGGCGTCCTGATGATTTCGTCAGAGATGGAGGAACTCGTTGAAGGCTCGGATCGTGTCTTCGTGCTTCGCGAAGGGCGGACGGTTGCCGAATTTCGCGACCATCCAATTTCCGAAGACGCCATCATGGCCGCCATGGCTGACGGTACCTCGGCACTCAAGAGTACCGCCGTAATCGCCGCGCCGGACGGAACCCTTCGTCGGGATGCAGCCCGATCAATCAACGGGATCACCCCGATCGATGCTCCACCTCGGGATGTGAAGCCTTTTCTGCCTTCTGACGAGCGAACAAAACACGTCCCGGTCGAAACAAAAGAGCGTCGATTGGCTGTGTGGTCTGGAAGGATGCGTCGCGAAGGTGTCCTGATAGCGCTCGTCGCCTTGATTGGATTTAATCTTGCTTTCACCCCTCACTTCCTCAGCTGGCAGACTTTCAACGTCAATTTGACCCAGGTCTGTAATATTGTCATCGTCGGAGTTGGGATGACCCTCGTCATCGGAACCGGCGGCATCGACTTGTCCGTGGGTTCGCTAATGGCAATCGCAGGCGCTCTAGCTCCCATCATCTTCCAGAACAAAATCGTCTCGCTCCCATCAGCGCTCGGCATCGGATTGGCATTTCTTATTCCTGTACTCGTAGCGGGCGCTTTTGGATGGTTCAATGGTTGGCTGATCACCCGATTCCGAATCCAGCCGATCGTCGCCACGTTAATTTTATTCATTGCCGGACGCGGACTCGCTCAGGTTTCTACTAACGGTAATTTGCAGGCATTCAATGCTCCAGCCTTTCAAGTAATCGGACTCGGTCGCCCTTTTGGGGTGCCAGTTCAGGCTTTGATCATGGTTTCTGTCGTAGCCATTGCGGCCTGGATGTTGCGATTCACAATTTTTGGGCGCGAGCTGCTAGCGGCGGGAGGCAATGAAGAAGCAGCTCGGCTCGCCGGAGTGCCGGTGAACAGAATCAAACGAATGGTCTATATGATCAGCGGCCTCTGCGCTGGGATGGCTGGTCTGATCGTCATCGCAATCAATTCTTCCTCAGACGCTAACCTTGTGGGTCTGGGTATGGAACTGGATGCGATTGCGGCAGTTTCGGTAGGCGGCACACCTTTTACGGGAGGACGGGCATCAGTGATAGGAACCCTGATCGGTGCATTGATCATTCAACTCGTCCGATACACCCTGTTGGCCAACGGAATACCGGACGCCGCAGCCTTAGTGGTTAAGGCAGCGATCATCGTCGGAGCGGTATTCATTCAAGCGAAAGGACAATCGCGATGAACGGCAGCAAGGGTCAAAGTGCACAAACCAGCCGGTCTATGACACTGATCAGTCAGAACAGCGTGCTGATCGCACTAATTCTCCTGATTCTCTTCGGCGCTCTTCGTTACGAGAAATTCCTGAGTCCATTCAATATCCTCACCGTGCTCCGATATAATTCGATGTTCGCACTGGTCTCGCTCGGGATGTGCTTCGTGATTATGAGCGGCGGCATCGACCTGTCGGTCGGGACCACTGCTGCGCTTGGAAGTGTGGTCTCGGCTCTTCTCAGCCCCCATGGCGCTTGGATTGGCATGGTTGGCGGAATGAGCGCAGGAGCCGCCGTCGGGATGATCAATGCTCTAGTCATCACGCGGCTGAAAATCCCCCCATTCATTTCCTCGTTAGCTGCAATGCTGGCGGCGCAGGGGGCTGCTCTCCTTCTGGCTCAGAATCAGTCTGTTTCCGTCTCTTACGATACAGACTTTACGGTTATCGGTCAGGGCGATTGGCTTGGATTCCCCATTCCTGCCTGGATTGCAGGGTTTGCGTACCTGCTAGGATCCCTGTGCCTCAATTTAACGGCTGGAGGCCGCAAAGTGCTTGCCATAGGCGGCAACGAGGAAGCTGCCAGGCTGATGGGCTTGCGCGTCGACCGGGTCAAATTTTTCGTTTACCTCGCCAGTGGGACTCTCGCCGGATTGGCCGGAGTGATTCTAGCCTCACAGTTCGGAGCCGGACAACCGGTAGAAGGGATAGGCTGGGAACTATTCGCCATTGCCTCAGTCGTTGTCGGTGGAACTTTGCTCACCGGTGGGCAAGGCTCGGTCATTGCTACCTTGGCGGGGGTTTTGCTGCTGGGTTTGATTTTTAATATCTTGAACTTCGAAAACGGTCTGGGGTGGATCAGTCTTTCGGCCTATTGGCAGTCGGTCGTCCGAGGCCTCTTTTTGATGGTCGTGGTAATTTTTCAATCGCGTTTGGTGGTTAAGCGCCAGCGCGCATGATGACCGGGATGAATCACGGATAGGAGACCGAAGAAGCCTGCCGGCGCCATCGTTCAATTATCTCGGCCATTTGACTAACACCCGCAAGAACGCCAGGGCCAGGCTGGAGAATGTCTTCCGAATTGATCGAATATATATTCTTGTCCCGTATCGCAGCGATCGAGCACCATCCGGGCCGTTCTGCAATCTTTCCTGGGTCAACGGGCTTCCCACACCAACTGACAAAGATGATCTGCGGGTCTGCTCGGCATACGGCCGCAGCTTCGACACGCCGTTCTAGGGAGGCTTTCGCATTGGGCAGAGAGAATACATCTTTCCCGCCTACAAGGAAAATCGCTTCGCTTACCCATCCGATACCGGTGATCAGCGGTTCATCCCATTCTTCGAAGTAGACCCGCGGCCGCGGCTGTTCATCACAACGAAAATTTCCCAGTTCACGATCGAAGTCGGAGGCCAACTTTTCAGCTTCGGCAGCGCACCCGATGACGCGTCCAATCAGAAGAATCACCTGGACAATCCCACGCAGGGAACGTTGATTTGTCGCGAGCACCGTACAGTGGTTGCGAATGAGATCCGCCGAAATCTGCGCCTGCACGTCCGAGAACGTAATCACAAGATCGGGCTCGATCGAAAGCAAGTCGGCCATATTGAGTGTTGAAAAACCTCCGACGATAGCCCGGCCTGCGTGCATCGCTTTTGGCGCAAATGCACTTAGCCCCACGACCCGATCGCCCGCACCAAGGCGATGACAAATATCGGCAGATTCACCGCTCAGGCAGACAATTCTTTCCGGATACCGATGGTCCATGAACCCACCAGTTCTTTGGTCTTTACTCCCCTTTTCTGCAGCTTCAAGATTCAAACTCATACCGGGGCTGGGTTGCCATTATCCGCAAGATTAATATCGGGGTTATTGTGGAGGAGTTTTACATTTCCCGAAATGGAAAATTCAGCACCTCTCGACTACTCGATGGTTAAGAATAAAGCCGCTAACGGCAAGAAACACAGAAACACCAAAGCGAATCTCCTGACGCCTTCAGAGAAACTAAACCGAGAAATCGGGATTTTCATCGAATGAAATCTGCGGACCTCAAAGAAGGCGACATCACT
>JAFAQT010000155.1 GCA_019246215.1 Verrucomicrobiota bacterium
AACCCTCTGGGCCGGGGCCGGTTGGCTGTTTTTCCGCGTTACTCGCTCGACCCGTATGGCTCACATACGGGCGCTTCGCTCGCGCCTTGAAAAACAGCCAACCGACCTCCGGCAATATACCTCTTATTTAGGGGACAGGACACTAGGAGAATTGCCAGTGTCAGTAATGACCGAAAAGAAAGCGCAACGCAACGCCTCTTACTGACAACTGCCTGGATCTGCAACGGGCATTGCTTATGTTGTTCCTATGCCTTACCTGTCTATTCAAACGAACAGGGCCCTGCCCGACCAGGAGCAAAGTGCGCTCCTGGACGCTGCGTCAAAGATCGTCGCGTCGCAACTGGGCAAGCCAGAGGATTATGTCATGGCCAGTTTCGTCCCTGCCTCGCGCATGAGGTTTGCCGGAGAGGAAAGCCCGACGGCATTCCTGGAGCTAAGCAGTATTGGAATTCCAGACTCCAAACGAAACCCGCTGGTTGCGGCGTTGACTGATCTCGTGGCGCGCAGTTGCCAGATCAAGGCGGACAGGATTTTCGTTGTGCTCGCTGATATCAAGGCGTCCTTGTGGAGTTCGAACGGCGCGACGATTGGTTAGCCAAGGTGGATTCGGCAGCGGACCGTCAGGCTGAAAGCGGTCGTGAAATAGCGAAAAAACGTGAATGTTGCTCGACCGCGTCAGTAGAAGGTCATGACCTGTCGGATCGACCGGGCATCCGCCAATCGATCGAACGCTTCGTTCAATTCTTCGAGCGAAACAATTTCGCTCAGCAGCTTGTCGACGGGGAGTTTGCCTCGCTGGTAGAGGGAAATGTAACGTGGAATATCCCGGACAGGAACGCAGGAGCCCAAGTAACTTCCTTTCAGAATCCGCTCCTCAGCGGCCAAGACCACGGCCGGAAAAAAAAATCGATGGTCAGGATGCGGCAGGCTGGCGGTCACGGTGGTTCCTCCGCGTCTGGTAATATCGAAGGCTAATTGCAAGGCGGGCACCGAACTCGCCATCTCCAAAGCAAAATCAACGCCGCCTTCGGTTAGATCACGGACCTCTTTGATAGCGTCCGGTCCTGCCTTGACGGTCCTTGTCGCCCCCAACCGCGACGCAACTTCAAGTTTTTCCTGAACCGTATCGATCGCAATGATCTCCGCAGCGCCCACAAGGTTCGCGGCCATAACTGCGCTTAGCCCGACTCCTCCCAACCCGACAACCGCAACCGAGCAGCCTGCCGGCACCTTCGCCGTGTTAACCACGGCGCCGACGCCGGTTAGAACCGCACAGCCAAACAACGCTGCTTCATGGGCAGGTAACGAGGCATCCACTTTGATCGCGGAACGCCGAGACACCACGGCATATTCAGCGTACCCGGAGACTCCGATGTGATGGTTGATCGGCTTCTTATGAAACTGGAGGCGCCGTGCCCCAGAGAGCAGTGTTCCGGCGCCATTGGCGCGCGCACCCGGTTCGCAGAGGGCCGGACGACCCTCCATGCATGGAAGACAGCTTCCGCACGATGGCACAAAAGCCATTACCACCTGATCGTCCGGCTTCAGGTCGCTTATCCCTGGACCGCATTCTACGACTTCGCCGGCCGCTTCGTGGCCAAGAATCATCGGCATTGGTCTTGGCCGATCGCCGTTGATAACCGATAGATCGGAATGGCATAAGCCGGTTGCTTTGATCTTGACCAACAACTCTCCGGGTCCGGGCGGATCGAGATCGACTTCCTCCACTACCAACGGCTTAGAATTCGCATAAGGACGAGACCGTCCCATTTCGTTCAGAATCGCGGCTTTCATTTGTTTTCGGGGGGTTGCAACGGCATTATCCTGAGGAGAATTGCACTATGGTTGTCGAAAAAATAAGAGGAAAAAAACCTTAATCAACAACCCCAGGATAACTTATGACAGGCATCCGTCTGTACATGTTCCAGTGTGGCTCGCTTAAGTGCAAGCTTCACAACATCAAAATGAATCAGGGGCTAAACGAACCGTATGAGATACCGGTCCCCTGGTTCTTTATCCAACATCCGAAAGGAAACATCGTAATTGACGGCGGCAACGCGGTTGAGTGCGTCGGTGACCCCTATTCCTACTGGGGTTCGATCACCGACGTTTACTACCCAGTAATGACCGAAGAGCAAGGTTGTGTGAATGAATTGGCGCGTCTAGGCATAGATCCGAGCAGTGTTTCTTACGTTTTGTTCTCTCATCTTCATCTCGATCACACCGGCGCGGCGGGGCGTTTCGCTGAGGCGCTCCACATTGTTCAACGCGCGGAGTACGAGTACGCTTTCACACCCGATTGGTTCGCGGCCGCGGGCTACATCAGGAAAGACTTCGATCGGCCGGGTATTCGCTGGCATTTCCTCGATGGAACCGCGACGGACAATTACGATTTATTTGGCGACGGAACAGTGAAAATGATTTTCACTCCCGGGCACGCTCCCGGGCACCAATCTTTCCTGATCAACCTGCCCAAAAGTGGATCTATCCTGCTGACAGTGGACGCCTCCTATACGCTTGATCATTGGGCCGAGAAGGCGCTCCCCGGATCTCTCACCTCCACTGTCGACACAGTGCGCTCGGTCCGAAAGCTTCATCAGGTGGCGCGTCAAACTGGGGCGATGATCGTCACCGGCCACGATCCGGATGCGTGGCCGAAATTCAAAAGGGCCCCTGAGTCCTACGACTGAAAAGATGGTCCCAAGTGATCATAGACGATGGCGGCCGATCATCGTATCAGCTTCGATGATCGACAAATTTCCCATGGGGTTCAGCGACTCAGGCTAGTGTACGGTACACTAGCCATCGCCTCATAAGTGGAAGGCATACCGTTGGCTTCAAAAGGGTCCGGATGTTAGGTGTGAGTCAGCAGTATATCCGCTGCGATAGGTAACGAACGAGCAACGACGCAGACACCTTTCAAGCCAACTGGGAGGCCCGATGGCGCTTTGGCCGATTTTCTGCTTGCTTGTCACTTACGGATCTACATGCTTGTCGCTCGCGTCTTGAAAATCGGCCAAAGCGCCGAAGGCGGTATGCCTCCCACTTGAAAGACGATGCACTAGTTCGTCAGTTAACAAATCAACTAAGTCCGAGGTGGTTTAGCGGCGCCGGCGGGAAGGCTTAGAAAGTGAAGGGAACCCCTTACCTTGAAAAATACCCAGAGCTCAACGAGGCTGGAGGGTTATGGCATCGAAAAAAATCTCAATTGTTCTTGCCGACGTGGATGGCACGCTCGTGGATAGCCAAAAGCGGCTTACAGCGCGCGCAAAAACCGCAATTCAAAAGCTCGATGAGGCAGGAATTAGATTCGCTGTGACCAGCGGTCGCCCGCCGCGAGGAATGAAGATGATCGCCGGAGAGGTCAAGTTGTCGACGCCAATCGCCGCCTTTAACGGCGGTATGCTGGTGGAGCCGGACACCTTGCAAGTGCTCATCCAGCAGACGTTGGACGCCCCAACAGCGAAAGCCGTGATACAGCGCGTCGGAGAATTCAACCTCGATGTGTGGGTATATGCCGGCGTGAATTGGTATCTTCACGACCTTAATGCACCTCACCGCGAGAAAGAGGAACGAACAGTCCAGTTTCCACCGACAGTTGTGGAAAATTTCGACGAGGCGTTGAATCAAGGGGTCGCAAAGGTGGTGGGCGTGAGTGACGACTACGAACTGGTAGCAAAGGCCGAAAAAGGCATCGCAGAAGAATTTGAACACGGTGTTCATGCCAGGCGCACTACCACATCGAGAGATTGTGAACCCAGCGTCTCGGCGGCCCGATCGCAGCCTTACTATCTGGATGTGACACATCCAAAGGCAAATAAAGGGTTCGTGGTCGAGATGCTTTCTAATATTCTCAAGATTCCTCCGGCAGAATTCATAACGATTGGAGACATGCCAAACGATGTCCTCATGTTCGAAAAGAGCGGATACGCCGTCGCAATGGGACAGGCGAGTGAAGAAGTAAAGAAGTCTGCCACCTACGTCACGGCGGGAATGGATGACGAAGGATTTGCCAAAGCGATTGAGAATTTTGTTTTGGGTTGAGGAATTTGCGAGGTCGCTAGTCGCTCCCATCCTCCAGCTTCAGTTATTCCGCACCTCGTTCAAAAGGCTGAACCCGGCTTCGGCTTTTTCGAGCGCTTCAAGGGCTACTTTTAGCTTCAAAGTGACGGTCCGGCCACCGAAGCTGGCGCGGGAAGTGGAATGGCTATTGAGTCAGACCAGTTTGGGATTATTGTTGTGCTGGGAAAGGAGGAAAACTGTTGTGGACACCATGACTTACGCCTCAGTCGCAGTGCTCCCTTGGATGATAGCCCAGGACCAAGCTCGCTCAGTCGAATCGAGCGGAGAGTCTGTTGGGCTGGATCTTTCGCTCATCGGGCGATGACGGCTTATTGGGGGATGGAGGGCGATCGGTCTCGCCTGCCATTCTGTCGCGGAGCGGTCCACGGTTCTACGGGTAAGGCAGTATGAGATTCGCGTCCGGTATAGCCACGAGCAGGACGAGCAGCTGCCCTCAACTGGTGCACGTTCGAGACTGGTTTAGCGGCGTTGAGCTCAAAATCAGCCGCCCAGCAAGACGCCGAGCTGGACCGGCGTAGGAGGGAGCGTTTCCACTTCGATACCTGACCGACGAGCAACGACGCGTCGGGTCAGTTTAGCTCAACCCCTTGCCGCCATGCAGCAGGGGCGACTTTGGGCGTTGCTCGCTCCACCCGTATCAGCCTTCGCTCTCGGAATTGGTGTACAAGACCTAGTGATCAAGATTTGCCCTGATCTCAAGGCCCATTTCCTTTGTTGAAACCAGGACGGTTCCTTCGGACCAGATGTCTTTCGTGCGCAGACCTTTCGCAATTGTTTTGCGTA
>JAFAQT010000220.1 GCA_019246215.1 Verrucomicrobiota bacterium
GGAGTATCTGGTCGACGGCGGATTCGAACTCCAGGACGGTATTCGAGGCGCCCAACAGTTGCTTTTTTGCGTTACCCTCCGACCGCGGTCGCAGCAAATGACCTGGTCGCGATCGGGGTTATCTCGACGCTCAAAAGACACGGTCAACGTGTTCCGTCCGATACCTCCGGGGTCGGTATCGACGACATCCAAATGGCTTCCCTCCTTGATCCGCCGCTGACCACCGTTGCCCAGCCGATCTATAAATGGGCCTCAAGGGAATGGAAAACATTCTCCTCGCATTCAGAATCCGCGGTTGGAACTTCTGAGATCATGTTCGAAACCCGACTCACCATTCGACAATCCACCGCAAAACGGCCGGTCAAAAAAACTCTGATCAGCCGCACCCGCTAACCTCAGCTCACTACACCCCCAAACAATGGAAACACAAAACACCGTCAGCAATCTCACGCGGCGACAATTCCTGCATAACTCAGGCAAAGTGACACTTGTTGCCAGCCTTTCAGGCCTCGTCTCCCCTCTCGTTCGCGCCACCAAAGCCGCGAGCACAGCGACCGGTTCGCTGGTCATAGTAAGCCAGACCGGCGCAGCACCGGACAAAGCTCTGCCGAAAGCCCTCAAAGAGTTTGAAGCTGCCAATCCCGGCATGACCACGAAGCTGGTATTCTATCCGGAAGAAAAATTTGTCGCCATGTACACCGCGGCCCAGGCCGCTGGTGAGCAGGTCGACCTTTTGTATCTGAACGGGCAGGATCTCCGTCGTTACGCCACATCGAACGCCCTCCTTTCCTTCGATTCGGTTCCCTACAAGAACCGGTTTATTCCGGAGTCGCTCACGCCCTACACCGTGAATGGGACCCTTTGGGGACTGCCCGCCGGTGCCGCAGGGGGGTTCGTAGTCTTCACCAACCTCGCCCTGCTCGATAAACTGGGCTTGAAGATTCCTTCCACCTACGAGGAACTCAAGCAAGTCGGCGATGCCCTTCGGGCAAAGGGTTTCAGCGCGTTTACGCACCCCGGGAAAGTGATTTATATGTGGCCGGTTTGGTTCTTCACCACCTTTGCCCAAACGACCGGCAACCGTTCGATCGAAAGAACGGTCGAGATTCTTTCAGGAAAAGGAAAATTTACAGATCCCGATTTTGTCGAGGCGCTCGACCTGGTCTTCCAATTCTCCCGCGATAAGCTGTTCAGTCCGGGCGTGTTCGGATTGGACTTTGCCAACGCGCAGAGCGAGTTCCAGACCGGAAAAGCCTGCTTCTACCTGTTCCACGATTCGATCGCCAAGGGCCTGCACGACGCGGAAGGTCCAAATCTGAAACTCGATTTCATGCTGATGGCGAACCTGGTCAAGAAACCAGTCATTTCCCAGTATCCGGGCGGACCCGGATTGGTGATGGCGATTCCTGCAAAGATTGATCCGGCCCGCAAAGAAGCAGCGCTTCATCTGATCGATTTCCTCAGCTCAGACGACGTCAATCGGGAATCGATGCAGATCAACGGAGGAGCCGTTCCGGTCAACGCAAACGTACAGCCCTCCGATCTGCCTTTTTACCAGAAGGAAAAAACTGAGATTTCGAAAATGGTCACCTACCTCGATTGGTTCTATCCGCCGGAAATTACCACCGCCCTGCAGGAGGGATTACAAGCGGGTTTAGCCGGTCGAATTACCGCCGAAGCGCTGGCCAAGAATCTGCAGGCGATTCTGGATCGCCTCTCAGGCGGCGGCTACCATTTCTCCGGATAAGGCGGCGTTCCGGATTACCGTGCAGATGCCAACCCTTTCCTCCAGAACTCCTTCAGGGGACGCGCAAGCGACAAACCCTCGTTTGTCGCCGGCGCGCCCCGGCCTGGGCTTCAGGCGGTTCGAGTTTTTGGTCTGGCTCGCGCCGGCTCTCCTGTTAGTTGGCGCGCTGACTTATCTACCCATCCTGACAGAGTTCGTCTTGAGCTTGTTCGCCGCCGATGGGTTTTCCATGCCGCGATTTATCGGGTTCGCGAACTACACCCAGGCCGCCGGGCAACCCGACTTTTGGGCGGCTCTCTTGAACAACATCTGGTATGCGATCAGCACGGTTTCCGGTAAGCTGGTTCTCGGCCTCATTGCGGCGCTGCTGTTGAACGGGCCGTTCCGCGGCAGAGCAGCTTTCCGAGCCCTTTTCTTTCTTCCGGTGATTTTATCCTTCGTCGCGATCGGGCTCCTCTGGACTCTCATTTTCAATTACAACTACGGCCTGATTAACTTTCTCCTCCAGGCCGTTGGTCTAGCCGATCTCAAACGTGATTGGTTAGGTGCTCCCGAAACGGCTTTCCCGGCTGTCATCTTCGTCGATTTATGGAAGTGGACAGGTTTTCACGTTGTTATCTACCTGGCCGGGCTGCAATCGATTCCCGCCGATCTCTATGAAGCCGCTGCGCTTGACGGCGCGTCTCGCTGGCAAATGTTCTGGCGCATCACGCTTCCGCTCTTGAAGCCGTTCACCGCCGTCAATGTCGTAATCGCAAGCCTGGGCGCCTTCAGTGTCTTCGACTTGATCTACGTTATGACCCAGGGAGGACCTTTCAAATCAACCAACGTCGCGATGGTGGAAGTCTATTTACAGGCGTTTCAGTTTAACCAATTTGGGTACGCTGCGGCGCTCTCGGTCATAGTACTACTGTTAATCACCGGGTTGTCGCTTGGACTATTGCGAATTCTTCCGCTCGGGGCCGGCCGAACGCGAAGCATAGGTCTACATGTCGTACTCCAATCCAAAGGCACTGAACTCCGTCCGCTACCTGCTCCTCGCCTGCTTCGCGCTGGTGATTCTTTACCCGTTTGTCTTGATGATCTCCGGCTCCCTGAAAAGCGAAACCGCTTTTCTGGCCAACCCGGTTTCTCCGCCCACCACCTTCGATCTTGACAATTATCAATTTGCCTGGAACGAAGCGCACATTCCAAAATTCGCCTTGAACAGTCTGATCGTTGCTGCCGGCACGGTCCTCTTAACGTTAATCGCCGGTTCGATGGCTGCCTTTGCTCTGAGCCGGATCAGCTTTCGCGGCCGCGCTTGGATCTACCTAGCATTTGTTACCCTGCTAACCATTCCTGTGCAGATTTATATTATCCCTCTTTACGTCCTGATTGTCCGGGCACATCTTTCCGATTCTCTTCTCGGTCTCATCCTGCCCTACACCGCCGGCAGTCTGCCGTTGGCTATCTTCCTGCTCAAGACCTACTTCGATCAATTACCTTCCGAACTGATGGATGCGGCGCGCCTCGACGGATGCAGCAACCGGATGATTCTCCTCAAGATCGTTTTGCCGCTTTCACGCCCAGTGCTTTCAACCGTTACCATTTTCACTTTTGTCCAATCCTGGAACGAATTCTTTTTGGCCCTGGTCTTCATTCACAACCCGGACCTGCAAACATTGCCGCTGGGTCTGCAGGCGTTTTTCGTCAACCAATACGAGACCCAATTCCCGCAATTGTTTGCCACGCTTGCGCTCTCCATTGCGCCCGTGGTGCTCGTCTACCTGTTTTTGCAGAAACAATTTATCGCAGGCCTGACCGCCGGCGCGGTCAAAGCTTAGTGTACACTAGCTCTAGCACCGATCAAAAGTTTATGAAAAGCTCCACACAAGAACCGATCCGATCGCTCGGCTCACCTTTAAGCGAAGATTGGTGGAATCCCAAAGCGGGTCAGGAACTGCTGATTCTCGAAGACCCGACCGTGCGCGCCGTCTTTGATGCCCAAACAGGGGCATGGATCGATTACCAGCACAAAACGACCGGTTGGAAAATCCAGAAACGGGCTGAGCTCGGGCAATCCTTCCGGGCCTATGCGACTTGGAAAGATCGACTATTCAATCCCGTCAGCGGGTTAAGTTGCCGACTGCGTCAGGCAACCGTCAATTCTGCTGGACAACAAATCAGTTTCGAATGGGATCAGTTGCGCACCTCTGGGGGAATTGAATTGGCCGTCAGTCTGTCCACCCAAGTACAATTGGAGCAAGGCCGCCTAACCTTTTCCGGTAGTCTTCAGAACGCGAGTGATGCCACGATCACGACCTTGAGCTGGCCGGTCCTGGGAGACCTGGTCCCACCCGATAACACAGATTTTCTTTACCGAGAAAATTTCGATTACGGCACGATGAAGCGGACCCCGCTCTGGCCGCATACCGGCAACGAACGCGGATACTACGGTACGAACTATCCGCTGCAGATCGAGGGTAAGGGCTCGCTGTTGCCCGGGATCCCGGGCGCCTACCATTTTCCGCAACGCTTCGTTCTTCTGGGCGCGCGAACCCAAGGGATCTACCTGGCCGTGCACGACACCAGTGCACGCCAAATGGTCTGTTTCCAATCGGAACTGAGGCCCGGATATCTCGATTCGTTTCACGCGCTCAGTCCCGATCTGACTAGTATCGGAGAAACTCCGGTGCATCTGACCGTTGAGTCAGTTCATTATCCGATCGCCGCGCCCGGCGAAGCGATTGAACTTCCGGACATCGTAGTGGAGCCCTATCTGGGCGATTGGCATGGCGGTCTCGACATTTATCGGCGCTGGAGAGCAACCTGGTATCAGCAGGCGGCAAGCCCCGAGTGGCTTCACGATGTCCATTCCTGGCAACAAATCCAAATCGGATCCACCGAGGACGACTTGCGGACACAGTTCAGCGATTTGCCGACCAGAGCCCGTCAACTGGCCGATCATGGTGTGACCGCCCTGCAGTTGGTCGGATGGAACCAAGGCGGGCAAGACCGCGGTAATCCCTCGCACGATCCCGACGATAGACTTGGTAGCTGGGACGATCTGAAGGCGGCGATAGCCGAGATTGAGGCGTTCGGCGTCCGCGTCATTCTGTTCAATAAATTTGTTTGGGCGGATGTCACCCGTAGCGATTTTGCCTCGTTTCTCGACAGCGCGGCCATCGATCCGTACGGCATGCCTTATTGTCATCCGGGATACGAGTATCAAACTCCGGTCCAATGGATGAGTATCAACAATCGGCGATTCATGGTCGCTTGCTTGCATGATCCGGCCTGGATCAGCCTTTGTGAGCGGGAGTTCGAGAAAAGTCTTTCCCTCGGCGCCAGTGGCGTCCTGTACGACGAAGCGTTTCATCACTATGCGGCTACTCATTGCTTTTCTGAAGCGCACCGTCATCGCACCCCGGCCACCATGGCGTCGGGCGACCTGACCCTGGGACAGACCTTCCAGGAACTGCTGCGGCAACGCCATCGATCGGATTTCCTGCTTTCCGCCGAAGCGCCGTTTGACCTGCAGCATCAGTACTATGCGCTCTCCTATTTCCGGATCTTCCAGGGGCATATTCCCGCCGAACGTTACGCGGACCCGTATTACCCGATCATGATCGCCGTTACCGGATTTGACGACCGGGAGATGGTCAATCGGGCACTCCTGTATCGTTATATCATCAGCTACGAACCGTTTAACTTTAAGGGTGACCTGGACGATTTTCCCCTAACCATTGCCTACGGACAAAAGGTGGATCACTTCCGGTCCCGCTATTCCGACTATCTTTGGAAAGGAGAATTTCGCGATACGATCGGCGCCAAAGTGAAGACCGAGCCGGGAGCCTCGATTTCCTACAGCGTCTTTGTCCGTGCCCACCAGAAACTGCGGGCCGTAGTGCTGATCAACGACGATCGCCGCACCGCCAGCGAAGCGACAGTAGAACTCGATCAAGCCCGTTCATTGAGATCCGCCAGTCCGGAGGATCCTGAAATGCAGGCGTGCGGTAATAAGGTAATAGTACCCGCAAGGTCGGCTTTGGTCTTATTTGAGAGCGAATAGAAGGTTGTTAGCATTGTTTGAAAATGAACAGTAGAACGCGAAGAGCGCGAAGGTGGGGAGTAGGACCCGCCAAGGGATGCAGTGGGGAGTTTTTAGCCCTTAGAAAAACCCGAGTTCGAGAGATCGAGAGGAAAGGCATAGCGTCAAAATCTCAATCTGCAACCATAACGCTTGTCTGCGGTCAGGTGCGAAGTCGATTGAGCTTGGAGTGGCCAAAAATCACGAACACGATCGGAGAGGTTTGGGGCACAACAGGGAGGCACCGGCAGCAGGAGGCGGCAAAGAGGGCCCTGCAGGGAGCCTTCTTTCCAGGGCAGAGATACCCGGTCTTACCGGGACCGGCATTGTCAATAGTCCGTCGAATGCACCGACCTTTTTCATCAGTAATGGGGGTCAGATCGCCTCCTCTTCGGGGGCTCATAAGGCTTTCTCAGCTTTTTCAGCGCTTTTCTTCGAGCGTCGAATGCGAGTGGCGATGCCGGCCTGAGCGCACCTTTGAATCACCTTTGCCTTTGACGAAAGTGCCTTGGGCAGAGTCTCGGAGTACTCTTGGTCCGGAGCTTCGGCGTTCGTCCGAGTGTACTACTTCATTGCCCAACCGAGGGAGATCGGCGAACGAGACCAAAACATATCCACTGGCAAGGGGTTCGCCAATGTCTGCAGCAACGATGTTCTCTTTGTAAGACGCGACTTTTCCAGTCGATCAAACAACCATCTCTAATGAGTGATTGACGGGTTACGCCCGTTTTTGCGCCTGGGCAGCAAGTTCTTGAGCGTCGAATCAGGGAAATCGACGGAGGTGCAGACCTCCCTTGCGATTCAGCCATCCACATAATCCTCGCGCCACGAGCGCAGCGGAGGAAATGTGATCCCTCGATCATCGAATACGTGAACGAATCGGCGGTCGACCGAAAATCGAACGACCGCTCCCTGCCGAAGGCTGCGAATTCCGGGCATCGCTGCCGTGATGTTTTCGCCGGATTGCAAATTGGTGAAAACCATCGTCTCGGAGCCGAGCATCTCGCTAGTGAAGACGGTTCCTGCGATCGCGCCGCGGTGGGACAGCGCAAGATGTTCGGGCCGGATCCCTACTAGGCAATCCGCTCGGGCGAGACTTCCCGTTCCATCTACAGCGGCATGGATGGCGCTTCGCCCACCGTCAACCGATAAACTCATTCCGTCTTTGGTGATCGTCAGTATCTTTGCTTTCAGCATGTTCATTTGTGGAGTGCCGAGAAAGCCCGCAACGAACTGGTTGCGCGGTCGGGCATAGAGTTCGATCGGGGTACCAACCTGCTCGACAGCCCCGGCGCGCAGGACCACGATCGTGTCGGCCATCGTCATGGCCTCGACCTGATCGTGTGTGACATACACCATTGTCGATTTCAGCCGGCGATGCAGACTGACAAGCTCGGTCCGCATCTTCACCCGCAACTCCGCGTCGAGATTGGACAGCGGCTCGTCGAAAAGGAAAGCTTCCGGCTCCTTGACGATAGCGCGACCGATCGCCACGCGTTGACTCTGACCACCGGAAAGTTGAGAAGGCCTTCGTGTGAGAAGCTCGGAAATTTGGAGGATCTCGGCTGCGCGCCGAATACGAGCATCGATCTCTGGCCTTGGTAACTTCTGGTTAACCAAGCCAAAACGCAAATTCTCATACACGCTCATATGTGGATAGAGAGCGTAAGATTGAAACACCATCGCAAGGCCCCGCGCCGACGGCAAAAGATGATCACAGCGTTTACCGCCGATGTGCACTTCGCCGGAGGTCATCTCTTCAAGCCCGGCAATCATCCGCAACAGGGTCGATTTCCCACATCCAGAGGGTCCGACGAACACAGTGAAGGATCCGTCTTCGACCATCAGGTTGATGCCATGGATCACTTCAACTGATTGGAAGCTTTTATGGACGCTCTTTAGCTCAAGCTTGGCCATACGCGTCCACTCCCACGATCAGCCGATCACCAGCCTGCAGCGCGTGGTTCCTTCCGAGTAAGATCAAGTCACCATTCCGCTCAGCGGTCTGGCCTTCCACAGTGGCTACGCCCCGCAGACCCGGAAGTCGCAGTCTCGACACGACTAGTTCTCCCCCCTTCACTGTCAGCGTCACCGTCGATGCTTTCAGTTCAATTATGCCCCAACCTCGCCCGGCAGACCAGAAATAGATCCCGTCGCCGGCGCGCGCCGGTTTAAAGCCGATCTCCCCGCGCTGTTGGTCGAACGAAAGACCGGAGTAGGCGTTGAGCAGCGCATAGCTCGAGAGCGCCCGAATGTAGTAACTGCCGCACTCTATATCGTTCCACGGGTTGCGCCGTGACCCATCGTGACGAGCGCGCGCCGCCCGCACGACGGTGAGACCCTCTTCGACAAGGCCGCGCTGGATCAGGTGCGAGGCCATCATGTACTCCAGCCCGGTCCAGATCTCCTCTGCGTATGGCGCCGGCACTGCCGGCTTGGTCGTCCCGTCCGGCCAGGTGCAGAGGAGAAGTCCGGCCTCGTCCTCATAGGCGTAAACGCGACACGGATTGAAGTGATCGCGGAGGCTCGGCCGATAATTTTCTTTGAACACGGATTGCAGCGCGGTCCGCACCTTTTCCGGATCGAGTAGATCACCAAGCCCGACGATATCGGCATGCCACTGGCCGAGAATCTGGTCGGTGAGGCAGCCATTACCGATCTGATATTTGATTTCACCATGCTCGTCAGACCAGTAGGCCTCCATAAACGAGTCACTGAGCACCCCGGCTTTGCGGTTCTGGTCAAAATTGGTGAGCACAGAACGATCGGACAAATCGAGCTTCTGGCCGTAATAGTGGCCGTTGAAGAGCTCGCGATCGACATAGGCGCTGCCTTTCACCGCCATGTCGTGACACTCTTTAGCGAAAGCGGGGTCGCCCATTGCCTCCGCCATGTGCGAAGCAGCCTTCAACGCTGCAACATAGATCGTGGTTAGCCAGGAATTCGGGCCGAAAAGCTCCATGTCGAGAGTGTGGTGCTGACGGCCCCAGAGCACACCTGTCTTGTCCAGGTCCCATTTGTCCGGGTTATCCGGCGACCAGGCATACTCGATCGCGCGTCGGATCTTCGGCCAATAAGTCCGCAGCCACGCGTCATCTCCAAGGTTCTTCCACTCGCGATATGCTTTAACGATCGCGCCGAAATGGCCATCAGCACATGGACCGATGATGTCGAAACCGGAACCGAGAGGAAGCCTTTGGCGGAAAGTCAGGCCCCCGCTCGGCAACTGATTATAGGTAAACTCCGTTTCGCGGAGAGTCCGCTCAAGCGCCGGAAAAAGATTGGCGAGCGCCTGCTGATAATTCCAGACGTGGGTACAGCTCCCCTCGCAAGAACCTTCGTGGATGTGTTGGCCCTCCCAGCCCCAGATCTCCCCACCCTCCAGTCGGATGAGGGTCGCTGAGCGGAGGATGCCGAGTGTACCGTTGAGCGCGTCGATGATTTCGAGCGGCAGCGATGACCCGAAAATCGAATCACGGAAGGCAACGGTCTGCGCGTCGAGCGTGTCCCAACGCTTGAAAGCGTCCGCCCCGCTCGCCGCTGAATCCGCCCATTGGGTCGCATAGTAGTTCTTCCAGGTTGGAGGCGTGCCCTCAAAAGGCGGACTGCCTGGCTGATCGCGATTGAACCAGTAAACGCTGCCGAGCGGATAGTTCCAGCTGATCGCGAAGCGCACCTGCCCTGTCTGACCGGGCACGATGCGGACGCGCACCGCAAGCGTTCCATGCTCTGGCTCCTGGAACATATTCTTTGTCGTGCGCGGTTTCTCGTAGCGCCGCTCGCGAAGGCGTCCGACCCGGGCGAACTCTCGCCAATAGCGACTGAGGCTGTCGAACCACTGACCGCGAAAATGGTAGTCGACGTGCTCGACATCCTCCCCGTCTGCGGTGATTGCGAGATCGCCGCGTCGTTCCGGACTTCTCGTATCTGCCGAGGTGAAATGAAGAATGCTGAGCCCGTTTTTTCGCGTAAAAGTGTGGATGCCGCTGTCACAGCCGTAATTGCCGAGGGTCGAAGCGATCGTATAGTCGATCGGGGCGTCGGTGTCGTTTTCGACCAGGATTGCGAAGAGCGCTACCGGCATCGACGAATCGCGGTCGTTGTGCGGAATGAACGGGCTGAACGCCGTCATGCGCACCTGGCCCGGAAAGTTCGCCTGATGGAACTCGAGTTCGGCGACAGGGAAGCGTCCGATAAACGTGACGTCGTCAAAGTGGGGAACTCCGGCCATCGAGTCGCGATTGGCGCCGAAACCAAAACCGTCGAACTTGCGGACACTTGGCGAACCGGCCGGGGTCCCCTCATAGGGTCCGTTCAATACGCGAGCGCCTAGCAGTTTGCCGTCCTGCTCTGCCTTGATTGCGAAATGGCTGTAGCCGTTGAACTGGTAGATCGCGGGCCGGTTGCGAATGCTCCAGTCGACCAGTCGGCCGCTGCCTGTCAATGAGACGCTGCCTGTTCCGATGCCGCCGAGCGGAAAAGAGACGTATTTACGTCTTTTGCCGGTGTAGACGAAGCGATCGTCGATGTTTTTGGGCTGTTGCAACATTTGCAAACATTGGGGTACAGGACGCTAATTCTTGATGCCGCTCATTGTGACGCCTTCGATCACCAACTTCTGGGCAAGGAGGAAGATTAGGATCACCGGCAACACAGCCATGCTCATGGCCGCCATGACCACTGAGAGATTGCCGGAAGCTAGATACCCGCGGAGGAGATCCATCGCGATCGGCAGCGTCATTGCCCTTTGCGGCTCAAGAAGGACGCGTGCCTGGAAATAGTAGTTCCATGTTTGGGTAAAGGTGATGATTCCTAGGGCTGACAGGGCAGGCCGCAACTGCGGCAACGAAATGCGATAGAATATCTTCAAATAACCGGCTCCATCCATCAATGCCGCTTCCTCCAGGGCCTTGGGCTGCGAGCGCATAAATTGGCGGACAAGAAAGACACCAAAGCTCGAAGTCAGATACATAAGCACGAGGCCGATCGGACGATTGAGCAGGCCGACCTGAGCGAAACCCAGATAGATTGGGATGATCGTCACCTGCGCGGGGAACATCAGCCCGACTAGCATAACGAAAAAAATGCTATCGCGGCCTGGAAAGGTCAGGCGCGCAAAAGCGAAGGCGGCGAGAGTGCAGGTGACGAGTTGGCCAAGAGTGACCAGAACAGCGACTTCGACGCTATTCCAGTAGATCTGCAGGAAGGGAATGCTGGAAGTAAGAACCGCCCAATAGTTTTTGAAGTCGAGACTGGGCGGAAGGAAGCTCGGCGGCATCTTGTAGGCTTCCGCCGGTGATCGGAACGACATGCTGAACAGCCAGGCGAATGGCAGGAGCATGACCACACCCAGCGCCGCCATGAAAGTGATAATCGTTCGGTCGATCCAACGCTTGGCTGCTTTGGTCTTCATGATTAATATCGGACCCATCGCCGCGAGGCGAGAAGCTGAATGGACGTGATGATCAGAATGATTAAGGTCATGATCACAGAGACCGAAGCGCCATAGCCGATTTCGAAGCTGCCAAAGGCTTCTTCAACAATGTGAATAGACATGGAACGTGTAGCGTCGCCAGGGCCGCCCTGGGTCAGAATAACGATCGACTCGTAGACTTGCAGCGCACCGATCGAGGCGTAGACGATGGCAAAGAAGACGACTGGTGAGATCCACGGCAGAATGATGCGGAAGAACCGGCGCCAGTAGGAGGGCTCGTCCATGATCGCAGCGTCCATGATTGACTTCGGTACGCCCTGCAGAGCAGCGATGAAAATGATCATGAAAAAGCCGGCGTTCTTCCAGACGTCCATAATGATGATCGACATCATAGCCGTCCGGCTCGATGTGAGCCAATGGACCGGAGCAAAGCCGAGCCTGGTAAGGTAATAGTTGATGACGCCGAGATCGTCGCCGTAAAAATAGCCCCATACGATCGAGACGAAGGCAGCGGCAATGATGACCGGCAAGAAATAGGCAAGGCGGAATAGATAGAGGAGGAACGAAGGCATCGCGCGATTGAGGGCCAGCGCGAGCAGAAGGCCGACGATGACGTTTCCAGCCACCGCGAAGATTGCGAAGCAGAGTGTGTTCCAGAAGATTTGTAGCGAACGATCGCCGGTAAAGAAACGCTCGAAATTCTCCAGTCCCACCCAGCGCGAGCCGACCATCGGATCGTAGTAGGTAAAGCTGAGCACGAAGGTAAGGATGACCGGCGCCAACACGAAAACGGCGTAGAGCCCGAAGGAGGGCAGTATGAAAAGATAGCCGGCACGCCTCTGCACCCTCTCGAGGTCTGACTTGGTTTGCCTGGTCGGAGGCTGCATCGAAGGAGGAGTTGTCAGTGCCGGTGTCGATGTTAGGGCGATTCTAGACGATCAGGACGAGCATGCACAATTATCCCCTCGGGAGATTCACCATTTTAAAAAAGGGCATTCTCGGCACCGACGCTAATTCGCTCTTCAGCTTTCTACTGCCATTGACAACTTCTCTTACTTACCCTCGTGGGCTGCGAGGCGCTTGAACGATTCGTTCAGTTCCTGATCTGCGCGCTTCACGCCGTCTTTGATCGAGATCTCGCCAGACATCATTGCTATGTAGTTGCGGATGAAGATCTTCTCGACCTCTTGGAAATTAGCCGGCGACGGTACCGGCAGGGTGTGCGGCAAAGTCTGATAATAGAGCGCTGCACTCGGCGGGTAGGCCAGGAAGGATGGCGTCTCGGCGGCCGATTTCCGACCGGGTACCCCCCCTCCCGCTTCGCCCTCTTCCTTTTGCGTTTCGAAGCTTGTGAGTTCGCCGACAAGCTCCTTGTCCAGGTCTGGATATTTCGAGGTCCTCGAGACCCCGTAGCCGCCGAATCCAATCACCGTGTAGTCATTCACTCGCGTCGGCGGGATAGCGATATCCATGTCAAGCTTGGCAGCCATGGCGTTCTCAACGATCCAATGACCGCGCGCGATCATTGCCACCTGTCCGGCCATGAACTGGTTGTTCATCGCGTCCTTACCGGGAATGGGCGACACCTTGTCCACATGGATCAGGTCATAGAGAAACTGCAGCGACTCCGACACCTTCGGGTCAAGCATGTTGGACGCGGTCCAGTCTTCGTTCAGGACCGACGTTCCGTTCGAGAAAAACCACGGCTGCACGAAAAAGAACTGATTAGGAACCTCATAACCGAATTGAGTCACGTTGCCCGACGCGTCGCGGACGGTCAGTTTCTTGGCGTCCTCACGGAACTGATCCCAGGTCCAGCCTGGCTTTGGAAACTCAACACCGGCATCCTTGAACAGCTTCCGGTTGTAATTGATCATGATGTTGTTCCATCCGATCGGGATAAAGTACGTCTTGCCCTTGTAGGATGCGTACTTGAAAAGAGCCGGATCGAAATCGGAATAGGTAGCATGACTGGCAATGTAGTCGTCCAGTGGAATGAATAGGTTGCGAGTCTCGAACGTCCTGAACGTCTCGATTGCCGTCCCATAGACGTCATAGGCATTGTTTGCGTTGAACTGCGAGAGAACACGGGTGACGTAGTCGCCCCAGCCATTTGTTATTGGATCGATGGATATCTCGACCTTTACCTTTGGACTCTTCTGATTGAAGCGTACGACGGCGTTGGTCACCGCTTTAAGCTGAGCGTCGCCGCCAAAGGCCATCAGACGTAACTTAGCTGAAATGTCTGATCCGGCCGAAAAGCCGCTGTTGGACGTCAGCACAAGGACGGCTGTCAACAAGAATGTCCCGAACTTTGATTTCACGGTCGTTGTCTTTTGGGGGTTGGGGTATTGGAAGCGTCTCCTTTTAACATAATTCTTTTGCCCGTCAAGCATGCGAATTTTTTGTTGCGACTGCCAAAGCGATGGCGGCTCGCCTCGATCTCAAGATGCTGGCGGCGCGATCCTGCCCACGCTACACCAGAGAGCTTTGATAAGTTCTGAACTCCTCGACCGTAGCCTTGCCGACGGAATCCGCGAGGTTATTCGGTCTGCTCTCCAGCAATCTCTTGGAGAAGAACCGGCTGCAGCTCAAGCTAAGTTTGTGCGCTTTGTTCTACCTGATCTGTTGCTCGCTCTTCGATCAATCGAGTGATGTCAATACGATTCGAATTAGCAATTGGATAACATTGCGAACAGGACTATTGGCCGGATAAAGCAGCGGATTCGGCGATGCCGCTCGAGGTGCCGTAATCCGGTAGCGCCGGAGCGCAAGGTCCGAGAATCATGTTTGGCAGGCTAGGTCATCGATTAAGAACGTGGATTCGAATCCCAATCGATTCGCCATATATCTATGCGCCGTTAATCGATGGATCCTCAGCTCTAATATCGGCAGTAGGCAGTACAGTTCTTAAGGACCAGGATGAGCCGGACCTTTACGGTCAGCCATCAAACCTACCCGGAAGATATTGCAAACGCCGGCAACATTTGTCCCAGCCTTACGGAATGTGTCATCGAAGTGACCCCAAGCGGGCCGACCTGAGGTTGGCGTGCCCTGGAAAAACGGTTGTTTCTTGTCCAGAGTCTTGGCATCGTTGTCCTGCACCGAGACAGTTTGGGCCGTAGCATGCGATCGGGACACGATCAACTACTGCAATCGCCCTCCGTTATGCCAGGACCGAAACAAAAGAACAAACTCCGTGAGGTGGGCCGCCTGAGCGGCGACCGTTGGGAACGTTTCGACCGATTGCAGCGGAACCTGCGACCTTTCTTGTGCCGCAGGCCGAAACGGCCTCCGATTGAGCGCTTCCGTTCTTACACGGATCTAGAGGATGGCCGAAGGGACACGACCACCTGAACGTAGCGACCTCCTACGATTATGCGCCGAGCTTAATAGGCTGGGGGCAAAATATATTATAATTGGAGGCCTTGCTATGAATGAGCTCGGCCTCGTCAGAGTCACCGAGGATGTCGATCTTTTGATCGATGGATCTATGGAAAACCAGAACCTCGTTCGTCTGGCTCTGCGCATTTTGCCAGAGCGGGCGATCGACGAGCTTGGTGCGGACGAGGATTTGCGGGAATGGGTGGTGGTTCGCGTCAACGACGAAATCACCGTCGATCTAATGACTGCTGCATGTGGAGTGACCTTCGCCGAGGCCCGGGACGCCTTGATCATCCGGGCTATTAGCGGCTTGGAGATTCCTTTTGCCAGCCGCGACCTGATGATCCGATTAAAGCAAGGAAATCGGGAAAAAGATCGTATTGATCTGGAATATCTTCTTCGTTCCGGAGACAGTGGCTCTTGATTCACTGACACGCGGCTCGAAGTAAATGGTCAGAGTTTGCCGTAAAACAGATCAAGCTGTGTGCTCGTTCCCCTGTGACTCTGTTGGCGCACCAAAAGCAGAAAACGCTCGTTCCGTAGCGCACCAAAGTTTATCATAAAAGCGTCATTTGGGAGTCAGAAGCTAAACTGCCATCGCCATCTTCGTACTATGAACAAGACGCGCTCGGACAAAAAAAAAGTCCGCCGGCCCCTCGCTTCAGCAAAACTATTCGGCGCGGGTGTGGCTCTGCTTCTCGGCTTAGCCCGAATCTGCGGAGACCAGGAGAGCGCCTCCGCTTCGCCTGCATCAGCGCTTGGTCCCGTGCACGTAGTGAAGATCACCGTGCTGTCCACTATGTTGACCGACGCTGTCGGCGTGGGCGAGTGGGGTTTCTCCGCCCTGGTGGAAGCCGACGGCAATCGTGTGCTCTTTGACACAGGCGGACGGCCTGAGACAGTGCTCAATAACGCCCGCGAACTAGGTGTGGAGCTGTCCAACGTCGAAGACGTCATTCTTTCACACAGCCACTGGGATCACGTCACCGGTCTAGTGACCTTGAGGCGAGAGCTATCCAAGGCAAACCCTGAGGCACTTTCCCGTGCCCACGTCGGCCGCGGCATTTTCCTGGAACGATTAATCCCGCCGGGCGCCCTGGGTGCGGGCAAAATGACCATGGCTGAAGTGAAAAATGGCTATGAAGCGCTCGGCGGCCAATTCATTGAATACGTCGAACCGAAGCAGCTCTTTACCGGTGTGTGGCTAACGGGTCCGGTGCCGCGGCCCTTCCCGGAGAAAAACTATCCGGCGGGGATCCATTATCGCGACCCCGATGGTAACCTCGTTTTGGACAATATCCCCGAGGACCAATCGCTGGTGTTGGACACGGATAAAGGACTAGTCGTCTTAACCGGTTGCGGTCATGCCGGCCTGATTAACATTCTGACCTACGCACGCCAGGTGGTGCGTCCCGGGGCACAGGTCTACGCCGCCTTAGGCGGATTTCACCTCTTCGCAGCCAAAGTGGACACGCTCTCCTGGACGGCGGACAAGCTCAAAGAATTCGGGGTCGCTCAAATTATGGGCGCGCACTGCACCGGCCTCGAACCGGTTTACTATTTCCGTGAGCGCCTTGGGTTGGAACGCAAGGCGTGCGTTGTCGGCGCGGTCGGCTCTTCCTTCGAATTAGCAAAGGGCATCAACGCAGGCAGCATTGCACAGTAGTCACCCTGTGCCGCGCGTTCCCACTTATCGGAAGAGTCGCATCCTTTGCAGAAACGCTAACGCCTTGGCACGACATCTTCGATTCGGAGAACCAATCCAGGGATCCTTTTAGGAAACGACGCTGAGCTCTATCGGTCTCTGAGGCTGACTCCCCCGCTTTTAGCGGAGGTCAGGTGGATTTAAACGCGCCATTTGTAGCAAGACACACGCTTTATCGGCAAGCCTGAACGACGTTTATTAACCTTATAAAGGCCGGTGGATTTATCTCGCGGATTGATCGAGATGAAACGGACAACGAAAGAGGTCCGCGCAGATCATGTCGCAAAACCAAATTCAACGAGGATGAGACTTTTTGTTATTTCCCTTCTGTCTTCTTGGTGACGCTTCA
>JAFAQT010000227.1 GCA_019246215.1 Verrucomicrobiota bacterium
GAAACCAGTATTCGTCACATTTGCGAAATGACACAGGCTGTCGGAGCATGCTTCAGTAATAAACTGGGACTGCGCCGCCCCGCCAGGTCTGGGCAACTTTGGACCTTGTTCCGCGGCGCGGATCAGTCAACACAGGGTATTTTAACTGATGAAATCGTTCTTTGGATCCTTTTTCGGTGTACTTTTTGCGGTACTGTTTTTATTTGGCGTCGCTCTGGTCGGATGTATCGCAGTGATTGCGCTGATAATCGCGAACTCTGAAAGGCGCGTGGCTATCGCTGATAACTCCCTATTGGTCCTTGACCTTGCTGTGCCGATCTCAGATGCGCCGCCGGAGTTCAGCACATCCCAGCTTTTCGCCGAGTTGAATGAAGAATCGCAGGAAACGCCAGTTACTCTGCGCGAAATTTTGCGAGCGATCAATCGTGCGGCAACCGATCCAAAGATTAGAGGCGTCTTCATTACGGGGAATTTAGTGCCCCTCGGCGGCTACGCCTCAAGTTATCCTGCACTGAAGGAAATTCGTGAGGGTCTCGCAAAATTCAAGGAGTCCCACAAGCCGGTGTATGCCTATCTCGAGTTTCCGTTCACGCAAGGCTATTACCTCGAGTCCGTCGCGGATCAACTCTTTGTTGATCCCCAGGCTGAGTTTATCTTGCGCGGACCTTCCAGTTCGCCGCTTTATTTCGCGGGCGCTCTGAAAAAGTTCGGCATTGGCGTACAGGTTTTTCGAGTCGGAAAATACAAATCTTACGTGGAACCCTATATTCGCGAGAATATGAGTCCGGAAAATCGGGAGCAGCTCGAAAAGCTATTTGCGGATATATGGAATGAGGTGACAAACACGATCGAACGGGCGCGCGGATTACCTCATGGATCGTTCGAACAGCTCATCAATGCAAACGGTTTGATCGACGGAGAATTGGCGGTGAAGAGCAAACTGGGCACCGAACTGGTTTCTCGATCGACGGTCATCGACCGACTGAAGAAGCAGTATGGGCCGGACGAACAGCACCGTACATTTCGCCAGGTAACAGTTTCTTCGTATCTCGGTAGTGTTGAGCGAAACATTAAAGGGCAGCCTGATTCGCGACCAAAGATTGCGGTCGTTTACGCTGAAGGTGAGATTGTCGATGGGGAAGGTGCAGCAGGTAACGTCGGGGGGCAAAGATATGCGCGCGAGATCCGAAAGTTTCGCCTCGATCCGAATGTGAAAGCGATTGTTCTTCGCGTTAACAGCCCCGGCGGAAGCGGGTTTGCCTCCGAAGAGATCTATCGCGAGCTGGAGGCGGCAGAGGAAACAAAACCTGTGGTCGTTTCGATGGGCGGTTATGCCGCTTCGGGTGGCTATTACATCTCTGCAGGTTCGAAACACATATTCGCTGAGCCGACCACGGTTACGGGCAGCATTGGGGTCTTTGGGTTGGAGATAAATTTTGAAAGGCTCGCTACCGACAATGGAATCACTACGGACTCCGTCACCACGACCAACGCGTTGGCGACGTTGTTTAATCCGGTCAAACAAAAGTCGGACGCGGATTTGGCAATGCTACAGAAGGCCACTGATAGATTCTACGGCCAGTTTTTAACCCGAGTTTCGCAAGGTCGGCACATTACCGTTGAGCAGGTGAACGATATTGCTCAAGGCCGCGTTTGGTCAGGAAGCGAGGCGGCGAAGATCAAATTGGTGGATGAAATGGGTGGGCTGAATGCGGCCATCGCCTATGCGGCAAATCTGGCGCATCTTGGCGATCAGCCGCGAATTAAGGAATTCCCGGGACGGAAAGATCTGAGCGAAAAACTTAAAGAGCTCTTCAAATCGACACCCAGACCTCCTGTTGCCAGGTTCGATCCGGTTGGCTTGGGAATACGAGAATTGGAGAACGAGCTCAAGGACATCCGGGCATTGAACGATCCGGAAGGGGTTTATGCGAGATTCCCAACCGATATTCAATGGAATTAGCACGGAAAGATCACACCGAAGCTTTAGATGCCCGTGAATATCTGGCCATCGGAATACTGTTGCAGTCGTTGTTGCATCCCTGGCAATTGAGCTTTGCGATCATCCGGGCCCAAAAGGGAGATGGCAAGCTGCTGGTACTTGACCGCATCCGCGAAATTACCTGCAGTGGCGGAAGCAGCCGCCAGCGTGTCGACCGAGAAAGCGTTCTTCCAATCGCTCAGGTGGCAGGCCTTAGTCGCGATCGCTACCGCACGGCGTCCGTCCCTGACCCGGCTGTCTTTTGACGTGGCGAGCATCCACGCCAGATCATTGAGAGTGGTGGGATCGGTCGGTTGGAGGCGAACTGCTTGTTCAAGGGACTTTTTTGCCTCACCATCGCGACCGTAATCCATGCAGCTGCGCGCCTTACTTTCGTAGAGTTCCGCGAGCAAACCGGCAGAAACGTTGCTTTTGCGGGCCAGATTGATGCTGGTGTCGATCTGTTTGAGTGCCTCGCTCCCGCGTCTGGCGAGAACGAGGACGGCAGACTTTAAAAAATAGGAGCGCCAATTGCTCGGGTCGGTGGCAATCACTTGGTCAATCATCGCGAGGGCCTCGTTGACTTTGCCCGATTCTGCGAGTTTAAACGCACTATCCAATTGCGCCTGCCCGATGGTCATGCGTTGCTGCCAGATTTCTCCCCATCCAGGTCTACTTTGCGCTAATCCCGATTCCGCATTAATGAGGAAAACGCCGAAGCTGAGAAAAACGGCCGACCAAAACGCCACTGATCGTGTAATATTCATGACTGCAACCACCATGCAACAATTTGAGAAACTACTGATTTGTGCCGTAAGCTGGATATTCTACTGCGCATGTGTCGGTTTTCCTAGCCTAAAGGCAAGCGAACCGACCCAACTCACCCCCGGTATTACTTTAAGTCGCAGCACAGGCAATCACCTTTTTGTTTCGGTGCGTGTCAATGATCGCCCAGCATGGTTTGCGGTCGATACAGGCGCCGCGCTTAGCATCGTGGATTCTAACAAAGCAAAGCTCCTCGGGTTGTCAAAAGGACCCGGGGTGATTCAGGTTCCGAACCAGATTGAGGTAAACAACCGGATTGTCCCGGTGGCGGTGGTCAATAGCCTTTACGTCGGAAGCGACAATCTAGGTTCCGGGCCGGTGGCATTGATCGACCTCCGCGATTTCCGAGCCAAGCTCCGCGAATCGGGACATCGAGTGACAATGGATGGGATCATCGGGTTGGACATCCTGCAGCGCTATAACGCCGTAATCGATTGTCGGAATCAACGGATCTATCTGGAAGTTCCCGGAGAGAACGCGCAAGCAGTTATCAAAAGCACAAAGCGCGGCCGGTATAACGCGGTACCGATGCGTATCACGCATTCCGGTGCGCTCGAAGTAGAGGGCCGGATCGGGCGCAACCGATACAGTTTCGTCGTTGACACGGGAGGATTCGCTACCTTGGTGCCCTCGGACGTAGCAAGGCAAAATGGGATCCCTGTGATTGGGACGACCGTGAACGCAAAAGGGATCCACTCCAAAGAACGGCCGGTCGGCGTCACGATCGCGCCAGAGTTTGATCTGGGCAAATATCCGCTCGGCCCTGCGCTGATCGGAGTTACAGGTTTGCCTGAAGGTCCCGAGGACCTCCGCTACCGGTTTGGTGGCCTGATCGGCGCCGATTTCTTTTTCGAGCGGGGCGGCATCATCGATATTGGCAGCAAGACACTTTACTTTAGGTAAAGCGCGACAAAGCTTCTTTCTGCTAGCGAGCAATAACCCCACAGTCGGGGAGCAACGAGTTCATTGCCGGTTAGAAAGTTCTGAAGGGGGACTGCAAATTCGACTAAGAGCTCGTTTAAAATTGCGTGAATCAGAACAATCTTTCGGTAGCTATTCTCCCTTAGCAGGTCTTTTGTTGCAATGCTCTGGCTGAGGGCAGCACGAAGCACAGGCAAGGGGCAACGAAGAAAAGGAACTCAAAACTGTGGCAGGCCTGACCGCCAAGGCGCACTGGGTGAACCGGGAAACGATCGCTTGGGTTGGAGCAGCACCGAGCGCTACCTATAGACTGTATCATTCACCCACTGGCGAGATCACTGCACAAATGGCAGACGGCAACCAGCGCGCAGCCTTCCTGCCGCTGTTTGTCGACCGGACTGGATTGCCGAAGGCGATCGTAGACAAGTTTCCGTTTCTGAAGGGCGCGACTTCTCTCAAAGTTTTCCGGAGAGATTTGGATCAAATTCCTGGGTTGCTGCAAGACGAGTTGATGGTCGCGCAAATGAATGGCTCTGAGATCGCCGCCTCCACATCGCTACAGTTGGGCGGAGTTTTGGATGATCTATTTTACTTTGACGGAGACCTTGGCGCACAGCTGACCCGAGATGGAATTCGATTTCGCTTGTGGGCTCCGACGGCTCGATGGGTTCGGCTTTTCATCTACGACCGCCCCGAGGATGTGGACAGGGAGACCTATCCACTGGTTAAGGCTGAAGCCGGTGTCTGGGAGGTCACAGTCGGGGATGAAGGCTGGCTGAACACGAAGTATTACCTTTATGAAGTAGAGGTGTATTCGCGAGTGAAAGGCCAAGTCGTCACGAATCTCGTCACTGATCCCTACTCGCTTGGACTCGCTCCCAATTCTTTGAAAAGCCTGGTTGTCGACCTGGATTCTGCACTGAGCAAGCCTGACTCATGGGATTTGATCCCGAAACCTGATCTGGCGAGTCCGACCGACATCGTCCTTTATGAACTGCATATCCGCGATTTCTCGGTATTTGACGAGACTGTTCCGGCGAAGGACCGCGGAAAGTACGCCGCGTTTACCCATGTATTCTCAAACGGGATGCTGCACCTGTGGAGTCTCGCGCAAGCAGGACTGACTCATGTGCACCTGCTTCCGGCGTTTGATTTTACGTCCGTGCCGGAGCTCGTCGAGGAACAGAAGATCGCGCGCATCGATCTGCCCATATCCGCTCCGGATTCGCCGGAGCCGCAAAGAGCCATTGCTGCTGTTAAAGACCAGGACGGATACAACTGGGGTTATGATCCATACCATTACGGAACACCGGAGGGAAGCTATTCAACGGATCCTGACGGCATCACGCGAGTCCGCGAATTTCGTGCGATGGTAGATTCGCTTCATTTGATCGGGCTCCGAGTTGTGATGGATGTCGTTTACAATCACACGGCTGCGGCGGGGCAGGATTGTTTCTCGGTGCTCGATAAGGTGGTCCCCGACTACTACTACCGGCTTGACTGCGATGGCAATTTCTATACGACCACCTGTTGCCCCAATACTGCTTCTGAGCGTCGCATGTTCTTCAAGCTCATGCTCGACACTTTGAAAATTTGGGCAAAGCAATATCGAGTGGATGGGTTCCGCTTTGATCTGATGGGTTTCAGCTTCAAAAACAACTTGCTGGAGATCAAAGAAGCTCTGCATGAAATTGATCCGACAATCTATCTGTATGGAGAAGGTTGGGATTTCGGTGAAGTGGCGTCCAACGCTCTGGGAGAAAACGCAACTCAGATTAATATGGCAGGGACCGGGATCGGCACATTCAGCGACCGAGGGCGGGATGCGATTCGCGGAGGCAGTGCTTCCGACAGAGGCCCAACCCTGGTAGCCAGCCAGGGCTTCATCAACGGCCTTTGGTATGATGAGAATGACTTCTCTAACGGAACGCTCCAACAGCTCCTGGACGCCGGCGATCTCATAAAGTTGGCTCTCGCTGGAACGCCAAAGGAATATCAGCTCATGGACAATCACGGAGATTTGGTGACAGGAGCGCAGCTTTCCTATAACGGCCAGCCGGCCGGTTACAGCCAGGATCCAAGCGATGTGATTAACTACATTTCGGCGCACGATAACCAAACGCTTTTTGACAACAACCAATACAAGTTGCCGTTTGCGACCGGCATCCGCGATCGGGTGCGAGTGAACAATCTCGGACTTGCGATTGTCGCGCTGGCGCAGGGGATACCGTTCTTCCACGCCGGCGACGACATCCTGCGCTCGAAGTCATTTGATAGAAATAGTTATAACTCCGGTGACTGGTTCAATCGGCTGGACTGGAGTTATAAAACGAATAATTTCGCTGTTGGATTGCCGCCGGAGTGGGACAATAAAGATGATTGGGCGGCGATGAGACCGTTTTTGAACAACCGGGCGATCGTGCCTGGATTCGTCGAGATCTATTCATCGCATCTTTATTTCAAAGATATCCTTCGCATCCGGAGATCAACGCCTCTTTTCCGGTTACGAACAGGAGCACAAGTACAGGAGCGGGTGAAATTCTATAACGTCGGCCCAAACCAGCAACGAGCTCTCATCGTCATGGTAATTCTCGACCGGCAAGGCTGTCTCCTCGATCCGGAAAACAAAAGCGTGGTGGTCCTCTTCAACGCAGATAAAACCCCCCAAGCGAGTGTTCTCCCCGACTATATTGGCATCCCCTTAGAATTGCATCCGATCCTCAGGCGGTCTTACGCTGATATCGTCGTAAAGGAAGCTCGATACGAATACTCGACGGGTAGTTTTCTCGTTCCTCCAAGGACGACCGCTGTTTTCCTGGAAAGGCGTTAGCATTGCATGGGTGATCTGGATCTCGTTCAAGACTTGGCGGTCGTCACATGAGCATCAGCGCCGGATTCACCAGACGGCGATA
>JAFAQT010000229.1 GCA_019246215.1 Verrucomicrobiota bacterium
TGTTCATCCCGATAGTTTCATGGGGACATTGCTCTATCTGCTTCAACAGGCCGCTGGCAAAGTGCCGATGATTGCGCTCGATGAGCAACTGCGACCGAGGTGGCTCTTTTCGGAAACGCTCCATGAAGGCTGCGATCGGGGCGGATACTATGAGCAGGGCGAATTCGCTGACACTTATGGGAAACGGTCGTGCATCGTGAAGCTTGGCTGCTGGGGCCCGGTCGTCCAATGCAATGTTGCCAAGCGTGGATGGCTGGGCGGCATTGGCGGGTGCCCAAATGTAGGCGGAATCTGCATCGGTTGCACAATGCCCGGATTTCCTGACAAATTCATGCCGTTCATGGAGCAACCGCCGGGTTCGATGCTATCTTCGCAGGCGATTCAGAGCTACGGTAAAGCAATCCGCACGCTGAGATCTTTCACACAGGCTTCGATGAACAAGGAACCGCCCTGGCGCTGGCGGGAGATGGACTCTTCATCAGCTTCCGGCGCGAACAAAGCGGGAGCTGGTTTCGATCCAAGCTGAATTCAGAACAAACAAATTGCGGAACTGATGCGTCCGGAAATCGCTCTTGAAGATGATGCAGTTGCGGCACTGCTCGCGCTGGCCAACTCGTTTCTGCCAAACCCGGAACTCCCAAGGCTCTCCGGTGCTTCCGGGATAACCGGCGCAGAAACAAAGGCCGGCATCACTCTGGGTCAAGAGCATTATCGGCTCCTGATTGATCAACTACCTGCGGCCACATTTATGGCGTGGTTTGAAAACGGACGCTGCGAGCTTTACGTAAGCTCCTATATTGAGACGCTGCTCGGATACACGGCCGCCGAATGGTCCGAAAATCCGATACTCTGGTACGAACGGCTGCACCCCGATGAGCGTCAACGGTGGAACGAAGCATTCGCATTGACGGTTGCATTTGCGCAGCCATTCCGAGGCGACTACCGGTTTATTGCAAGGGACGGCCGTATCGTATGGATTCACGGCGAAGTGAAGGTACTCTACGACGAATCTGGCCGGCCGTTTATGCACGGAATGGGCTACGACATTACCGAACTGAAACTGATCGAAGATGGGTTACGCGAGTCGCACGAAAAAGCGCAGCGCGCCAACCGCGCTAAGAGCGAGTTCCTTACGCGTACCAGTCATGAGTTAAGGACACCCCTTAACATCATCATGGGCTTCGCCGAATTCTTAATCGATGCGGAGTTGGATCCTTTTGATCCGAAACGCAAGGAGTACCTCCAAGAAATCTATAGCAGCGGTAAACATCTGCTCCGGTTGATCGATGACCTCCTTGATCTGGCACGGGTCGAGGCCGGTAGAATGGACTTGAGGCTCGAGAAATTTTCTCTCCGAGCGGCCGTCGAGAGCGTCTGCGCCGGCGCCAGGACTGTGGCTCTTAAGCGCAAAATCCACCTCGATTGGGACGTTTCGCCAGAGATCGGAGAAGTTACTCTCGACCAGCAAAGGTTTAAGCAGATCCTCTATAATCTGCTATCCAACGCCATCAAATTTAGCGAAGCGGGCGGACTAGTGAGAATCCGCATCCTGCCCGAAGACGCGCGCCATTTTAAGTTGATGGTCGAGGACGACGGGATTGGGATCAAATCAGAGGACATCCCACGGCTCTTCCAGGATTTTGAACAGCTGGACTCCGGGCCCTCCCGCCGTTACGAAGGTTCTGGTTTAGGATTGGCTCTCACCAAAGAGTTGACGGAACTGCAGGGTGGAACCATCAACGTCGACAGCCATTACGGGGTCGGCACTACGGTCTCGGTGGTGCTTCCCAATCAGATTCTGGATTAATCGGGCGTCCCGGTAAGTTTCTTCAGGCTCACTGCCACATCTATTCGCTGGCGCTTCGGTTAACCTCGATGGAGGCCCAGGAACAGCTCCTATGGTGCTCTGCGTGCAGTAAAATCCAGACTGCCTACCGCGCCCGACCGGCTCCGGAATGATGGCGAGCAGCAGCCGTTCGAATTTCAGTTCGTGGAGGCAATCAGCGATCGGTAGCTCCCGAAACTCCGGGCGGCGGCTTTGTTGGTCAATTAAAAAAGACGCCTGCCCGCGCGTTTTTCATGGAACTCCACCCGATCGAAAGCTCGAACGCCAGGTAGATTGTACGACAGCGTAGCTGTCCAACCGTAAAGTCGTTGCACGCGAACTAGTGTCCTGTCCCCTAAATAAGAGGTATATTGCCGGAGGTCGGTTGGCTGTTTTTCAAGGCGCGAGCGAAGCGCCCGTATGTGAGCTATACGGGTCGAGCGAGTAACGTGGAAAAACAGCCAACCGGCCCCGGCCCAGAGGGTTGCGATGAAAATGGGCCGGCGGCGGCGTTGCTCGTCGGTCACGTATCGATTCAGATATGCTCCCTCCTCGC
>JAFAQT010000237.1 GCA_019246215.1 Verrucomicrobiota bacterium
CTCCAAAGAACCGGCTCCAGAACTCTGGAAGATGAAGCGGCCCTCAACGGTTCTGGACAGACAGTGGTAAAAACCCTGCCCCTCGGCTTTGACCCGGGGAAAACGCATAAGCGAGGGCTACATTACACAACATAGAATAAAAGTGTACAATAAATTTTAATTCTCGCGCAACATTTGACCTGTCCCCGGCTCTGGGGCACTGTCCCCGGCTCTGGGGCATCCCCTTACGATATATTTGACCTGTCCCTCCACCGGACGGAACGTCTTCCCTCCACGGAGGGTCATCGGCTTTAATCCGAGTCAAACGCATAAACCAGAGCTAGTTACAAAACATACAATAAACGTGTGATAGAATTGAACTTTGGCTCTACATTTGGCGCGTCCCCTTCTTCTGTTCGCTCCATATTTCCTGTTCGCCCTTATTCTATTCGAGTTTTTCCTACAGCGCACAATGAACCGTCTCGGTTGTAATGACATTAATGAATGTGGATCCGATCATGGAGCCCAGAAAAACAATTCTTGCAAATGGTATAATATGAAACAACATACGGTTTTGTTATGCCTTCGAAAGTTTATTCTGCTGCCGTTGTGGGCGTTGAGGCCTTTGAGGTGGAGATCGAAGTTCATGCGGGATGGGGCAACTGCGATAAAATCGCGGTGGTCGGACTGCCAGACGCCGCCGTCAAAGAGAGCAAAGATCGAGTCACCTCAGCCATTTGCAATAGTGCGTTGCGCTGGCCAAGTGGAAAGAGGATCACGATCAATCTTGCACCGGCAGATGTTCGGAAGGAGGGGCCCAGCTTTGATCTGCCGATCGCGCTTGGAATGCTCAAGTTGGAAGAAAACAATGGGCTGCCTGGCCTTGACGCATTCTGCATTAGCGGTGAACTGGCGTTATCGGGTCAATTGCGCGCCGTGAAGGGAGTTTTGTCGATAGCTTTGGAGGCGAAGCGCCGCCACCGCCGTACTCTCATTGTGCCAGCAGATAATGCCGTGGAAGCCGCAGTGGTGGAGGGTGTCGAGGTTTACGGTGCAAGTTCCCTTTCCGAAGTTGTGCAATTCCTGCGTGGAGAAAGAGCTTTGGACCCTGTGCGCTCGACCAACGGTTTGTCGGATGAAGGATCCGTTGAACAGGAACTCGATTTCGGCGAGGTTAAAGGTCAGCAGCATGTAAAACGCGCGGTTGAGGTCGCAGCCGCCGGCGGCCATAACATTCTTTGCATCGGTCCTCCGGGATCGGGTAAATCGATGATCGCGAAAAGGATCCCTTCCATTCTCCCGCCGCTGACTTTACGCGAGGCCATCGAGACCACAAAGGTGCATAGCGTTTGCGGATTGCTCAATGGACAGCACCGATTTGTAACGAGTCGGCCTTTTCGCAGTCCGCATCACACTATATCAGACGCCGGATTGCTAGGCGGAAGCGGTCAGCCTGCTCCCGGTGAAGTTAGTCTAGCTCACAATGGCGTATTGTTTCTCGACGAGCTTCCGGAATTTCACCGTTCGACCCTAGAAGTGATGCGCCAGCCGCTTGAAGATGGGAAGGTGACAATTTCGCGGGCGGCAGGTTCACTGACCTTTCCTTCTGAGTTCATGCTGGTTGCTGCAATGAATCCATGTCCATGCGGACATTATGGAGATCTGCGTCGGGAATGCCGGTGCGCTCCGGCGCAGGTGCAAAAGTATCGCAACCGCTTGTCGGGTCCGTTGATGGACCGGATCGATATTCATGTGGAAGTACCGGCAATGGAACTTAAGGATCTGACGGAAAATTCGGTCGAGGAACCATCGGCTGCTATCAGGGAGCGGGTAACTCGCGCTCGTTTTTTACAGTTGAAGCGGTTCAGCGAAGAGAGCAGGGTAGCTTGCAACGCGCGCATGACGACCCGCCTGCTCCGCAAACACTGCGTCCTCGACTCCGACAGCATGGAACTCTTGAAGCAGGCGGTGACAAATTTGAACCTGAGCGCCAGGGCCTACGACCGGATTTTAAAGGTGGCCCGAACCATTGCCGATCTTGCCGGTACCCGAAAGATTCAGGTTGATCACTTAGCAGAAGCCGTCCAATATCGAGCTCTCGATCGGAGCTTGTGGTAGCGAAGCCTCCCGGTTTGCCTCCGCCGCAGTTGAGAGCTTATGAGCACCCATCGTTAGCTAAAATTTTGGGCCCTGTCCAGATCCGACGGTTTTCTCTTGTCCGTGGCGGAAAACGAAGCCGTTTTGCCGCTTGACATCTCAGATCCCATCGGCTGGAGTGAACCGGTTTACTGAACCGTTTCACACCCGATATGAAAAGAATCTTGCCAGGAATAGCAATGCTTCTGACGATCACGTGCGCTTTGCCTCATGCAGCGATTGCGGAAGGCGCGACCCAGAAGCTCAAATTCGGGCTCGTCCTGATTAATCTCCAGGCGAAGTTCTTTAACGATATT
>JAFAQT010000242.1 GCA_019246215.1 Verrucomicrobiota bacterium
TCGTCGCCATGTGGATCATGGTTGTTCTGATCTTTGCTTTGGGCATTTTTCCACAAATCGCAACTGGCCTGCTGCCCTCTACGTCACCCTGAAGCGCTCTCTGGCATGTATCCGGGCGCTGCAGTACAGCACAGGCACAGCCCGGTACCATTCAGCCGGCTGCGGCGCTGATCGCCCTCACAACACGGTGGCGAAATTACGTTTGGCGTCCGCGCTAAAAATCGGTCCATTTTTCCAAGCCCATAAAGCTTCTCCTGGCCGAGGCGGGACCGTGTGTCGGTGGTGCAAAATGTGAAACCCTGTGTATTTGCACAATATTCTGCCCCCTTTTCAGGCCGGTAGAGCGGGGCGCGACAAAGAACACAGATGGATTGTCAAGTTCGCGCCTTGCATCCCACAAACAGGTTTCTCGGACTCCTCAGGCTTCTTCCCGCACCTGTATGAGTAGACATTAGTTCCCGGTTTGCCATTGGCGTCCACCCTGTTCCCCGATCGCCATCACTGACTCGGCAATACGTCGTTCTCTTTCTAATTGAAAATCGCGCTGTGAGCATCCACCTTTCTCCTCCCTATGTTGGACTCGATTCGTAAACGACAGCGGACATTGCTAACCATCATTACCATCGTTGTGATCGTCGCCTTTGCCTGGTTTTACAATCCAGCTTCGATGCGTCGCGGTGGCGGTCCGAGCGGAGCCATCGGAAAACTGAATGGCCGAATTATAACCGTCGGTGACATTCAGAAAATCGAAAGATCGATCCAATTGGCTTTCTCTCTCGGCATGCATGACTTGGTCGAAGACTTGACGACCGAGGGTCGGACGCGTGACGATCAATCTCTGAGCTTCGCATGGAATCTACTTTTACTTCGAGACGAAGCGAAACAGCTGCAGGTCGTGCCAACTGCAGACCAGATCCGTAATGCCGAGAAGGCCTTGCCTCAATTCCAGACCAACAACCAGTTTGACCCGGCAAAATATCAACTTTTTGTCGATGCGACATTAAAGTCGAACGGGTTTACCGCAGCCGATCTCGACGACGTTGTGGCGGACAATTTGCGATATGCCGGAGTCAGCCAATTGGTCAAGGACAGTTCCCCACTCCCGGAATCGATGTTTAAGCAGCAATACGAACAGCTGAACCAAAAAATGTCTCTGGCCATCATCCGGTTTAAACGAGCTGATTTTGAGTCTTCGGTTCAAGTGCCTGACGCGGAAATCCAGGCATATTACGATCAGCATAAGAACACTATCCTGTCACCAGAGAAAAGAACGATTGAACTGGTGTCCTTTCTGCTGGCCGACGATCAGAAGAAATTACCGGACACAGACAAAGTTGCGGCAAAGAAACCACTTGCAGAGCAGGCAGATTCGTTTGCTCAAGCGACCCTGCAAAATCCGTCAGCTTTTGAGCAAACTGCTAAAGAAAAAGGATACCAGATCGTCCAGTCGGAGCCATTCACCTTGCAACAACCGGACAAGGCTCTCTCGGAGAACCCGGCGCTGGCTCACGAAGCATTCAATCTCACCAAAGGTAATCCTATCAGCGATGTCATCGAAGGGCCTGACGGGTTCTACGTCATGAAACTGGCGAACATTGAACCAAGCCATCCGCTCACGCTGGCAGAATCGAAGGACCAGATCGTCGCGGCCATCAAAGAGGAGAAGGCTCAAGCCGCAATTCAGACGAAAGCGAAGGAGGCACTAGCAAAGATCGATGCCGACATGAAAAAAGGAATCAGTTTCGTTCAAGCCGCTGAGAACGCGGGCTGCAAGCCCGAGGCACCGGAGCCCTTTTCTCTCGCGGATCCTGGCAACAATGTCGAGTTAGCCCGATTTATAGCGATGAATGGCGTCGAACTCGATGCGAACGAGACTTCAAAACTTTTGTCAGACCAGGACTCGTCTTTGATGATTCACATGATTCGCAAAGAACCGATCGACGAGCAAAAATACGCGGAGTTCAAAAAGAGCGCATATGCTGGGCAAAATAGCCGATACGAAAAGATTGCCATCCGCGAATGGCTGAGAGTGGAATTGCAAAAGGCCGGAAGGCCGCCCATCTTTGGCCAGGGAGCGACCGGGTAGCCAACTCGGGTTTCGAAAGCGCTGGCGTCGCCGATTGACCCGTAACCTCGGAGGAACGAATGGAAGAAATCCCGTCTGAAATAGAGCAACTTTTTGACGATGCAAACGGCGATTTGGCAGTTGGCGAACTTCCGGGCGCCATCGATAAATACCGGCGGTGCGTCGAACAGCTTCCAAACTTTTTTGACGGATGGCATGCGCTCGGAATGGCGCTTATGAAAAATGGGAACTACCAGGATGCAATCGAGGCGGGAAAGAAAGCCGTCGAACTCCGGCCGAATGATCAGCTCGCCTGGTCCAGTCTGTCGTTGTTCTATGTTCGCAATAGTCAGATCAAAGAGGCTGAGGCGGCAGGGGCGAAGGCTCGCATTTTATCCTGGGGGGGCAAAATAGTTCGCGAGTGACGAATGAAATACTTCATCACAACGGCCATTGACTATACAAACGGCGATCCGCATATCGGGCACGCATACGAGAAGATCCTGGCGGATGTCGTCGCCAGGTATCACCGAACTTTTGACGGGCCGACTTTCTTTCTGACCGGCGTCGATCAGCACGGGCAAAAAGTGCAACGGGCAGCCCA
>JAFAQT010000131.1 GCA_019246215.1 Verrucomicrobiota bacterium
GCGGTTGCAAACAACGGGAACGAACGTCAATATTTCTGGTTCTATTTCTGCCATCCACATGCGACCTTCCCTTCTGAGCAGTCAAAACGTTACCGTATTTGGGTGATGGCCTGTACTCGTAAGATTACTCGCGTTTCCGCCCATCTCGATTTTCTTGAGAGGCGTGCGAGTGTTTACTAACTCTGCGTACCACGAAAATGGCTTCCGAATCAGCAAACTACCAAAAACTAATCCTAACCGATCAAGCGCCGGCGGACGAGTCATTGTCAGGTCATCGAGAAATCCAGGTCCTCGTTCGTAGCCTTGCACGGGTCAAAGAACAACGGCTAATTGATGTGGCGACCAGCTTGACACGACACGCGCGAATGCGTCAGGGCTGGACCACCCTTCATGTCATTGTCGAACCCCTGGACCAAGCGGATTTGCCTCCGCTTGGAGAACCGACGCATACCGAGGGCGACCTCGCGGCATGGATCATTGAGTAGCATCTTGCCAGTCGCCTGCCAGTAACCTCAGTACGCTGACCTTCATCCCTTGCCTCTTGGTCGCTTGCGAAGCACCATTCCAGGACATTCGAGGACGCCCGCCCAGTCCTAACGAGCGCTCAATCGACGTGTGAAAGTGGCCTTTTCCGGTCGGGCGATCGCTACTCTGGATAATGAACTACAACGCCTTACTTGCGGGTGATCTGGTCATTCAACTGAGGTTTAGGTCAGGCTGCCGATGCCGTCGTTTCACGGCAATCGCTGATCTTCTGCCTGATCGGGCGGCTGTCCCATTACCTTCTTGAACGCACGTCGCTGATAGTTTTCGGGATAGTGTGTATTGGTTCATCGCGAAATGCCGTTTTTACCCGCCAATGCGCATTCCGACGCGAAAACCCGGATCGGGCGCGCAGCGGTCCAATTGACGGCGACCGACGGCCTATCCACGACCGTCCTGGAAGAAACTTCGATGGTGGCGCGAATGATCACCTCGGGGCCCCCGTACCCTCGTCATCGCGGACGCCTGGAAACTCGGCTTCAAGGCTTTGCCCAGATCGCACCGCTGAGCGCGGTCGACATCTTGGTGACCGATGCCTCGCCCGCAGAGGAGCTCTGCAGGACCCTGAGAGAAGCGAGCGTAGAGGTGCTCGTAGCGCCCACCTGATTCGCAAAGCCCCAGAGTCCAAGCTAGTGCTTGTATACGGTACAGTAGGAAACGCCGGGTCCGAAAAACATCTCCGCTACAACCTGAGCTAAGCAAACGTCTATGCCTCACCATGACTTGGTCCTGGGACTCGATGTGGGAACCACCAATCTCAAATGTCTCGTCCTCGATGACGCTGGTACCATCGTCGCTCAGGGCTCCGAGCCGACCCCGCGGTTTCACCCACGGCCGGACTGGACGGATTTCGAACCCGCTTCCCTTTGGGAGGCGGCCTGTCGAGCGATCAGGGCCGTGGTCTCGCAACTCGAGCACCGTGAAGCCGTCAAAGGCATTGCCGTCTCAAGCCTAGCAGAATCAGTGGTGCCCATCGATTCACAAGGTCAACCTCTGGCGCCGGCTATTGCCTGGTTTGACCTTCGAACCGTCGCGGAATACGAATGGATCCGCGACCGAGTTGGCTACGATACGTTGTTCAAGGTTTCCGGTCTTAACCCTGATCCCATGTTTGGGCTCTGCAAGATTCTCTGGGTGAAAAATCATAACCCCGCCGCTTTTCAAAGGGCGCGTTATTGGCTCCACTTGGCTGATTACGTCGCCTTTCGTCTTTGCGGAATTCCCGCTACAGATCCGAGCCTGGCTTGCCGTACTCTCGCGTACGATTTACACCGGGGGAACTGGGCAAGCGAAATCCTGGAAGCCGTTGACGTTGCGCCTTCCTCTCTGCCTCCAATCTGCAAAAGCGGAACCCGGTTGGGCGTCCTTACGCCGTTGAGCGCGACCGCAACGGACCTCCCGAAAAGCACGGTCGTCAGTGTCGGCATCCACGATCATCCCGCCGGGGCGTTTGCTGCCGGCGGCCTCAAGGAGGAGGTACTATTCGACAGCATAGGCACTTCCGAATCGTTAAACACGATTATTGAAAAGCCGCTTTTCGATCCCCATATTGCGGCGCAGGGGCTGGCCCAAGGCGCGGTTTGGATCGACAAACCAACCTGCTATTTAAGCGGTGGGCTGCAGACCGCAGGGGCGGCCGTGGAGTGGTTTCGCCGGGAACTGGGGGGCAACGCAGATATTGCTAAGCTCGTGGAGGAAGCGGCTGACGCCGACGAGGCGATTCCGGTTTTTCTGCCCCACCTGGTCCGAAGCGAGACCCCCCACCCAGATCCTCGGGCTTCGGGTGCGTTCATAGGCATCAGGTCAATGACTACCCGCGGGGCCATGTTCCGGTCTGTTTTAGAAGGATTGGCTTTCGAAGCCCGAGCAATCGCCGACGCAATGGTCACAGTCGCCGGCCTGCCGCCTTTTCAAAAGATCCTTACCATCGGAACTTCGCTCCAGAATCGGTTGCTAACCCAGATCAAAGCGGACGTTTACGGGTTTCCGATCAATGTTAATCCGGTTCGCGAAACGGTCAGCTTAGGGGCGGCTTTGTTAGCGGGACTAGGCTGCGGAATGTTTGCGGATGCTGCCGCTGCGGTGGGGATTGCGCGCCGAGAAGAGATTCGGGTGGAGCCAAATTTGGACCATTCCAAACGGATGCAAACACGCTACCAAGAAGTCTACCGCAACCTTTATGGGCAGCTTCGAACGGCGCATCATCGTCTGCACTCCTTGGCGTAGGTCGAATCGCCTTGACTCCTGAAATTCCGCAAGTCTGCCTTTGGAATTTTGAACACCTCCTTTACTTTGCCCAACGAGAAGTTGGCGTTCCGTTGATTCACTGAACGGATCTCTAAACGTTCACCTTCAATGATTCCGGCCAGCGCGCTCATCGGGTTAAGGAAACTGCCGGTATTGACAATGACGCGATCGGACCGGCGCCACACTCCGGGGTAATGGGTATGGCCGATCAGTGCCACACGGGCCTGCGGCCGAAACAACTTCATCAGATCTGCGGCCAGTGAGGGGGTCTGCCACCACGCACGGACGATCTTGAGTGGACGCGTCGGCGGCCAGGCCTGGAGCGCCAACAAGCGCAGTCCGGTTAGGCTACCGTTGCCGCTGTTAGCGGGGTTCTCCCACATCTGCAGTTCGAGCGAAGCGCGCTTGGTCGCGAACAGCTGATGTTCGAAGCTATCCAAGGTCTCTCCTCCGAGGTTTTTCAGCATGCGGCGATGCGCCGAAAGGTACTGCTTTGCATCCTTGCTCCAAGGCGCGACACCTAGGAAAAGGATATCGCCGTGGGTGACAAGGAGAGCCCCGCCATGCAAGTCGAGATGGTTCACCTCGGAAATATCGGGATCATGGTTTCCATTTATGAAAATCGCTTTGCAACCAACATGGTGACAAAATCGAGCGAGGTCGGCGGTCAGCTTGCGACCGAGTGGTCGATCTGCGGCGTACCACAGTTCGGCCGTGTCACCATTAAAAATAGCGGTGCGGAAAGGCCGGAGCAGCGGTTCCAGGCGCGAGGCGTCGTCTATCCGCGACGCGCGGTGCCCCAAGTGAAGGTCCGAGAGAATAAGGACGGGATCTGTCGGAGTAAGCGTCATTTGTTCGGAGTCCCTCTTTTCATGGCACCACGCATGCGCTCAACGGCATGATCGCGCGGCTTCCGGAAAGTGGGCAACCAAGGTGACGGAGTGTCCGCGTGTGGGGACGCGGTTCACCGGTGCAGGCAAACCAGGCCGCGTGGGACTGGGCACGGGTGCTTGAGCAGGTGGAGCCCAGGGCGTGCGGGTAAGGGGAGCCAAAACGGTGCCAGAGCCGATACTCAGCATATTAATCATAAATACAATAATATACGCCAGAATCTATAGCCTTCAACGACCAAGATGGATCTGGAAAGCCGATCCGTCCATTTTCGATGAAAACCTGGTCTTGCCCTTCGTACACCCGTCAGGCGGCAAGTTTTGTCCGCCCTTCAATCTCAGCGTCACAACCGGCTAAGCGGGATGCTTTGCTCAGCTAGGTCTGCTCCGGGAGCTTGCAACAACTGCTGTCTGTTCTCAGGTCGCCGATACGCCCGGCGTCGTTTCTTTTTCGGCCGCGACAACGCCGTTGTTTCAGAGAGACGAAATCCTTCGGTGCGGAACAGTTTTTTCTCGGTCATCCCTTGACTGCGCCCGAGAGGAGTCCGGCAATGAAATAACGCTGAACCAAAATGTAAAGAAGGACGAGGGGGAGCGCGATGATGACGAGAATAGCAAAAAGAGCTCCCGGGTTAGCCATATACATTCCGGAGTATTGCATAGGAATGAGAGTCACGGTCTTGTGCTCGCTGTCGGTCAGGACCACCAGTGCCAGAAAGAACTCGTTCCAGGTAACGATGAACTGCCATATGCCAACGAAAATCAAAGCTGGTTTCACCAGGGGTAACGCAACATGTAAGAACATTTGCAGCGTTGTGCATCCGTCGATCATGGCCGCATCAAACAGGTCGCGAGGGGAATCGTCCATGAAGGCTTTGATGATAACAATCGCGTAAGGAATCCCCAGTGCTGCGTATGGTAAAATCAGCCCTTGATAGGAGTTAATCCAGCCGAACGAATGCAGCATGATACCCAAGGGGAGGACAATCGATGCAACTGGTACCATGAGCGTCGTGAGAAGGATGGTGTAGATCAAAGTCGTTTTATTAAGCCGGAGAATGGAAGCTGCATAGGCGAATGTAGAAGCGGCAGCGAGCACCATCAGGACGGTCCCGATAGTAATCACCAAGCTGTTCCAGAAGAACTTTAGAAGCGGATTGTCATGGATGACGGTCGTAAAGTTGTCGAAAGTGATTGGGAGAACGAAGAGACTCGGATCAAACGACTTGTCTGCCGGCCGGAGCGAGACGCTGACCATGTAAACCTCCGGGATCATCCAGAGAGCAAGCGATACCAGAAGAATGATCTTGGCGTAGAAGCCAAACGATGGCCTTCGAAGTCTGAGTTGAGCCGTCATCTGGTGTCCTGTCCTCTAAATAGCGTCTGCTTTGTAGCGATCGAAATGGGACGCCGGCAAGACGGTCCGAGCCGGACTGGCGATAGAATAAAGCATATCCGAGTCGAGACATGAACGACGAGCAACGCGGCCGCCAACCCATTTTCATCGCAACCCTGTAGTGTACCGTCTCCTAAATCACTTGGGTTTCGCCGCAGGTCAGTTGGCTGTTTTTCAAGGCGCGAGCGACGCGCATATCTGAATCGATACGTAAGGAGCGAGCAACCCGGAAAAACAGCCAACTGGCCGCGGCCCAAAGGGTTGCGATGAAAATGGGCCAGCGGCTGCGTTGCTCGTCGGTTACGTATCAATTTAGATATGCGCCCTCCTCGCGCCTTGCCGGCGGCCCCTTTTGATCGCAACGTAACCCAAGGGATTTAGTAGACGGTACACTAGCCGGGGCCGGTTAGCTGTTTTTCTGCGTTGCTCGCTTGGGCGGCATGGCTCAGATAGGGGCGCTTCCCTCGCGCTGCCTTGAAAACCAGCTGACCGAGCTCCGGCAAAATAAATGCTAGTTCGGCGACAGGACACTCGCGGACCTCCTCGTTTGCGGACCTAGGCGCGAGCCGAGCACTGTAATTTGCAGCAACGAGAGTCCAAGCGCGAGGAACAATACCAGGACGGAAAGGGCGGAGCTATAGCCGAAGTCACCGATGACAAATCCCTGCTTGAAAATGTAGGTTCCAAAGATTTCGCTCGCGTGATCGGGCCCGCCGCCGGTCATCAAGTGCACAATCGGAAATGTCTGAAGCGTTCCGATCACGCCCAGCAGAAGGAGTGATCGCGTGACTGGCGAAAGCAAAGGGACGACGATCCGGAGGACGAGATTCCAGCCATGCGCCCCATCGATTAACGCCGCGTCGAACAATTCGCTCGGAATGTTATTGATTCCCGCGATGTACATGATCATGGAAAAGCCAGTCCATTGCCAGATATTGACCAATATCAGTGCGAAGATGGCGGTGTTTGGGTCTCCAAGCGGAGCAATGGTGAGTTGCACTCCGATATACCTCAGGTACTGCTGGACGATACCGTAGTACGGCGCATACATCTGAGCCCAGACGATGCTGACCACCGACACGCTGGTCACGACCGGAAGGAAAAACATCACGCGGAAAAAAGTTCTCGATTTCGAGGTGTGCCGTTCGATCAAGTAAGCAATTGATCCGCCCAGGATCATTTGCAAGGGGATCGTGATCGTTCCCCAGTAAAACATGTTGCGGAGCACGCGCCAGAACACCGGGTCCGAGAGCGCTCGGACATATTGATCCAGCCCGGCAAAGTCTTTTCCGTTAGCTCCGCGGAAGCTCTCGCAGATAACCCACAAAATGGGGTAGGCGACCAGTCCAACGAACATCAGTGTCGCCGGCAGAACGTAGAGGTAGGGAAACTGTTCGACCCACGATCCGCGCCTGACTTGCAGCAGTTTCTTTTCGCTTTCTGCGGCGGCGGTTTTGTTCATAGGCCGTCGGATATAAATGCCGGTGCGGTTTTTCTCTCTCGGGGAGCGACATACGCACTGGACAAATCGTCATTTTTTGCTGAGAGCTTTATCCGTGACCGCTTGCACTCTCTTTAGACCATCTTCGGGAGTGACTGAGCCCGCGGCGACGCCTCCAAGGACGCTGTCGAGTTCTTCTGAAATTTGGGGACTAAGAAAGCGCTGGTTTTCTGCATGCGGAAGATCCGCCATGAATCGCCGGTACATCTCTTTAATATTTGGAGTTACATCTCCTTGAGGTTCGAAATCACTGGTGGCGGGCAAATCGTTCAGGTCGTTCAGAGCCTGCTGAAGTCCCTCACCTCGCACCAGAGAAGCGAGAAACTTCCACGCGTCCGGATTCTTCTCACCGTTCTTTGTCATGCCATAACCAATATCAATGCCTCCGACCGGTGGGCTCGACTTCCCACCCTCCTCCAGCGCGGGAAAATAGAAGAAATCATAACCGTTCATATTCTGCACGAATGGAGAGAGAGGAGGCGGAAACTTGCTTTCCTGCATCCACCAGGAACCAAGCGCCATCATTCCAACGCGGCCCTGTGCAAAAAGCTGGGCTCCCGTCGGATACGCATGCGCTCCGAGAGCACCTTGCTGGAATACGCCATCCTTAAAAAGATTCGCCCATGCTTGCATCGCTTTTACGAGTGGCGGCGATGTCCAGGGTGATTTTCCGTTTTGCGCCTCATCGACGACGCCGGAGGCTAATTGATTCGCGAGCATTAAAAATACATTCTCATTTTGCCAGCCATCCGCGGCGCCCTGGTAAAGCGGAATGAATCCGCCGCCGGTCAGCTTGTTGCAAGCTATGACAAGATCTTTATATGTCTTCGGTACCTGGAGGTTCAACTTCTTGAAGATCTCCTTGTTGTACCATATAACGAGGATCTGTGATTCCTGCGGCAGAATATAGAAACTCGCGTCGCCGGGAGGATTCCCCATTGCCATCTGTTTAAGATTCACAGGAAAAATCTTCGATTGCCAGTCTGCGCCCCACTCCCTGTCCGCATGCGAATTCAAAGCTGCCAATTGCTCGCGGTACTGCTGGGTCAAGGAGCCCGGTTGGAGTCCGATGATGTCGGGCAAGCTATTGGAAGCGGCGGCGGCCTTCAACGCTGTGATGTATTCGGGAGAATAGTTGTAGTAAGTGTATTTAACTTCCAACCCAGGGTTCTTCTCCTGAAAGGCTTTGATCGATTTTGCCATGGTGCTGGCGATAAACCAGGACCACACCGTAATCTGGTTTTTTGGTTGAGCTTCGGCGTTCCCTCCGGAAAGGAAGAGCTGAGTTGTTAGCAGGAAAGCCAGTGTTATTCGCTTCTTCATAGAGAACCTCTTTGTGATCGACGATCGCTGGTGGCTAATATCCAATGGTATCAACGTTCTAACTGTTGAGAGTCGCCTGATGGCTGATGTCGGGGAGGGAAGCATGTCGGCTAACGTTTTGCTTCAGTTGCCGGATCAAAAGAACTGAAGTTCTCCAGCTCAGATTTGAATTCTCGTGTTTCTCCTGGTAAAACCGTCCAGATTGGCGCAATTGGTACAATTACGCATGGGTCATTGTTGCTAGGGGAGGATCGCTGATTCGGGAATGCGTCACTCCGAAAACGCCAAAACGCTTCGGATTGTTTCTCAGTCTAAAAAGAAGATTTGGAAAGTCTACGTTTTTCTTAGCAATTCCAGCAGGAAAGAAGTTTGCTTTCTCTTGCATTTCCCAGTGGTGCGGAAAAGATCGGAGTACAGGTCTGACTCGTGGGAAGAGCAATGCTAACAATGTCCTGTTCAGGAGAACGCCAGCTGATCGGCAAGCATGATTTCGATTCCGAACCGTCGGATAACTCTTGGGAATTCGCGAGAAGTAATGTCGGGATCGCCCACAGCGTCGCGCCGAAAGTTCCTCCGATGAGGAATGGCATCTGATCAAGAACACGAATTTGTACGCAGTCTATTATGGCTGTCGAGAATTCGGGCGGTGATGCTCAAAAAGGAAAGGGCAGCATCATCAATACTGCTTCGATGTCCGGGCTGATCTCGAACACGCGCAGCCGCAAGCTGCTTACAACGCTTCCAAAGCGGCTGTGATCACGTTCACGAAATCGCTTCCGGGTGAATGAGCGGGCCGCGGAGTGCGGGTAAACTGTATCTCCCCCGGGTACGTGAATACGCCGATGACTCAGGTCGGAATGGCGAACGAGGAATGGTACGATCGTTGGATCACCCGGTCGGACGGGTGGGCGAGCCGCAGGAGATTGCGCCTGCGGTGCTTTTCCTTGCCTCCAATGCCAGCAGCTTTTTCACCGGAAGCAATCTGGTCGTGGATGGCGGATACACTTGCTAGTGATCCCTAATGTGTTACGATTTCGGCCAGCTATGAACAAAACAGACTCAACCGAGCTCCTATCGAGGAGCGTTCAAATGTACGATCATGAAGCGAATTGAATTGAGCCGACCTGAACTGGCGTTCATAATCGCTACCCGCGCTATAGTTGGCGCTGGAATCGCTCTCCTTCTTGCAGACCGGCTTCATGTAGAGCAACGGAAGGCCGTTGGGGCGACCCTTCTTATCGTCGGTCTAGTCACGACAATTCCTGCCGTCTGGGCAATATTCCGCGAGTGCGAGTAAATCGGTTACTGATCCCGGAACGCCCCGGGCATTTTGGATCTTGCTACGGGAAGGCGCACCCCAGGTGGCTCGCTTGCCTTCAATTTGCAAGGCAAGCGCTTGCAGTTTTCCCCGAACGCGCCAGTTGTACTACGCGGTTTCTTCACCGACCCTGACGGCATTGAAGCTGGACGGACCGGACCCGAAGAAGATCGAGGCCGACAGGAATTGGTGATCCTACTATCGGTATCGTTGGGCGATAGCTTGAAGAGCGTGGCCTTCGTTGGAAAAGGTCGTCACGGCGGTGGCAACGCGAGGATCACCTTGGAAAGGTTTAAGAGCGTCGTCAAATGCATCGCTTGCACTCGTCAAGATCTTTCCTATCTCACTCATTCGCTGGCTCGATTCGATCATCGATTGCCTCTCTAACGTCGAGACCGTGCCTGCGCTGCTAGCCTTGAGGAACACAGGCATTAGATCTTGGAAGGCCTGAGCTACAACGTGATACACGGCGGCATAGGACTCGATCCGGGTCGCTGCCTGATCGCCGTTAGCTGACGCTTGGATGTCGGCGACGAGAGTCGCGGTCAGACCGGCCAGGGTTTTCGTATTAACTGAATAGTTTTGCAGCAATTGGTCCAGATCGTCCGCCGCGTACGATGCTAGCGGGAGGATTAAGAAACTGAGAACGAAAGCGAGACTACGCATGCCTTGGCAGATCGGTGTTAACGCCCATTGCTTGAGGGGAAATCGCAATTGTGGTTTGATTCTTTTCAGTAAGTTCATTGATGAAAGGTGTACAAAACAGACGTAACATCCCCGGAGCAGGGTAGAATCTCTCGAAATAGCGTGTGGCATGAGCGATCCAAAAAACACAGAACGCTCCCTTTGGCTAGGACCGGACGGCTGGTCGGTGGAGATCATCGATCAGACGAAGCTGCCTTACGAAGTGGCCATTGCTCGCCTGGGCTCCGTTGAGGACGCGGCTCGGGCGATCGTTACCATGCAGGTTCGCGGCGCACCGCTCATCGGGGTGACCGCGGCGTACGGAGCCGCTCTCGCCCTACGCGAGGACGCTTCCGATGAATCTTTGGCAGCGGCTGATGCACTGCTGCGGAAGACACGTCCTACGGCTGCCAATCTTGGTTGGGCGCTCGACGAGATGCACGCTCGAGTGCAGCCGCTGGCTGTCTGCGATCGCGTTTCCGCTGCTTACGAACGGGCGGCGGAATTGGTAGAAGAAGACGTGGCTGCCAATCGCGCCATCGGAGAACATGGGTTGCGCGTATTGCGGTCGTTGCTCGAGACGAAGAAGCCGGGGGCACCTCTGCAGATTCTGACGCACTGCAACGCGGGTCGACTCGCCACGGTGGACTGGGGTACTGCGACGGCGCCGATTTATCTTGCACACCAGAGCGGTCTTCCGATTCACGTTTGGGTGAGCGAAACGCGTCCTCGCAACCAAGGCGCGGCTCTGACGGCGTGGGAACTCGGAGAACGGGGTGTGCCGCTGACGGTCATCGCGGACAACGCCGCCGGACACCTGATTCAACGCGGGGCGGTGGACATCGTGATCGTCGGGGCGGACCGGGTGACGGCCGGCGGCGACGTGGCGAACAAGGTTGGTACCTACCTGAAGGCCTTGGCGGCGAACGCCCATCAAGTGCCATTCTATGTGGCGTTTCCCGAAACCACGATCGACTGGAAAATTCAAGATGGCATTGCGGAAATCCCAATCGAACAACGTGACGCCCGCGAAGTAACACACGTGACTGGCGCCGTTGGTCGCAGCAAACGCGCGGAAGTACGCGTCACGCCGGAGCATACCGCCGCTCGGAACGACGCCTTTGACGTCACCCCGGCGCGGTTTGTGACTGGCTTCATTACCGATCGCGGTGTCTGTGGGGCGTCGGCGGCAGGATTGAAGCAGCTGTTTCCAGACGCTGCAATAAACCTTTGAGGACATCAAGGCCGACTCTCCCTTGGCAGATCAACAACTGTACTCATTCTTTAAGTGAAAGAGAGAACTATGGCCCTGGTGCACTAGAGCCGTGACATTGGTCAAGGTCCGAAGTGACGCGACGTAATCCAAATGCCGTGTTCTCGGTATGGCAAAGTCAGTGAAGCCTGGGATCGATCTCATGTGCGAACACTTCCAAAGGGAGACATCGGGCCCGATGGCAAGGATAGGATCGGTCGTGGTCGAGCCCTGCGCAGGATGGCGGGCCAACTCCAGGCTATTTTGCCACAGATTCACCTGTCGAAACGGAGGCTACTCAAAAAAATATGGTAAGAATGGATAGAGCTGGTGCTCACAGCGAGCAAGAAGATCGATTGGTAAGCTGAAACAGGAAAATTCATGACCTACGTGTACGATTTCGAAGACGGGCAACGGCTGATCGTGGAAAATGATGGCAGCGACACATTTGTCGCATTGAGCAGCGAAGACGAAGGACAAGAGCAAAGTCAGAGCACGGCCTTCAATACCGGCAGCTGGCTGAAGGCGCCGGAACTTTTTCGCACCCGTGGAGGTCTCATGCTGCGCATCGAAAGCAAAAATGCCGTGGAGTTTATCCGTGTTCGCGGCAATCAAATCCAGTTGCTGCGTAGCGAGCAGGAGTTGGAGAACGTGGAAAGGCTGAAGCTCAAACAATCCGACGAGAGCATTGCCATCAAACCGATGGAGCCAATGAAGCCAATCGGGAGAATGCGGCCGATGGAAATGCGGATGGGTGGCATGCATATGAGCATGGGAGCATCAGAGAAAGAGGCCCAAACCGAGAAGCGGTTCTGTACGCAATGCGGCAAGCCCGTTCAGAATGAGGACCGTTTTTGCGCAAGTTGCGGTCATGCGCTTTCAGGGCAGAGATGACCACATAAGAAAGGATAGTCATAGCGCGGCGTAGCTGCAGCCAGCCACACCTTCAGTGCGCGGCTTTCTTATGTTGACCTAGTGTACCGTCTCCTAAATCCCTTAAGTTTCGCGGTAGGCCAGTTGGCTGTTTTCAAGGCGCGAGCGACGAGCATACTCGGATTTGTAGGTGAGAAGCGAGCAACGCAGCAAATCGGCCAAAGCGGCTCGGCCCTTCGGGTTGGCTTGAAAAGGGTTCGTCTGCGTCGTGCTCGTTCATTACGTATCGCCGCGGATATACTCTTCACTCTCGCCTAGCATCCAGACCCTTTTGAAGCGAACGGTATGCCTCCCAATATGAGACGAATGAGACGATGCATTAAGGCTTGGCCTGGCAAAGCCCTAGTATATTTCTTTCTCGCCTTCGGCGCGCTAAATGTCCGGGATGAAATTTGGACCTGAGAGTTCGGCTGCGCCATACCCTAAAATACGTCCGACGAACTGATGAAAGGCGAATCAGGATAGATGTCGAGCCGGCATTGGTCATGGCTGCAAAGTGAACCGATTGGCCAAGCTGCCGGAGACAGATCTAAGGAGTAAATTGTATGAATGAATCTTTCGAGCCAACCGTTGATTCTTCGAGGGGGGCGGTCGCTTCATTTGGCGCACAGGCAAAAGAAAAGATATTGACACAGGTCAGACGAGAACCGGTCAAAACATTTACGATAATTCTTGCAGCGTCCATTCTGTTGAGTGTGCTAATCGGCTATCAAATCTCCCAGAGGGAGGAGGAGTCGCGGCGGCAACGTCTGATCGAAGATTGGATGAGAGAAGTGACAGATTGGATTCGACAGCACGGTCATAAGCTTGGGAATCCTTTAAAGGGAGGACTTGAAGCGGCGAAGTCTGCGGTCGAAGAAGTATCAAAAACAACCGCCAGGGTTGGACGGCAATGGCAGCCGGCGTTAGAGAAGCAAAAGCGATCATTTTTAAACCTTTTCTAAGCATGAACCTTTTTTAAGCATATGGACACACCGCCACCTGATTTATCATTGAGATCCGAAGAGAGTCCCAAATCGACTGACCTGCAGTTTCAAAAGCAG
>JAFAQT010000279.1 GCA_019246215.1 Verrucomicrobiota bacterium
ATAGTGTGCTGACCAATCTACAGACAGAGCAACTGATTGCTGAACAGCCGCTCACCTTGAGTCACGAGATATTACCAAATACCTCAGCCCATCAAGCGGTTAAATAAGATACAGCCCGGAACACGCCAGGAGGAGGATTGCTATTAAATTCGAACTCAAAATGCCGGATCTATCGGCGACCGGCTCGCCCATTAAGGTACTCCGTTGGCTGGCAGATGTTGGTGAGTTGGTCGATCGCGGTCAGCCCATTCTCGAGGTCGAGACTGATAAAGCCATTATGGAGGTAGAAGCGCTCGGGAGTGGGACACTTTTGGAGCAGCTAGTATCGGCTGGCCAAGAGGCCTCCACAGGTCAAGTGCTGGCGATTATCGGAACTGAAGAAGCCTCCCCTCAAAGCAGCACCAGAAGCAAACAATCCGCGCCAGTCGAAGGATTGAAGAAATATAATCGGGACTTCCTGCTGAACCTCTATCGGCGAATGCTTTTAATTCGGCAATTTGAGGAACGAGTGAAATCGCTTTTTCTGGAAGGCATTATGCCAGGCACCATTCACCAATGCCAGGGGCAGGAAGCGACGGCGGTCGGAATTTGTGCGGCGCTCAATGAAACAGATTTCATTACCTCCACGTTTCGAGGTCACGGGCACGCTTTGGCCAAAGGGCTTACGGTTCAAGAAATGTTAGACGAGCTTTTCGGAGCAGTCACCGGTTGCTGCAAAGGAAAGGGGGGCTCCATGCACATAGGCAATTTCGAAAAAGGAATGATTCCCGGGATTGCTATCGTTGGGTGGGAGTATACCGGTCGCACCTGGAATGGCTCTCGCATTCAAAATGCAGACGACTCAACAGGTCGTCGCCTGTTTCTTTGGGGACGGAGGCGTAGCCGAAGGTGCGTTCCACGAAGGAGTCAATATGGCCGCTCTTTGGAATGCGCCGGTACTGTTTGTCTGCGAAAACAACTTGTATGGTGCCTCTACCCGTATTGACCAGGTCATGAAAAATACGACCGTCGCCGCTCGAGCAGCTAGTTACGGTTTCCGAGGCGAAACCGTTGACGGAAACGATCCACTTGCCGTGTACGAAGCCGCGACCCAAGCCGTGGAGGAATGTCGGATTGGCCGTGGACCCGTATTGCTCGAACTGTTGACCTATCGCCGTACCGGACACTCGCGCCGCGATCCCTGCCATTATCAGCCAAAGGAAGAACGTTCGGTGTGGTTCGCCAAAGATCCGATTGTCGGTTTCGCGCAAGCTCTTCTGACCTTCAATGACCTTGACCAGAGGGACCTCGATAAGATTCGAGAAGAAATCGATCACGAGATCGAATCCGCAGTGGAGCAGGCAAAAGTCGCTCCCCAACCCCCTGTAGATGAGCTGCTCACCGATGTTTACGCCTGAGGAATCGCTCTCCAAGACATGAAACGGCAAGCAATCGCCGAGGCTTTGCGGGACGCCATTGCCGAAGAAATGGCAAGGGATGAGGCTGTCTTTTGTATCGGTGAAGATATTGCGGTGCCGGGCGGCTGGGGCGGCGCATTCACTGTCACTCTCGGGCTCGAAAAAAGGTTCCCCGATCGAATGATCAATACGCCGATTGCGGAGCTTGGATTTTTTGGAATCGCAGTTGGTGCAGCCATGATGGGCATGAGGCCCATCGCCGATGTGCAATATGGCGACTTTCTGTTCCTCGCCAGTGACCAAATCATCAATAATGCAGCCAAGATGCGGTACATGTCCGGCGGCCGTTGTCAGGTACCGCTCGTAATGCGCGCGCCTGTAGGCGCTACCGGTCGTGGATCACAACATGCGCAGAATATGGAACGATACTTCACTGGCGTACCTGGGTTGAAAATCGTAGCTGTATCGACCGCCTACGATGCAAAGGGTATACTGAAAGCCGCCGTTCGCGACAACAATCCAGTTCTGATTTTTGAGCATAAGCTGCTTTACGGTTCAAAGGGGGCACGAGTGGAATCGGGAGCGATCGATGCCACCAGTGAAATTCCAGACCATGACTATGTTGTTCCGCTCGATAAGGCTGCACTGCGCCGTTCCGGGTCCGATGTGACGATCCTAGGCTGGTTATTGATGTCGCACTTTAGCCTGGACGCAGCTCAACAACTTGCCAGCCACGGTATTGAGGCAGAAGTCATCGATCTTCGGAGTCTTGCGCCTCTCGATTTTCAGACCGTCGGCGATTCACTGAAGAAGACCGGCCGCGTTGTAATCGTCGAAGAAGGCCCGAAAACCGGCGCCGTGAGCGCAGAAATTGTGGCAGGTATCCAGGAACGATTCGGTCATTTCCTCAAGGCACCGATCATGAGAATAGCTTCGCCCGATGTACCGGTCCCGTTCTCCCCGGCCCTTGAAAATGCCTATCGCCCGAATGTGGCGCAAATCATGCAAGCTGCGCGTCAGATGCTCAGCAGCCAGTGATTGCTAGCGTCAGGAACATGATTTGCGTTTTGCCTCCTGAGAGGGAATGAGGCTAGAACTAGAACATGCCTTCCGGAGCCCAAAGGTCGCTGCTGATTCTGATTCTGTCGGGAAACCTCGCGGTTGCCGTATCCGCACAGACAATGCCCTTGAAGCAGGCGGCTCTGAAGCGCATCGAACCAGGCTTGGAGAACGCCGTTAAGTGGGAATGGCATGTCGCGCCATCGGACCCCAAGGATTGGGGCCTTCAGGCCGCCGAGCCAACACCGACACCGACGCCAGCATCACCGCCGTCCGCCGCTGCGCTTCCCCAATTGCAGAATCGACCCGCTCTCTACGAAGTGAAGCATGGTGACGCCCTTATTCTCATCGGAAAAAAATTCGATATGACGGTTTCCCAGATTAAAAAGTTTAACGGGCTGAAAGACGATAAGATCCGGATCGGCCAAACGCTGAAAATCCCAACTTTGGCTGAACTGAGTGCATTGACACCTGCTCCGAGCAAGCAC
>JAFAQT010000121.1 GCA_019246215.1 Verrucomicrobiota bacterium
GTGGCGAACCTTCATGCTCGGGCACCTTCAGGAATAGTGAGGCGACGAAGGGGAATCCTGCAATACATGCTGGAATCGCTAAAAGGATGAGGGGGATAGTCATTACGGGTGGTGATTCATGGGCGTGGCGGGCATGATCCGAACGAGCCTCCCCAAGAAAAGCGACAACAAACAATCTAGCCATGTAAAAGGCGGTCAGGAAGGTGACTGCTGCGATTGCGAGAAATGCAGGGGTATTCCCACCGGCGGAAGCCAGGATACTGTCTTTACTCCAAAATCCTGCGAACGGCGGGCAAGCGATCAATGCGAGGGTGCCGATGAGAAATGTCCAGAACGTGGTCGGCATTTTTTCCCGCAGTCCGCCCATCTGCCAGATGTTTTGCTCATGATGCAGACTATGGATAACGGAGCCGGCACCTAAGAATAAAAGCGCCTTAAAAGAGGCATGGGTAAAGAGATGAAACATGGCCGCTTGCGGAACCATGAGGCCGATTGCGGCAATCATTAACCCCAGCTGGGAAAGAGTCGAATAAGCTAAAACCCGCTTGATGTCGTCCTGTTGCGTCGCCATGAGCGCCGCGAGTAAGGAGGTAATCAAACCGATCCAGAGAACCACGGCGAGCGCAATCGGGGTATTTTGGAACAAAAAGAACGTGCGTGCCAGCATGAAGACCCCTGCGGCAACCATCGTTGCGGCGTGAATCAACGCCGAGACAGGAGTGGGGCCTTCCATGGCGTCCGGTAGCCAGACGTGCAGGGGAAATTGCGCAGATTTTCCGACCGCCCCGCAGAAAATGAGTAGAGCGGCGATAGTCATGAACCCGGGACCTAAACCGAGGGTCGACCAACGCTGACTCAACTCAGCAAAAGAAACCGTTCCAGAGGCCGACCAGACCAGAAGGATACCAAGCATGAATCCAAAATCCCCAATGCGATTGGCCAGAAAAGCCTTATTAGCTGCGTCTGGAGGCGCCGAGCGAGAGAACCAATGACCGATCAAGAGATATGAACTGACTCCCACCAACTCCCAGAAGATGAACATCATGATGAAGTTGTTCGCCAGCACGATCCCGAGCATCGAAAACATGAACAGCGAGAGCCCGCCGAAATAGCGCGAACGTCCCTGATCATCGGCCATGTAGCCAATTGAATAAATGTGGATCAAAAGTCCGACGCCGCTTACCACCAAGAGCATCAGTTTGGTTAAATCATTGATAAGATAACCAATCTGAACCTGGAACACCCCCAAATCGATCCAGTTAAAGCTCCCCGATTCGTCAGGACCGAAAAAAACTATCAAGCTGAAAAGAAATGAGATGGCGACCGCCGCAACGGAAATATAGGAGCTCAGCTTCTTGAACCGCTCGGTGATCAGAGTAATGACAAATACGGATACAAATGGGGCAAAAAGAATGATCCAAGGACTCGAGTTCATCCGATTAGAATTTCAGCGTGTTAATGTCCTCGATATGGGTAGTTTGTCTGGCCCGGAACAACGCGACGATGATGGCCAGTCCGACGGTTACTTCTGCGGCAGCGACGGTAATGATGAAAAATGCCAGCACCTGTCCGTTATAATCGGGCAAGCCGTCGTGCACATTATATCTCGCGAATCCAATCAGGGAGAGATTTGCCGCGTTGAGCATTAACTCCAATGCCATGAAAATGATAATGACATTTCGGCGGAGCAGGACTCCGGCAAACCCGATCGCAAACAAGATGCCGCTGGCAATCAGATAATCATTGAGCGTCACCATAGCTATTTCAACTCCCGTTTGCTTAGGATTACGACGCCGATCGATGCCACCAGGATCAGCGTCCCGACCACCTGAAGCGGAATGTTATACTGTTGGAAAAGGACCATCCCCACGTGCCAGACGTCTCCTTGAGGTCCTTGCGCGATCGCCTGAAACTTGGCGTTTCCCCCCTGAAATCGCAAACTAACGTCTGACAGAACCGCGATGAACAGCAATATGACAACGAATCCGCCGCATACTGCCGGAAAATTCACGCGGCGGCGGCTCTCCGCCCTGAGATCCAGCAGCATAATAATGAAAAGGAAAAGGACCATCACCGCCCCGGCGTAGACCAGGACCTGAATTACCCCAAGAAAATAGGCGTCTAGCGATACGTAAAGTGCGGCCAATGCCAGAAAGGAAAGAACCAGACTCAAAGCACTGGCTACCGGGTTGCGGTTGAGCACCACCATCCCGCCGAAAAACAGCATAATCGCAACGAAGATCCAGAAGAGTAACGGAGACATTTCGGCTATTTCTTGTCGTTCCACTTATGCACGAGGCCGGTCATTACGCCGCCCAGTTCGTAAAGTTTCTTCTTGTCGTGTACCATCTCCTGCCTTGTCAGGCCGGTGATTGCATAATCTTTGCGCAAGAAGATGGCTTGTTCTGGGCAAACCTCTTCGCAAAGTCCGCAATAGATGCAGCGAATCATATCGATCTGGAATTCTTGCGGAAATTTCTCGACCTTGCGCCACCGGTCCTCTATCGGGATTTCTCCAGGATGAATGGTGATCGCGCGCGGCGGACAGATGAACTCGCAGAGCTGACAGGCCACGCATCGCTCGCGCCCATGTTCATCCCTCACTAGGGTCGGGGCCCCCCGGTAGTGCGCGGGCAAATTCTGATCCCATTTTTCCTCCGGGTATTGCATCGTAACCTTCTTCTTGCCCGAAAGAATATTAATGAAGTGACGCAGAGTGATTCCAAGTCCGGCAAAGATGGCGGGGAAGTATGCCTTTTCTGAAAAGGTGAGTTTTGGGCGGGAAACGGTGTAGGGCATGACTTTAGCTCTCTATTCTCGCATGAAAGGCAGAATGACTGCGACAATGAAAACATTTACCAAAGCGATCTCGATGAAAAAATACCAGCCGAGCCTCATCAGTTGATCGTATCGGAAACGCGGCAACGTCCAGCGGACCCAGATAAAAAGCAAAAGAAGCAGAGCCACTTTGACGAAGAATGCCGCAATGTGAATGAGTCCGAGGATGACTCCCCAGAATGTGTAAGGATCATCAATCGCCGTCGGCAGGAAGGGGACGTGCCACGCCCCAAAGAACAGGGTCACGATGACCGCCGAGCCGACAATCATTGCTGCATATTCGCCGAGAAAAAAGAGGGCAAACTTCATCGATGAATACTCCGTGTGGTACCCGCCAACCAGTTCAGTCTCTGCTTCCGGTAAATCAAACGGCAAACGATTCGTTTCGGCGAACATGGAGATAGTGAAAACAATGAAGGAAATAAAAAGCGGAATCCAGAGAATGATTTTCAAGATGTGGAACGAATGGATGATCTCCTGACCATTTATGCTCAGGGGAAAAAGGCTGATACCCTTGATCCAGATCGGAGAAATCAGCCACCCGTGCACGGTTTGGTACCTCACGATTTCCGATAAGTTAAGCGTTCCGCAAATCATGAAAATCGGGATGACCGAGAGGGCCAGCGAAAGCTCATAAGAAATCATTTGGGAAGTGGACCGGATTCCACCCAGGAACGGATACTTCGAGTTGGAGGACCAGCCGGCCAATACGATGCCGTAGACGCCAAGAGAAGAAACAGCAAAGACCCAAAGTACACCGATGTTCACGTTCGCCACGACCATTGGTTCGCCCCACAGTTGGCTGCCGAAAGGAATGACAGCAAGAGCCATCATGGAGGGGGCCATCGCGCAAGCGGGCGCCAACCAATAATAAAACTTGTTTACATGATTGGGCGTAAAGTCCTCCTTCAACAGCAGTTTTACGGCGTCTGCTACGGGCTGGACGAGGCCGAAAAACGGAATGTCCTTCTGCAAGCCAAACAGAGTCAGGGGGATGCCAACCCGGTTCGGGCCGAGCCGATCCTGAATCATTGCGCTCACGCGCCGCTCGGCGTAGACCGTGTACGAAACCATGGGAAGGATGATCAGGAAGATCAATCCGAGGGTCTTGATCAGTGAAATCAGAGCGAATAGCAGAACCTGGGTCATATGGCAGCGGGCGCCTCCTCAGTCTCTTCCACAAGCTGAACCCCTTTGTCGCCTATCCTGCTCAGCGAGAGCCCATTCATATCGGGAATGGAGTCTGTCATTTGTTTGAAAACGTCCTCGATCAGATAGATCCCGTTCGAGCCAGTCAACTTCTGTATCAGGTCACGAACAATTTCCCAATCGTCGCGCGCTGCTCCAGGCGGTTGCGTCGCTCGATGCAGACGCTGCAGTCGCCCCTTGATATTGATCATCGAGCCGCGTTTTTCACAGAAGGCGGAGGAGGGGAGCAAAACGGTAGCGCTGCGAGTGGTCTCGGTCGGCAGAATATCGAGCACAATCAATGACGCCAATTTCTTCAGCTCGTCCGCCTGGAGTCCAATTTGAGTTAGGTCTTCGCCTAAAGCCAGCACCGCCTTGATGGTGCCTGATCTCACCCCTTCGGCAATGTCCTTTAAGCGGAGGCCAGGTTTTTCGCCTGTTAACCCGATCAGCTGGGCCCCCAGGGTGTTTGGATTCCGGTCGGCACTCATCAAGATGTCATCGGCTGCCCCACTTCGAGGAATGATATCGCAATGGGACGTGCCAACCAATTCGGTCAAGTTTTTCGTCAGCCACAGCTCTTCGTTCGTCATCTTTGCGGAAGCAACCACGGCGATTCCGTCCTTTGAAAATTGCTTCAACTCTTCTCCTGCCTTCACCAGGGCGCTGTTCCAGGTAGTGTTGACTAATTCCTGACCTTCCCTGATCTGCGGAGTTTGGAGGCGGTCTGTGGAATTGACATAGTGATAATTCAAACGGCCGTAATCGCACATCCACGCGGAATTCACCGCATCATTTTCCCTGGGTGTTTGCCGGAAGACTTGGTTCTGTCGAGTGCCGATGATGGTGTTGCAACCGGTCGCACAGCTTGTACAGATGCTCTTGGTTTCCTTTAGAAACCAGACTCGCATTTTGAATCGAAAGTCGCTGCTGGTCAGGGCTCCCACTGGACAAATGTCGACCGTGTTCAATGAATAATTGCTGTCGAGCAATCTGTCAGGGTGTGCGGTCAGGTAGGTATGGCTCCCGCGGCTGACGAACCCTAAAACGTCGTCGTGGGCGACCTCCTTCATGAAACGTATGCAGCGGGAGCAGAGAATACACCGCTCATCGTCGAGTGTCACTCGAGGACCAATTTCGACGCGTTTCGGTTTTTTGACTTTTTCCTCCAAAAAACGGGAGCCCGCGGTTCCAAACTCGACACTGTATTCCTGAAGTTGGCACTCGCCTGCCTGATCGCAAATCGGGCAATCCAGTGGATGATTGATCAGAAGAAACTCCATCACCCCGTTTCGGCATTCCTTGACCATGGGTGACTCGGTACGAATGCCCATACCCTCTGAGATGTCTTGCGCACAGGAAATCTGTGGACGCGGTATCCAATTGATCAACGGTTTGCCATCTGTGCCGGTTTCGGGTTTGCGATCAGGACCGAGCTTAGGCATGCCTATTTCGATGAGGCACATGCGGCAATTACCCGGTGAGCTAAGCTTTGGGTGATAACAATAGTGAGGAACAAACTTTCCTGCTTGAGCGCACGCCTCAATGACCCGCGTGCCCTTTTGGAACTGATGCCAGATGCCGTCGATCTGGACGTTGAGTAGTTCGGATGGTGCGCTCATCGTGAATCGTCAGTGATTAGTAGATCCGTTTCCATTTCCCATTCTTTTTGCCGTCGCAACGAACTCCTCCGGAAATTTGTCGAGAAAGCTTTGCGTAGGCCACGCGCAGGCTTCCCCGAACGCACAGATCGTCCGTCCTGCAATGTTGTCTGCGACCCTTTTCAGCGTGTCGCTGTCTTCTGGGACGCCACCGCCATGAAGCATGCGGGCAGTAATTTTCTTCATCCAGAGCGAACCTTCGCGGCAGGGTGTGCATTGGCCGCAGCTCTCATGAGCGTAGAACTCGTTGATGTTGTTCAAAGCCCAAACCATGTCCCGGGTGTCATCCATCACGATGACGCCTCCGGATCCTGCCATCGAGCCTGCGGCGGCCAAGGTTTCGAAATCGATCGGTACATCCTCCAGGCCCATTTCGTTCTCTCTGATCGTGCCATCCGGCTGCTTTGTTTTGATTTTGTAGCGGTCCTTAGCGCTCATCACCTTGGCAGAACTGCCTCCCGGAATGACCGCTTTGAGTGTTCGTCCGGGCTTAAGGCCGCCGCATATATCGTAGATCAATTCACCCATTGTGATCCCGCCTACCTCGAACTCGCAGTAGCATGGCCTTTGGACATCTCCGCTCACACAGAGCACGCGAGTGCCGACCTTGGCGTACTCTGCGCCACCCATTCGCACGATGTATTTCACGTTGCAGAGTGTTTCCACGTTGTTGACAATGGTCGGGCACAAATACAAACCGAGCACCGCGGGAAAATAAGGTGGCTTGATGCGCGGGTACGGGCGCTTTCCTTCCATCGATTCAATCAGACCAGTCTCCTCGCCACAAATGTAGGCTCCAGCCCCGCGAAAAACATAAATCTCCAGATCGAATCCCGAGCCGAGAATATTTTTGCCCAGAAATCCGTGTTCCCGCGCTTCGGCGAGAGCTCGTTCCAGAATTTTCGCGCCTTCAGGAAATTCGCCCCGTATGTAAATGTAGGCGAGCCGAGCGTTGACCGCGAAACAGGAAATTATCATTCCCTCCAACAACTGATGGGGATCTTGATGAATGATGTACCGGTCTTTGAACGTGCCCGGTTCCGATTCATCGGCGTTGCATATGAGGTAAACCGGTTTGGATCCGCCCGGCTTGATAAAGCCCCATTTCACTCCGCAGAGAAAGCCTGCGCCGCCTCTGCCACGTAAGGCGGAAGTCTTGACCTCGGTCACGATGTCCTGAGGATTCATCGCGATTGCCTTTTTCAAATCTTCATAGCCGCCGTCCTGCAGGTAGCAACCGATATCATTCGTCCACCCTGGACGATCAATATTCTTGAAGATGACCCGCTTTTCGCGCGGGTGTGCAGTGCGAGTAGTCGAAGCCATGGTCACTGATATTTTCCGAGTAATTGTGGAACTTCATCCTGGGCAACCGATTCGTAAAAATCGTCATTGATCATGCACACCGGCCCGAAGCCGCAACTGGCCAGGCATTCGACGAACTCGATGCTGTATTTGCCGTCCTGGCTCTTAAGTAGATGAGCACCATGGCCGTTTTCCTGGCGGCTGATATTGGCGTGTTTACAGAAGGTGTCCAGAAGCTCGTAGCCGCCCGCCATGGCACACGAAAGAGTACGGCAAACACGGATGTGATGTTTGCCCGCCGGTTCCCGGCGAAACATGGGATAGAAAGTCACCAGCTCCAGAACGTTAATCGGCTCGAGTTCCAATTTTGCGGCGATCCAACTGATCGCTTCGTCTTCGATATAGCCGAAATGTTCCTGTACGAGGTGCAGTAATGGCAACGCGGCGCTGCGCTTGGAGACCGGATACTCCGTGATCACCTTATCAATCCTGCTTTGAAGTTCAGCCGGCATTTCCATCTTCATTGCTCTTTCAGTTTATCAGGTTCATTGACCAGACGCCCATTCTGGAAGTGAAGGACCACCGTCTGGCCGTCATGATTGTAAAAGTAGCGGGTGATGGCCATCGTCTTCTTCTGCGTTTCCAGTTCCAGCTCAACCTTCTCTGTCCTCTCCGGGTTACCCAAGATCGACTCGACCTCTTTCTGGGTCATATTAGGCCTTACTTGCGCTAAGTTTCGGTTCCCGAACTCTCTGTGGCAGCCGGTCAGGATGTGAACTGCGACTAGCAACGGAAAAAGCTCGTACCAACGCATCTCTTATCGGTCGGACTCACCCATCACGAAATCCAAGCTGCCGAGAATCGCGACCACGTCGCTCATCATATGGCCGGGGATAATCTTCGGCAGAATGCTCAGATTCACGAACGATGGAGCCCGAATCTTTAACCGATGAGGGACACCGCCCCCCCGGCTGTTGATGTAAAACCCAAGCTCGCCCTTCGGATTTTCCGCGCCGAAGTAAACTTCACCAGGAGGAGCATCCACTCCTTCGGTGTGAATGATAAAATGGTGAATCAATTCCTCCATTTTCATCAGAACCTTGGGTTTTTCCGGAGCTAAATTTTTCGGGTCCTGCACCGTTATGGGTCCCGAGGGTAATCTCTCGATCACTTGACGCAGGATACGCACGCTTTGACGCATTTCTTCGAAACGGACAAGATAACGGTCGTAGGCGTCCCCGGCCGAGCCGAGCGGGATATCAAAATCGTACTTCTCGTAATCAAGGTAGGGCCGCGCTTTTCGAACATCGTAGTCAATTCCGCTTGCCCGGATATTTGGACCGGTCAGGCCATAGGCAATTGCGTCTTCCCTGGAGATCACGCCAAGATCTCTGGTTCGGTCGACCCAGATACGGTTTCGCGTCAGGAGGTTATCGACCTCGTTCAGCTGCGGGATGAATTGATCTAGAAACGCTTTTAATGCGGGAATAAATCCGCCCGGAAGATCGCGTGTCATCCCGCCTACACGCGTGTAAGAAGTAGTGAAACGAGCCCCGGTCAGGAGCTCGATCAAATCATAAAGTTTTTCTCGCTCAGTGAACGTATAAAGAAAAACTGTCATTGCCCCGACATCCATCGCGAAAGCCCCGAGGCCCAGAAGATGGGCTGAAATACGCGCAATTTCGCAGCAGATCACTCGGATTGCTTTCCCGCGCGGGGGCAATTCCCAGCCCATTAGTTTTTCGACGGCGAGAGCGTAGGCGACATTATTCGCCAGAGGGGCAAGATAATCCAGGCGATCGGTGTAAGGAATGAACTGGTTATACTGCATGTTTTCCGCGATTTTTTCGTCGCCCCGGTGCAGGTAACCGACATCTGGATCAGCCGAGACGATGAGTTCGCCATCCAGCTCGAGCACAATACGAAGAACGCCATGGGTAGCCGGATGAGAAGGCCCCATATTGAGAATCAGTTTTTCACCCAGCAATTCGGAATCACTGATTGTCTTCAGAGATCTAGCAGTGCGAGCCAGTGTGTCAGGTGTTTCGACGTCGCGAGTGGTAATAGCCATAGCAAAAAGCAGTGGGCGAGTTGAAAAGGAGGGGCGAGTCGAACATAAGTTTTTCCTATTTAGGGCCGCAAGGGTAATCTGGGAAATATTTCACGCGTTCAGTTTGTAAGAGGCCGACTGGAAGACGGTCAGCACAAAGCTCAGGGATATGGAAACCTCCGCAAAGGCTACGAGTGCCAATCCGAAAGTCGTAATCATTGGCGGCGGCTTCGGCGGGCTGCATGCCGCCCGGAAACTGGCCAACCAGCCGGTTGACGTTACGTTGATCGATCGCACGAATCACCACTTATTTCAGCCGCTGTTATATCAGGTCGCGACGGCAATGCTCTCGCCGGCGGACATTGCGCAACCGATCCGAGCCATCTTGAGGGATGCGAAAAATATCCGGGTGGTGATGGGTCAGGTTGAGTCCATCGACATGAAAGCCAAATTGGTGCACACCCACGCCTTGCAATACCCATTTCAATACTTGATTCTTGCTGCAGGTGCGCGCCACTCCTATTTTGGGAACGATCAGTGGGAGGCATTTGCGCCCGGTCTAAAGAATCTTTCGGACGCCTTAGAACTACGTCGCCGCATCCTGGATTCGTTCGAGATCGCCGAAAGCACCGGAGACCCAGAAATTAGAAAAGCGGCGATGACTTTCGTGATCATCGGCGCCGGTCCTACTGGAGTTGAAATGGCCGGGTCAATTTCGGAGCTCGCCAAGCGCACGATTGTGCACGATTTTCGGAGGATTCAGACTCAGCGGGCGCGAATCCTCTTGCTCGATGCTGCCCCGAAGGTCTTGCCAACGTTCGCTGACAGCCTTGGCGTATCAGCTCGCAAGCAGCTTGAGAAGCTGGACATTGAGGTGAGACTCCGCACTGAAGTAGTCGGTGTCACTCCCGACGGTGTTCAACTCGAGAAGGAATTTATCCGTGCTCGTACAGTAGTCTGGGCGGCGGGGAACACCGCGTCCCCATTGGCGAAACAACTGGGGGAAATCGATCGGCAAGGCCGGATAATTGTCAATAAAGACCTCAGTGTACCGGGTCATCCGGAGCTTTTCGCCATCGGCGATGTGGCCAATTTTCCGCTCCAAGACGGTAAACCTCTTCCGGGAGTTGCCCCGTTAGCGATGCAGTCCGGAGAACACGCGGCTCGCAATATTCTTGCTCAAGTCCTTGGGAGTCCGACGAGAATGTTCAGGTACTGGGACAAAGGAACGATGGCTACGATTGGACGCAACAAAGCGATTGCCGACCTGAAAATAATCAAGTTAAGCGGATTTCTGGCTTGGCTCTGCTGGCTGTTCATCCACTTGCTTTTTATTGTCGAGCTCCGGAATCGGATCCTTATCTTTCTCCAATGGGCCTGGAGTTATACCACTTACACCAGCGGCGCGCGTCTGACCTATAGAACTTTCCGCCCAGCTGTACCTGCAAAAGAAGGGGTGCGTGCAGTAACCGAAGATATGCTGTGAACATTCCGTCAGGTGAACACCGCGTTAGCTGAATGATGGATTGGGCTTCGTGGCAACCGAGAGATTTGGCGACCTTGTGTTTCGTCCGAGCCGATGATCGGATCCTGTTGATCCGAAAAAAACGCGGGTTAGGAGCCGGAAAAATAAACGGAGTAGGTGGAAGACTTGAGCGCGGTGAGTTGCCTTTGTCAGGTATCCTGCGTGAGGCTCAGGAAGAACTAGGGATCACGCTCATCGATCCGGTTAAGCGTGGCGAACTCCATTTCCAGTTCCTGGACGGGTACAGCCTTTTCTGCACCGTGTTTGTCGCTTCCCGCTTCGAGGGTACTCCGATCGAAACGGAGGAGGCCGTGCCGCACTGGTTTGATATCCGTCAACTACCATTCGGCGAAATGTGGGAGGATGATGAACTGTGGCTTCGGCAGGCGCTCGAGGGAGAATCTTTTCGTGGTTTCTTTGTATTCAAGGGAGAAAAGATGGTGAGCCAACAAATGGAATGGGGAGCCCGAAAATAGTCAGCGCTATGAAATCTCGGAAAAAAAGATTGGATTAGAAATGGCAACAACGGTGTCCGGGAAGGGAGAATGTTGTTCACCCAAGGTCCTGAAAGCGCCCGGTCAGGTCGGCGTGGCCATGGAGCAATGAAGGGTAGGCTTCCAGCCTGTGTCCCCGACGCCATCGACGGCTTTGAGCGACTCCAACGTTGTTTACGATTCACAGCTCCTTGCGCAGTAATCTTTCGTCACAGGTTGGAAGCCGATGTTACACTGCTCGCCGATCGTTGCCGCCACGATCAGATCCTTGAGTGAACAGCATTGAGGCCAGGAAAAAGAGCGCATTAGATTTACAGGGAAAGCGGAGAAACCGGACACTTTGGTTACATGTTGCAACCAACGGCATTCGGCTATTCGTTTGTCGCAACGGTGTTCGAGTATATCCAGCGGATCCTGAAATTCATTCGGTTTTCCCACACTGTTTTTGCGCTGCCATTTGCAGCAGGGTCGATGATTGTCGCAGCACGTGGGTTTCCGAGCGTCAAGATCGTGCTGCTTATTCTTCTCGCCATGGTTTTCGCCAGGACAGCAGCCATGGCATTCAACCGAGTGGCAGACTGGGAGATTGATAAAGAAAACCCGCGCACCGCCGGGCGGCACAAGCTGGTTTCCAAACGAGTGGGCTGGTCGCTGGTGGTTGTCCCAGCCGCTGCATTTGTGGTGGTCAGCTGGCTGATCAACCCGCTCTGTTTTGCACTCTCGCCGGTGGCGCTGGCGATCATATTCTTTTACTCGTTGACAAAGCGTTTTACGTCGTTCACCCAATTTTTTTTGGGGCTGGCTCTGGCAGTTTCACCGGTGGGCGCCTGGCTCGCGGTCAGAGGTCAATTCGCGTTTCCTCCTCTGGTGTTGGCCCTCGGGGTGATGTTTTGGCTGGTCGGATTTGACCTGATTTACGCAATTCAGGATTACGATTTCGACAAGCGCAAGGGTTTGGGTTCAATGGTCGTAAGGTTTGGTATCGCGGGCAGTCTGCGATTGGCCCAAGCCATGCACGGAATCCTATTCGTTTGTCTGATACTTTTCGGTCTGGTGAGTGGTCTAGGCCCGATTTATCATGCGGCGCTCGTCCTGGTTCTAGGCGCTTTGATTTACGAACATCGCGCAGCGGCACAACTGGACATTGCGGGCATCAACAAGGCTTTTTTTCTGAGCAACGCCTTCGTGAGCCTGGTATTTGTTCTAGCGGTGGCTGCGGATATCTACGCGTAGTGGAGGAGGATAACTTCACGAACCGTAGAATGCGGAGGCCGGATTTGACCCATTGACCTATCACGATAGGTCAATCTATCATTTGCGGCTACCCACCCCTGGTGGTAGTTTTCGACTCCGATTGCCTATGGTCAGCCAACTCCAAAAAGCCGCTTCATTCGACATCGTTGAAGCTTTAGAACAGCGGATTCTCATCCTGGATGGAGCGATGGGAACCATGATTCAGCAGGTCAAACTTCAGGAGGAAGATTATCGGGGATCCTTGTTCTCCAGTCATGCCACCCCTTTGAAAAACAACAACGATATTCTGTGCCTGACGCGACCAGAGATCATCAGAGAGATTCACCTCCAATACCTTGAAGCAGGTGCCGACATCGTCGAGACGAACACTTTCAACGCGACAAGGATTTCCCAGGAAGACTTTGGGTTACAACAATATGTCCCTGAGATCAACCGCGCGGCCGCGCAGTTGGCCAGGGAGGCGGTCGCCCATGTAATGACCGGGGACCCAACTCGGAAACGTTATGTCGCCGGGTCGATTGGTCCACTAAGCCGGACCCTATCGATCTCGCGCGACGTGAATGATCCTGGAAAACGGGAGGTCACCTGGGAACAAGTCAGGAACGCTTACCGGGAGCAGGTTGCGGCGCTCCTTGAAGGGGGAGTGGATGTGCTGCTCGTGGAGACGACGTTCGACACGCTGAACCTGAAGGCAGCTTTGTACGCCATTGAGGAGCATTTTGAAGAGCTGGGATATCGCGTGCCAGTGATGGCGTCAGGTACGATCACGGACGCCAGCGGACGGACCTTGACCGGGCAAACGACTGAGGCTTTCTGGATCTCGATCTCTCACGCCCCGCTGCTTAGTGTCGGGCTCAATTGCGCTCTTGGTCCGAAGGAATTGCGACCGTATATCGAGGAACTAGCGCGCCTCGCGCCGATCTATGTTTCTTGCTATCCAAATGCCGGTTTGCCGGATCCTTTATCTGCAACTGGTTTTCCCGAAACCCCGGAGTCGCTTGCGCCTCAACTTCGGGAGTGGGCCGAACTTGGATGGCTCAATATCGTTGGCGGTTGTTGCGGGACGACTCCGGCACACATTGCGGCGCTCGCAGAAGCCGTGAGGAATCTACCCCCACGCAAGGTGCCTGAATTCCCTCGGACGACGCAGTTCAGCGGCCTTGAACCCTATAAGCTGGGGTTGGGCTTCACGGTGATCGGGGAACGGACAAACATCACCGGATCGCCTAAATTTTCGAAACTGATCTTGGCCGGAGATTTCGACGGAGCGCTCGCCGTGGCTCGCCAACAAGTCCAGGGGGGAGCGAACCTGATCGATATCAACATGGACGAGGGAATGATCGATTCTCAGGCGGCGATGGTGAAGTTCCTTAATTTGATCGCCGCGGAACCTGACATATCCCGGGTCCCGGTAATGATCGATAGCTCTCGTTGGAGTGTGCTGGAGGCTGGTCTCCAATGCGTTCAGGGCAAAGGAATCGTCAATTCCATCAGCCTGAAAGAGGGAGAAGAAAAATTCAAGAATCATGCCCGCCTTGTTCGTCGCTATGGTGCGGCTGTTATTGTCATGGCCTTTGACGAGCAAGGCCAGGCAGATACTCTTGCTCGAAGAAAAGAGATCTGTGCGCGGGCTTACCGAATTTTAACCCAAGACGTGGGATTTCCCCCGGAGGACATCGTTTTTGATCCGAATATTCTTACCGTCGCAACGGGTATGGAGGAACACAGCAACTACGCGGTGGACTTTATCGCGGCTGTGCGTTGGATAAAGGAAAACTTGCCCTACGCGCGCATCAGTGGCGGGGTTAGCAATATTTCGTTCTCATTCCGAGGAAACAATGTTGTCCGGGAGGCAATGCATTCTGCGTTCCTCTATCATGCGATTAACGCAGGCCTGGACATGGGGATAATTAATGCCGGTCAGTTGACCGTTTACGAAGAAATCCCGAAAGACCTGCTCGAGTTGGTGGAGGACGTGCTTCTCAACCGACGCCCCGACGCGACTGAACGGCTTGTGGACTTTGCAGAGAAAGTCAAATCTTCCGCCAAGGTTGAAGTGAAAGACGAGGCCTGGCGAGCAGCTCCGGTTGAGGAGCGATTGTCGCATGCACTCGTTAAAGGTATTGTCGATTTCATCGAACAGGACACTGAAGAAGCTCGGCTCAAGTACCACCGACCCTTGGCGGTAATTGAAGGTCCTCTGATGTCCGGGATGAGCGTGGTCGGTGATTTGTTTGGAGCCGGCAAAATGTTTTTGCCTCAAGTGGTTAAAAGCGCACGGGTGATGAAAAAGTCTGTGGCGCTTCTCATCCCGTACATGGAGGCGGAACGCGCATCCCAGGTTAACCCGAAGGCTCAGGGCAAAATCCTCATGGCGACGGTAAAAGGCGATGTTCATGATATCGGGAAAAACATCGTGGGAGTCGTTCTTGCTTGTAACAATTATGAGGTGATTGATCTGGGGGTGATGGTTCCGGCCGAGAAGATTCTGGAAACTGCAAGGGCTGAATCAGTCGACATCATTGGGCTCAGCGGCCTGATAACCCCTTCGCTTGACGAAATGGTTCACATGGCTCAGGAGATGGAGCGACTCGATTTTGATCTGCCGTTGTTGATCGGAGGAGCCACTACGAGCCGAGCGCACACGGCGGTGAAGATCGCCCCTCATTATAGGGGGCCCACTGTCCATGTACTCGACGCTTCGCGGGCAGTGGGTGTGGTCAGTGCGTTGATCAGCGACGATCAGAAACCCGGATTTCTCGGCGAAAACAGGGATACTCAGCAGCGTTTGCGTGAAGATTACGGCAAGAGAAACCTGGACAAAAAGATGATTTCCATCAGAGAGGCGCGCGAACGCAAGACGCCCATCGATTGGGCCACCACGCGGATTGATGTGCCCGAATTCCTTGGACGGCGAGTGATCTCGACGCAATCGCTGCACGAACTAGTTCCTTATATCGATTGGTCGCCCTTCTTCCATGTATGGGAATTGCGGGGGCGTTTCCCGAAAATTCTTGATCATCCGGAAATCGGCGAACTGGCGCGTCAACTGTTCGAGGACGCCCAGAAACTGCTTCAGGATATCGTCGAAGGGAAGTTGTTTGTCGCGAAGGGGGTATACGGATTCTGGCCGGCTAACAGCGTCGGCGACGACATTGATTTGTATACCGACGAATCGCGTCAGGAGGTGTTGACGACTTTTCACATGCTGCGCCAGCAAATGGCCAAACCGTCCGGTCAGTATAACCATTCGCTGGCGGACTACATCGCTCCCCGGGAATCTGGCCGCGCGGATTATCTCGGAGCTTTTGCGGTGACCGGCGGGCACGGCGCAGACGAATTGGCGAAACAATTTGAGCTCGATCATGACGACTATAACGGCATTATGGCAAAGGCGCTGGCGGACCGGCTTGCAGAAGCGTTCGCCGAGTATCTTCACGAACGCGTCCGCTCGGAATGGGGATACGGGAAAGAGGAGCATCTTTCCAAAGAGGATTTACTCCGGGAAGCTTACCGAGGCATCCGACCGGCCGCGGGTTATCCTGCTTGCCCGGACCATACCGAAAAGCGGATCCTGTTTGAACTGTTGGCGCCAGAAGAAAATGCCAAGATCCTGCTGACCGAGAGCTTTGCGATGTGGCCCGGCGCGTCGGT
>JAFAQT010000160.1 GCA_019246215.1 Verrucomicrobiota bacterium
ATGGCGAAATGGGTTTTCCCGGGAACCTGAGAGTGACAGTTCGCTACACTCTTCACGATGACAACCGGCTGCAAATTGATTATTCCGGGATGACGGACAGGGAGACAGTGGTTAATCTGACTAATCACGCGTATTTCAACCTGGCAGGCGCGGGAAGTGGCACCGTGCTCGAACAGGTGGCGGAGATAAACGCCGACAGGTTTACTCCCGTCAATTCGTCGCTCATACCGACAGGCGAATTGCGGGAGGTGAGAGGTACGCCGCTGAATTTCACTGCCCCGACAGCAATTGGCGCGAATATTCAGGCCAATGACCCGCAGCTCAAATACGCGGAGCCTGAACAGGGTGGTTATGATTTCAACTGGTTACTGAATCATCCCGGCGACTTAGACGCGTTGGCGGTGCGCGTCAGGGATCCGGAATCCGGTCGAACCATCGAAATGTACACTACCGAGCCAGGAGTCCAATTCTACTCCAGCAACTTCCTAACCGGAACGCTGAAAGGCAAACAAGGACTGACGTACGCCCACTGGGGAGCCTTTACGTTGGAGGCCCAGCATTACCCGGATTCGCCAAATCAGCCGCATTTTCCCAGCACGCAACTCTCCAGCGGAGAGACGTACTCCCAAACGACGGTTTATAAGTTTCTGGCCATTGACTGAAGAAGTTGTCGGTGCCAGTGTCAGTGGCAGTTAGGGCGGAAGCGTTGAAGCCAATGCGCATCTCGATGGCAGGCTTCTCCGACGACGATTGACCTTTTAAAAGACGAAGCTCGCGAGCCGCGTCAATCTTTGCCCACCGGCAGTGACAACTGCCTTGGGAGCCTACGGAATGAATGCAAATGCAAAATGGAGTGACCGAACTGACGCGGAAGGAAGAAATTGCAGAGAACACTGTCTTCGCTGTTCTCATTGCGATCAGTATCTCGCATCTGCTCAATGACACGATCCAGTCGGTCATACCAGCGATTTACCCGCTTTTGAAGGAATCCTTTCACCTTAGCTTTACTCAGGTAGGTCTGATCACGCTAACGTTTCAACTCACCGCTTCCTTGCTCCAGCCTTTCGTCGGACTCTACGCGGATCATCGGCCTCAACCGTACTGCTTGGCGATCGGGATGGGGTTCACACTGGTCGGCCTGTTGCTGCTGTCGAGGGCCGGCAACTTCCCGATGATTCTCTGCTCGGCGGCTCTGGTGGGCATGGGATCCTCCATTTTCCATCCTGAGGCCTCTAGACTGGCTCGAATGGCCTCTGGCGGACGGCATGGATTTGCGCAATCCATTTTCCAGGTGGGCGGCAATGCAGGAACTTCTTTGGGACCGCTATTGGCCGCGATGATCATTGTGCCGAGGGGACGATATAGCGTGGGATGGTTTTCCGTCGTTGCCCTGGTTGCGATCGTTGTGCTGTCGAGTGTCGGCCATTGGTATAAACGCAATCTCTTCCGGCTCAAGGCTGCAGCCCACAAAGCTCGGGGAAGCCATCCAGTTATGTCGCGGAAGAGAGTAGCTTGGGCTCTTGCGGTGCTGATTGCGCTCATGTTCTCGAAATTTTTCTATCTCTCGAGTATGAAGGATTACTTTACGTTCTATCTCATCGCAAAATTTCACTTGACTGTGCAGGAAGCGCAGCTGCACCTGTTTCTTTTCCTCTTTTCAGTGGCCGCCGGTACCATCATCGGCGGTCATCTCGGCGATCGATTTGGACGCAAATACGTAATCTGGGGTTCTATCCTTGGCGTCGCACCTTTTACCGTGGTGTTGCCATATGCCAACCTTTTTTGGACTGGTGCGCTCACCGTGGTCATCGGTCTGATTTTAGCATCCGCTTTTTCGGCGATCCTGGTCTATGCCCAGGAGTTGGTTCCCGGAAAAGTGGGAATGATTGCCGGCCTCTTTTTCGGTTTTGCGTTTGGCATGGCAGGCGTAGGTTCGGCCGTGCTGGGACGGCTTGCCGATCAGACGAGCATCAATTTCGTGTTCCTTGTTTGTTCGTTTCTTCCGCTAATCGGCTTGTTGACGGCCTTCCTTCCGGATCTGAACCGAACGCCACATGTAAGTTCGGGCGCTGAACATCGCTGAGTTGCTTTTAGTCTCACCGGCACTGAAACTCCCATCGGGGACGATCTCACCGGCGCAAGAACTGGGAAGCGAGCTGAAAGGCTTCGGTCAGCAACGCGCCCCCATTCTGATTTGAATCGAGAAAATTGCTCAGGACCGGATTCTCAGCCTGAGGATTTGTCTGATGCGTTCCCGTAGCGAGTAATTTCATCACCACTGGAATTAAAGCCGGCAAAGATCCCAGGATCAGCTGCGAATCCAAACCGGTGCGCTTCGAGATCTCGGCGAGCAAGCCATTAAACCGTTCCTGCCCAAACAGATTGACAACTTCCTGAACGGTAACACTCGGCTGCGAAAGATTTGAGACGGTCTGTTGAACGGCGGCCTGACCGTTATTTTGCCGCTGCTCATTGAGGGCGTCCTGGAGATGCGATCCAAGCACGCCGAGAATGGGCTGCATGTGCTGTTGCGCTCCCTGGACGCCCGGGAGAAATTGGGCGAGATTGAGCAGGCCGTGCAGATCCTGTTGGGTGCCCACATGTTCTGGATTCTCAATCGATTGAAGGACAGTTTGAAAAAGGTTCATGATCTCACTAGCCTTGTAAGGCAGTCTCCGCTTCCTAGCAAGAATTGAGAACGGCAGAGCATGCGCACTTGCGGGTCCCCTCTTGATCAGTAAAATAGGAATTTAATTGTCTGGGCCGGAGTCTGCGGAAGAAGTTTCAAAGATTCGGCTGGACGCCAAAGCTCCTCGGGTTATTACAGGGATCTTTGGACAATGGCCAGTATTGGCCGTGCTTCGAACAGGAAGGAGAACGAGCCGCGGCAACTTTGTTGAAAGAATTGAATGAATAGGCTTTACCGCGCAATGGGCCCGGGGTTTTTTGAACACCATTTAAGGCGGCGATTTTTCGTACTCGGTTTTTTAAGCGCACTTTCTGGTTTACAGGAAGCGCCTTGCCAAAGCGTTGCTCCGCCCGAGCCAGGACCCACCGTTGCCTCGTCTCCCGTATTGCCGGTCAATCCGTGTGAGACAGAGGTCACCGCCCTCGAGGCAAAACTGTCGCAGTCCCCCATTTCTGCCAGCCCGATCGTTTTTTATGGCAGTTCTTCGATCCGGCTTTGGAAATCGCTCCAGCAAGATTTTTCTGGATATGCCGTGCTGAATTGTGGATTCGGCGGGTCCCGGTTGACTGATTGCGTTCGATATGCCTACAGACTCGTCATCCCGCGAAGGCCATCGGCTATTGTCATATACGCGGGCGACAACGATCTCGCCATCGGAACGCCTCCGGAAAAAGTTTTCCAATCCTTCAAACAATTGTTTGCCATCTTCCGGACTTATTCCCCTTCCGTACCGATTGCGTTCGTTTCAGTAAAGCCAAGTCCAGCGCGCCTGATGTTTCTGGAGAACATTCTGAAATTTAATCGGCTGGTGGACGATTTTCTTAAAACCCAGCCCGAGACAGAATACATCGACGTTTGTTCCGATATGCTGGGACAGGATCGCAAACCGATCCAGTCTCTTTTCGTGAGCGACCAAATTCATCTGAGTCCAGCGGGCTATCAGATCCTGCGCAAAGAGGTCTGGGGATTTTTGTCCCAGGATTGCCCCAAATCCAAGGCCACAAGATCTCAGTAGACCGTGATCTTTCTTGCTGAGCTGCCGGGTGAAACGCAAAATTTTCTGTATATCGAGCCATTTAGGGTTAAGGTCTCAGGGATTTTTGGCGACGGCTCCTCCCGCCGATCGTGCACGACACGCCATGAGGCATTTGAAACCAAAGCTGCCCTGGTGCGTCTAGCTGATAACGTTGTGACGTTTAGAGCTTAGAAAATCAAGGCGACACAAAAGAGGTAAGAAATTGGAGCAGCGGGAGACTGTTTGTACCGATGAAGCGATTGATTGAACTGGATATCTTGCGGGGGCTTTTGCTGATCATGATGGTAGTCAACCATTCCCCTTCCCCGCTTCGAGTATTCACGGATCAGCCGATCGGCTTTTTCTCTACCGCAGAGGCATTTGTGTTCGTTTCTGCGTTTCTTGCCGGTATACTTTTTCAGCGTCGAACCGAAAAACACGGATTCCAGGCAGCTCGAGCTGCAACCGTCTCCAGAGCTTTCCGCATCTATCGGGCGCACCTTGTAACTCTCCTCTTTACGTTTGTCGTAGGAGGTGTTTTTCTGGCGGAGTTGCCCGGGATCCAGCATTTGCTCGATCAATATTTTAAGAATCCCGGAGCAGCGATGTTAGCTGCAACGGCCCTCGTGTTCCAACCGCCCCTGATGGATATACTGCCAATGTATGTCCTTTTCTCATTGCTAACGCCGTGCGTATTCTGGGCAGCAAGCCGCTGGGGTTGGAAAAAAGTTCTATTTATCAGTGTTGGCTGCTGGGTCGTTTCCCAGTTCCGGGTTCGCGAGATGCTCCTGGCAAGTATGAAGGACGCTTCGTTCCTCAACCCTGGCCCATTCGATCTTCTTTCATGGCAGTTGCTATGGGTGGGTGGCTTGGTTTTCGGGAAGAGCCTTCAGGAAAAGAACCCAGTCCTTCAATTGTCGGCGCGGGCTGAAAGTATTCTCCTGATGCTAGCCATAGCCTTTCTCGGACTTCGATGGTACACGATCGCGATGCAGATCGACCCTGGGAAACAATTATGGATCTTGGACAAGTGGCACCTTGGTCCATTGCGAGTGATGAATTTCTTCGTCTCGACATGGGTGATCGCAAAGTTGCTTCCAGCATTGCAGCGCTGGGAAATTCCACTTCGACCCCTGAGCGCCGTCGGCCGGAATATGCTCCCGGTATTTTGCAGTCAAATTTGTTTATCTCTTCTGCTCGTTGGCGTGATCGATCCGAGCAAGAGTCACAAACCGCTCGCGATTGTTCTGGTTCTCGCCCAGATTGTGAGCGTTTTCCTCATCGCGTGGCTTCTGGAGTGGAGATCCGCCGTAAAAAACAATCAGTATTTTCAAATTGCCGGAACTCCCCATTAGACGCTTGGTGGCGATGGCGGAAAGAGAGGTTCACTTTATGGATAGCACCGTAAACGGCAAAATTTTACCTCGCCAATCCACTCGTTGCCTCCTATGTTGCCTCCCCGGTTGCTATGTCCTGGAAGCGAGCGCAAACACATGCCGTATCAATGCTGGAAAACCTCGGCATCGGTGAGAGGCTGAAAGGCAAAAAAGATCTTCGCGGCAAGAAGGTAATCTTTGTCGATGACGGCTCTAATCCTTATAGAACTATGTGTTTTACGATTGCCGCCAAACTGGCGAAAAAACGCGGGGCCGAGGTAGAGACGGTGACGCCCGGGCCCGGCGAAATGCCACATGCGAAGGTCGCTGAGGTGACTTCTCAGCCAAAGCCAAAAATACAACGCCCGATTAATCGGCGATAAACTAGCAGGGGCTTTCTCCTCTGCCGCTTCCTGTTCGAGCCAACCCGGAGTCGCTGTCAATGAATGACCGCTCGGATAGTAATTGGCCCGGTACCGCCCGGAACCCGTTGCTTTTGCCAGCCTCGTGGCTTGTCGGGTCCGTCGCCGGCGCTTACCTCCTTTCGAGGTTTCTCAATTATCACCCCAAATCGGTCGAACCGATAGAGGCTCGCAATGTTGGAAGGGCTCCCTTTCTCTTGCCCGGTGAACGAGTGAGAGTCGTCACCTTCAACGTGCAGTTTCTGGCCGGAGCCGGTTACCATTTCTTTTACGATGGAGGTCCGGACACGCTGGTAGCCCGCGGCGATATCGAATCAACCGCCATGAAGATCGGAGCATTCATCGCAAGCTCCAACCCCGATTTGGTTCTGCTGCAGGAAGTGGACTGCGGTGCGCGCCGGACCTGCTATCTGGATGAGTTGACTCTGTTGAGCAGCGCCTTTCCCGAAAGGTTGCAAAATCACGTGGCGGCTTGCTATTGGAGATCGAAGTTCGTGCCGCACCCGAAGATCCTCGGACCTGCGGGAACAAAACTGGTTATCTTTTCCCGCTATCGACTGGGAAAAGCCCGGCGGTATCAATTGCCCCGCACCCCGCGAAATCCTATCGTCAGTGATTTCAACCTGAAGCGCGCCCTCCTCGAGGTGGAAGTGCCTCTCCCCAATGGGGAATACCTGACGGTGCTCAACACTCACTTGGAAGCTTTCCCGAAAGGCAGCAACGTAATGGAACGCCAGGTTCAGAAATTGCTGGAACGATTGAACTGGTTATCTCGGCGGAACCGACCATGGATTCTTGGCGGGGACTTCAACTTGCTGCCGCCCGGTCAATCGGCTCGCTTGAGCCCCGAAACGCGAGGAATCCATCGTGAACCATCCGAGATCGGCGCGATCTATGAGCGCTATGCCGGAGTTCCCCAAGTGGCGGAGGCAACTGGAGCCCAGATGCATCGATGCTTCACGTTCACCCAGCGATCAGGAGCAACCCGGATCCCGGTGAGGACGCTCGACTACTTTTTTGCATCGCCAACGGTTACTATTCAGGGATACTCCGTCCAGCGAGAGGGCATGCTGAACGTTTCCGATCACCTACCGCTCATCGCCGAATTCACCCTTCCGGCTCCAGGTCAAAGAGCGATGCATTGACTCCAATCCCGTCATCAAACCGGCCAGATCTTCTGGAGTGTCCAAGTCGATCGCACCCTCGGACCAATCGATCACTTCGACTCGGTTACTCTCTTTCGCCACAAGGCTCCTGGCCCCTTGATCTCCCTCCAAATTTTTCAGCTGCGGGAACCAATCCGAGCCGAACATCATTGGGGAACCGAGAATACCACCGTATCTGGCAGAAATTATTATGTCCGTCTGTCCGTGCATCCGATCCAGAAATCGTTTGATTACCTCGGAATTGAGCCAGGGTTGATCGGCTAAAAGCAGCAAAACGGAGTCTGCGCTCTGTTCCTCGGCCCGTTCCACGCCAATCCTGATCGACCCGGCTAAGCCGGTTTCCCAGAAGGGATTAACGACGATATCGACACCGCAGTCTTTGATCACCGGAACGCAATCACAAGCGCTGCTTCCAAGGACCACAATCAAATGGTTCGGCCCTGCCTCCGCGGCCATCTTCACCACTCGGCGAAGCAAAGGTTCACCCAGAACCGAGAGCAATTGCTTTGGCCGTCCGAGTCGCCTTGACCCTCCTGCCGCCAGAATAACTATCGCCGTTCGTCGCTGCATATCGGTACCTTCGCTTTGTGAATCGGTTCGATCCTGTCACGCAACGGCCTACCGTTTCGCCCCATCAAAGAGGCCTGAACTTCAGCGATGACGGCCATCGCGATTTCTTCCGCAGTCTCAGAACCAATATCCAATCCAGCCGGACTACGTAAAGCAGATACATTCCTCGGCAGGCATCCTTCGTTGATCAGCCGGTCTATCAGCAGCTTCTTTCGCTGACGCGGTCCTAGCAGGCCCACATATCCATATCCGCCCTGCAACACCTGTTTCAGAGCGACGACATCTCGGCCGAAATGATGCGACATGACCACACAAGCGGTGCGCAAATCTCCGGTTGGCAATTCGCCGGCGTCGGAAACAGTTTCCACTTGCCAACCGAGGTAACGGCCCAGGTAAGCGACCGCCTCCGCATCGAAATAATCTCCAAAGATGATCAAACGTACCGGCGGCTCGATCTCTTGCACAAATTCCTCCGCATGGTCGGCGAGGGGAAGATCAATGATCCTAGTGCCGGCCCCGGGATCAGCTAACCGGTAGTTCGTTGACACTGTGATCGGTATGCGATCGGCCAGCAGGCGCACCAACCCGTTGATCAAAGCGTTTGGCTTCACCAGCCGTTCGATAAAAACCTCAATCCAGCCATCGCACGCGAAGCGAGCACGCAAATCGAACGAGCACCTGGCCGGTTTGCCATTAAGGATGACCGCTTGCGCAAAATTCGCTATCTCTTCCTCAATACAACCGGCGCTCAACCGTCCGATGAAAGACGTACCTGGTAGAATCAGCATCCGGGACCCTGGGTGCCGGTAAGTCGATCCCGCCGACTTGACCAGCGTAGCGAGTGCGAAAGGCCCGTCCGCGCGTTGATACCCGGTGATGATTTGCTTTAATTCCTTCCAGGGCATCCGCTTAAACTTATTCTGAGTTCAGTGAAGAGCAAGAGCCGTGAACTACGATGGGCAACCGGGCAGGGACGATACGAACGCTGTGACTGGCGGAGCAACGGTCAGCTTTTAATGTGTGGAAAGCTATCCTTACATTGTAAACCGGCTGACTTCCTCTTTTGAACTGACGGCTAAAATTCGCAAAACCAAAATGAGTGAACGACAAATGCATCGAAGTATTTTCTTCCCTATCCCTCTGCTCTGTTCAGTGACTCTTTGCATCAATTGCCCATTCGTTCCTCGGGCTGAAGCTGAAACTTGCGGCGGAGAGGGTGTTGCAGTTCAAGTGCTCGGATCCGGAGGGCCAGAGTTACAGGACAAGCGCGCTTCCAGCAGCTATCTGGTGTGGCAAGACGGACAGGCGCGGGTGTTAGTAGATGCTGGTGGTGGGAGCGCTCTTCGATTTGGAGAAAGTGGCGCGAAAATGTCCCAACTCGAAGTGATCCTGTTCACGCACTTCCACGTTGACCATAGCACCGATTTCCCCGCGCTGATCTTCTCGTCCTGGTTTGAAGGGCGCGATCGCCCTTTGCCCGTGTATGGCCCAGCGGGTGACAGCGATTTCCCGTCGACGATAGATTTCGTGCACGCTTTCTTCAACAGTCGAAACGGCATTTATCGTTATTTGAGCGTACTATTGATCTCTCAAGAGGCGGGCGGCTACGAATTGCAGCCTCACAACGTGATCGGGGACACACCATCCTCGGCGATATTTCGTGGCGGAAATATTACGACGTACGCCGCTCGGGTCATTCACGGGTCTGTACCGGCCTTGGGGTGGCGTGTCGAGATTGGCGGAAAGGCTATCGTATTTAGCGGAGACACGAATGGAGAGGGTGCCGACCTGGTGCATCTGGCAAAAGATGCGGATCTATTTATAGCTCACAACGCTGTTCCGGAAGGAGCTACCGGATTTGAGCGGCGGCTGCATATGCCTCCTTCTGTGATCGGGCAAATCGCACAGGAGGCGCACGTGAAGAGGCTCGTGTTGTCTCACCGGATGCTTCGAACCTTAGGCAAAGAAGAGCAGAGCCAATCGGAAATCAGGAAAAGATTTTCGGGACCCATTGCATTTGCCAACGATCTCGATTGCTTCCCGGTACGGTAAATTTGCCGTTCCCTTATTCCTCAACTGTCAATTCGAACCATCTTACACCCCCCTATTATCTTGCTAGTAAGACTATACCGGTGAGAACTTCCACGGCCAGAGAACTTCTTTCGCCGGTTAGGTCTATATATAATGCAACGATGATTTAGAGAGGGTACCTTTCATTACTGATACTAACACTGTCACTCCTCAGCTTCGCTCTGACATGCTGATCATTGGCTGATTAGCACCTATAGGCAGCAACTTTTCCGGGAGGATGGGAAATTCGCGCACTCTCCTTCCAGTAGCATTGTAAACGGCGTTCGCGATCGCCGCCGGCGTTCCGGTGATACCGATCTCCCCAATTCCACGAGCACCGAGCGGATTAAAGATTGTATCTGGCTTGTTGATGAAATGAATGTCGATGTAAGGCACATCCGCATTCGTCGCGATCAGATAATCTGCGAAGTTGGCATTCGCATACCGGCCCGTTTTTTCCTCGAGGATGGTGCCTTCCATAAGCGCCATTCCGATCCCGAACACTATTCCGCCCATAATCTGACTCCGCGCAGTCTTCAGATTGACGACTGTCCCGATGTCCATCACGGATGTCATCCGCTGCAAGCGCACTTCGCCAGTCCAGCGATTCACTTTAACTTGGCAAAACTGCGCTCCAAAAGAGTGAAAGGCATACTTCTCCTCTTCTTCGCCGGCGGCAGCCATCTCTACCGCCTCCACCGCGCTCCGCCCAATCCCACTAAGCACCGAACCGAAGTCGGCACTTTTGCCGGCGCCGGTAAGTTCGCCATTTCTGTAAGAGACATCTTCGATTTTGGCCCCGAAGAAAGGCGATTTCCTGTCCCGGATCGCGAGCTGTATCAGCTTCTTTTTTGCGGACTCAGCCGCTTTCTGGATGGCAGGAGTAACACTCGCGACGGACGCTGAGCCTCCGGACGTTGGCGCAGATGGCAGCGCGGAGTCACCAAGTTCCGTATGGATCTTCGCGATTGGCAATCCCAGACTATCCGCGCCCACCATTGCCAGGACAGTCCATGTTCCAGTGCCTAGATCCTGGGTGGCAGATGAGACCTGCGCCGTCCCGTCTGCCTGAAATCGAACCTTCGCCGATGCGCGGTTGCGGTGAGCCGGATACAGAGCGGAGGCCATACCCATTCCGACCAACCAATCACCCTCCTGGACCGCCCCCGGAATTGAATTCCGCTTGGACCATCCAAATTTCTCCGCCCCAAGCTGATAACATTCCACCAAATTCTTGCACGACCAAGGGACATTTCTCCCCGGGTAAACCTCGGCATCGTTCTTGGTCCGTAATTCAACCGGGTCGATGCCGCACCTGACGGCAAGCTCATCCATGGCGCATTCGAGAGAAAACATTCCGGGAGCACAGCCTGGAGCCCGCATGAAAGTCGGACCGCCGACATTCCATCGAACCAGCGTATGGCTGACCTGGATGTTGGGAGACTTATACAGAAGCCGCGAGGTGCGGTGTGCGGCGGCTTCAACGAATATCTTCGCAAAGGACACCGTCGAACGAACGTCATGCTTGACCGCCTGCAACGTTCCATCCGGGTTCGCCCCTAGGGTCAGGTGTTGGATTAAGGCGGGCCGATGACCGACGAGGGTGAACATCTGTTCGCGAGTGAGAATCGTCTTAACGGGCCGATTCAGGGCGCGAGCCGCAGCGGCCGTCAGTGGTGAAAACATCCACATCGAGCCTTTGCAACCGAATGCCCCGCCGACAAAAGGACAAAGGACGCGAACCATATCCTCGTCTATCCCAAGAACAGATGCGACGTTGAGACGATGCGAGATGACACCCTGGGTGGCATCGTAAATCGTCAGTCGATCTCCGTGCCACACGGCGGTCGTTGCATGAGGTTCCATTGGATTATGATGGTAGATCGGCTCTGTGTATGTCACGTCTACCACCAGAGGACTGCCTCGAATCGCATCGTCGATCGAGTCGACCCCTTCAGCCAAAATTTTCACCGTGGCTTTTTCTCTGTCTACAGATTCCGGGGTGAAAGTATGTTCTATTCCCTGCTCCCAGGATGCCACGGGCTCTTCTGCCTGATATTGCGTTCGCACGAGCGCAGCCGCATCCCGCGCCTGTTCGTATGACTCCGCCACCACCAGGCCGATGATTTGACCGTAATTCAAGATCTTTTGGTCTTGTAAAGGCGGCAGTGTTTCTCCGCTCGTCGCGCCTTCCGGGGGTTCCAGACCATGGTACAACTTCAGCGGATTAAACGGCGTGTAGACCGCCGCGACACCCGGCGAACGCTCGGCAACGCTGGTGTCCATGGCCTGAATCAATCCTTTTGCCACCTTGCTGGTCAAGAGATACCCATAGGTCAGGTTTTCTTCCTGGCGATCTCCCGAATACATCGCGCGACCGGTGACTTTCAACCTCCCATCCACCCGATCCTGGGGTTTACCGATGATTTGTGTGCTCATGCCAAGCCTCCTAAATTCATCAAGGCCCGGACGATTGTTCGCTGTACCAGGTCCACTTTAAAGCCGTTGTGTCTCAATGGGTTCGCACCATTGACTGCGAGTTTCGCCGCCGCCGCGAAGGTCTCTGGTTTTAGCGGTTTGCCGGCGAGTGCCTGCCGTACCTCCGGAAGGTTCCAGGGTTTGGTTCCCACACCGCCAACGGCGATGCGAACGTCTCGGATGGTGTCACCGTTGAGATCCAGTGCCAAGGCGGCGGACGTGAGCGCGAATTCGTACGACTCGCGATCACGAATCTTCAGGTAGGTGGATCTCCTGGCCCAAAGCAATCTCGGAACGCGGACCGCGGTAATAAGTTCTCCTGGACGTAATTGGTTTTCATGGTCCGGGGTTTCGCCCGGCACAAGATAGAAATCATCCAAGTTCATAACCCGTTCCTCCGCCCCATTCTGGATATAAATGGAAGCATCCAGGGCCACCAAAGCCACCGCCAGATCGCTCGGATGGGTCGCGATGCAGGAGGAACTGGTGCCGAGTATCGCGTGCATCCGGTTTTCACCGTCGATCGCCGAACAGCCCGTCCCAGGTTCACGTTTGTTGCACGGAGTAAAAACGTCGCGGAAATAGCCACAGCGGGTTCGCTGCAACAGGTTTCCTCCGATGCTAGCCATGTTGCGAATCTGCGCCGAAGCGCTCTGGAGAAGCGCCTCGGAGATCACCGGATAATTCGCCACCACCTCTGGATGTTCAGCTACGTCGCTCATCTTTTCCAGCGCACCGATTCGCAACCCATCCTCGCGCATCTGGATGCCCAGCATCGGGAGAGGATTTACGTCAACCAAGCGCGATGGATTCATCACTTCCAGCTTCATAAGATCGACGATGGTCGTCCCGCCCGCGATGAACGCGGCGTCTGCGCCGCCGCGAGAAGTGGCTTCCTGAATGCTCGAGGGCACTTCGTACGTAAAAGGTCGCACTAGCTCACCTCCCCTTTCATTTTTGCGGCGGCGATCTTGATCGCGTCCACAATGTTCGGATAGGCGCCGCACCGGCAAAGGTTGCCTGACATAAACTCACGGATCTCACGTTCCGAACCGGAATGGCCTTCGTTGATACATGCGACGGCGGACATGATCTGTCCGGGAGTGCAGTAGCCGCACTGGAATCCGTCACACTCAATGAAGGCGGCTTGAACGGGGTGCAATTCGTCACCCTTGGCCAATCCCTCGATTGTGGTGACCTCCCTTTCCTTGGCCATAACTGCCAGAGTCAAACACGACAGGACCCGTCTCCCGTCGAGATGTACAGTGCAGGCGCCGCAAGTGCCTCGATCGCATCCTTTCTTGGTGCCGGTCAGCTCCAACCGATCTCGCAAGGCATCGAGCAACGTCACTCGAGGATCAATGAACAATCGTCGGGTATTCCCGTTTACCTTCAGATTGATTCTCACGAGCCCAAGCCCGCTGCCCGAATTCGGAGGTGCGGTTTGCGGAATGCTTTCCTCCGGGATAGCTGCCCGTCCTAGTGGCGCCGCTACCGTTAAACCAGCCGAAATAGCTGCCAGACTACGAATGAACTGTCGGCGGGAAGAGCCTCCTTCGCAGTCAGGCCCTGAATCGGTGGCCTGTTCCATTTTACAATCGGATCTTCGCTGCATAAGCTAACAAATGCTGCATTTTAGCCTTGTCCCAAAGGCAGTGACTAATACGGACTCTCCCAACAAACGCAGAATCACGGCGATTGCTATTAAAAAAGGCGTTGTCATTGGTTTCCATCTCGAGATTAAGCTAAAACCTCTCCCATGCTCCTTGACCTGAGCGATCGAGCTAAGTTCAAAGTTACCGGGAACGATCGTGTTCGTTTCCTGAACGGCCAACTGACCAACGATATCCTGAACCTCTCCCCCTTTTCGGCCATCTATGCCTGTGCGCTGACCGCCAAAGGGAAATTGTGTGCGGACCTTTTTGTCGCCGGAACCAAGGACTGCAATTATCTGGATACCGAGGCTGTTTTGCACGAATCACTCGCCGCCCGTTTGCAAAGATACATCATCGCGGACGATGTCGAGATGGAAGATGTCACTGACGAATTCGGGCTCTTCCACCTGATAAGCCTGGAATCGGGAGATGCGGGATCGCAAGCTGCAGCTTCGTCTGGCGCAGAAACCGTGAGTTTCCTGATCGCATCCAACCGATTCGGGGTTCCCGGCATCGACCTCTGGTTTCCGGCTAATCAGGCAGCTGCGGTGCGGGAACAGTTAAAACAATCCCCAGTCGATCCAGAGATTGCGGAAAACTTCCGCATTGAACAGGGCATCGCTCGATGGGGCAAGGAGTTGTCGGAGGATGTGATCCCAAACGAAGCCGGTCTAGACAAGCGTGCGATTAACTACACCAAAGGATGTTATCTCGGCCAGGAAGTCATCAGTCGCATCAAGAGCGTAGGTCACGTCAACCGGCATTTATGCACTCTGATACCTGCTCCCGGCGTCGCTCTCCAGATCGGAGACAAGTTGTTCGCCGACGCAGACTCAGTCAAGGAGATCGGATACATTACGAGCATTGGCCGAAGTCGATCGCTCGATCGGCCAATAGCGCTAGGCTACGTGAGACGAGCCTTTGCTGCGCCCGGGTCAATCTTGCAAGTTCGGCGGAACGATTCTTCGATTGGCCCAATCGAGGTTCACAGTCTCCCATTTAATTCAGCATGAAAAAAAATCTAGTCCTGTTGGCGCTTCTGCTCGCTTCTGCAGGCGCCTGTTTGGCAGAGCCGGTCGCCGTGTTTGACGTTCAGTGGGGAAAAGGGAAAGAACGGCAGCAGCGAAGTTTCGCCATCGGTTTTTATGATGCCGACGCTCCCCGAACAAGTGCGAATTTTAGGAAGCTGGTTCAGGACGGTTTTTATAAAAAAACAACCATACACAGGGTGTTCCCCAACTACCTGGTACAAGGTGGCGATCCTTTGAGCAAGAAGAAGGATCGGTCCAACGTTGGGACAGGGGGCCCCGGTTATACGCTGCCAGCCGAAATTCGGCGGAAACATTTGCGTGGCTCGGTGGCGATGGGTCGGCTGCCAGACAACGTCAATCCGACTCGGCAATCGAATGGAAGCCAGTTTTATGTCTGTCTCCGTTCGATCCCTTCCCAAGACGGCCAGGACACCGTTTTTGGTGAAGTGGTCGGCGGGCTACCCGCGTTGGATGAAATCAGCCATCTGCAAGCCGACAGCAACGCAAACCCGATCGAACGGGTCGAAGTGACGCGAGCATACATCATCGATCGAACCCAACTTGGCCATCCTGTCCAGGTCAGATGAAGGAGCAGTTGTCAGTGTCAGTCCAGTTGTCCTTTGAAGTCTTGTCTCTGGGTGACTTCTTGAAGATGTCGAAATAGGAGAATTGGTCGGTTTGCGATTTCGCCGATCGCTGGGCGTCCGTATCGTCGGCGCACAGCCCTGCGATACGTTCTACGCTTTACCCGCCCCGCTATTCAACGTGTGATCCCAGTTGCGAAAGACGTACACCCTTCCCATCCGCCTTTTCAACGAGTCCTGTTCCCAGCGGTTACCCGTCATAGCTATTTTGGGTCATTTAATCTGGGGTTTCACCTCGCCGAATCATTCTGCGCCTCTTTCCGCACTGAAGATCCAGGAAAATGAAAAAGAGAGCGGAAAAGAAAATCACTGTGCTCCCGAACCCTAAAAGGATAATGGAAAAAGATTCTTCGGTAATGCCGCTGCTGTTCACTCTTTTAATCTTGTGTCCGCAAAAGCGCCGAATTCCAAATCTAAAGCTAGATCTGGACACCTTATGGCGCGCCGACGCAGAATACTGAAGCGCTCAACGGCGAGTGAGCCAGAATAGCCCCGCGACCGGGTTGACCTGCAGCGCGACAGGCAGTGCAGCAATGCCCCTTGGTTTGCCGCTCATCAACGTTTTGAGCAGGTCCGATTCAGTAGCGTTCTCCGGCTCCGCTCGATATCTTTTAACTTAAGATGCAAACGGTCTTCTTGGTATTGCTCGGGATGAGCGGCGCTCTTCTCGCGCTACTTTAGAAACGGGCTCCTTCTACTTCGATTGCCGATCATTCTCCGCCCGATTTGCTTTGGTGAGACCCTACTGATTCAGTACCATGCCGACTCTCAAACGAAGATTCAAACTCCGAACGAGTTCTACGATCGAAACGCTCGTACTCTTTTGGAAAGAAATACTCGTTCTGTTTTCACCTCTGTCAGTTGAAACGCTTTCCTGAAATGGCCGGAGGCGGCTTCAAAATTGTGCAGTTGAGCCTCAAACTCGCCCAGGACAGCGTAGAGCAAATAATACGAACCCAACTCTCCCCGACTCTTAATTGCTTCGATCGCTTCTATACCAGCTGCAGGACCGTTCACGGCCGCGATCGCCACTGCACGGTTCAGCGCAATGACAGGAGAATTATTCATGCTCGTCCACTGGTCATACAGAGCCAATATCCTTGACCAATCTGTGGATTGATAGTTCTCGGCCAGGCAATGGCAAGCGGCGATGCCGGCCTGAATGTGATATTCACTCAGTTCGTCTCCGGCCGCGGCTTGGCCAAGGTGAATGATGCCTCGCTCGATCATTGGCCGGCTCCATTTCGAACGTTCCTGCTCTTTTAAGCGAAGGATGTTTCCTTCCGCGTCTACTCGCGCGGGCAAACGTGCGGCGTCCAATAACATCAGCGCGACCAGAGCGTGGGTGCGCGGCTGATTCGCCATAGGATGTTCGATTAGCGATGTCGCCAGCCGAATGGCCTCGCAACAGAGATCCTCTCTCACCAGATTTTCGCCGCTGGAAGCCTTGTAGCCCTCGTTGAAAAGAAGATAGAGGGTTTGCAACACACCGTTGAGCCGGACTGCAAACTCCTCTCCGGCCGGAATTTCGAAGGGGATACGGAGTTCGCGGATTTTCTGCCTGGTCCGTGTGAGCCTCTTGGCAATTGCCGCTTCTGTCGTTAGAAAAGCTTTAGCAATCTCAGCGGCGCTGAATCCGCAAAGGGTCCGGAGCGCCAGTGCCGTTTGTGATTCCTGTGCAATCAGGGGATGGCAGCAGGCGAAAATCAGGCGCAGACGGTCATCTTTGATTTCGGTGTCGAACAATGGTGAATCGTCACCTGCGGAGTTCGACGATCGCTGCTCTACGGATATGGCAATCTCCCCTTGCTTTTCGCGAAAAAGTTTTTCTCGCCGAAGCAGATCGTATGCGAGGTTCTTTGCCGTTTGCGTAATCCATGCCGCGGGATTTTCTGGAATCCCATAGTAGGGCCAGGTTCGGAACGCCCGGACCAATGCTTCCTGGACCACATCCTCGGCCAGTTGCAAATGGTCGATCCCAAAGAGGCCGGTCAGGACAGAAACCAGCTTACCTGCTTCGACTCGGAAAAGATGCTCCGTCAGTCGCGAAACTTCCCCGACCGGGACACGATTGTTATCCTGGATCTCGTTCACTGGTTACGCCGACGCGTGAGCAATGCGCCTGCTTTTTACCCTGACTGAGGGCGGGCACTGTTCGGCTACGGGCCTGACTTCAACTGTTACCCCGTACTTCAAGGCCGGGCATCGTTTGGCAATTTCAAGCGCCTCGTCGAGATCACTCTTCTGAAGCAGGAAATAACCGCCAATCGCTTCCTTAGACTCTGCGAACGGTCCATCCGCAACCGTCTGACTCTTCTTCCAGGAAACAATTTTCCCCTCGTCCAACAGCGGATTGGCGGATTTGATCTTCCCTTGCTGGTTCAATCTATCGAGCCATTCAGCCCATTGGCCCATGACATTCTGAAGCTCTTCAGGAGAGAGGCTTTTGTCCCAATGCGTACCGCGAAATAACAGCATGTATTCTGACGTCGTCGTCTGCGTATTCATATATCTGTCTTTGTTATCCTTCTTTGCTCGACCAACGATTCGAACGTGGGCTTTTCCACATTCGCTTCCTTTCTCGTTCTGCCCTAATCGTACGACGAAGGGGGACCCATTGTTCAGGACAGCGTTTTGCCGAATTTTTTCAGATTGCCCAGATTTGAAACGACAGATTTCATATCGGGGCGTAGCCGCAACCACAATCGCGCAACCATCCATCGCGCACCGTGAGCTTCAGAGCACAAGCTCCTTTTCTTATGCTGACCCAGTGCACCAAGTCCAACGCTGGTTTAACGATGTCGAGCTCGAAATGAGCCGCCGGCAAGACGGTCCGAGCCGGACCGGCGGTAGGGAGCGCTCTAAATCCGTTATCTTCGGTTTGGGTTTAACAGTCCTCTTGCGTGTTCCAGCGCCGATTTTGTTCTGCCCCCTAGCATCCGCGCAAGCTCTTCAACTCGGTTTTCTCCTGCGACTTCCGTGAGCAAAGTCCGGGTACGACCCTCCTTCACTGCCTTGGTAACCCTGAACTGACGGCTTGCGGCGGCCGCAACTTGCGGCGTGTGGGTGATCGCAAGGACCTGTCGAGTCTCTCCTAGCGACCGCATTTTGGTTCCGATTGAATGCGCAATCTGGCCGCCCACATTGGCGTCAATCTCATCGAATATTAATAGGCCGATGAGGTCCTGTTGTGCAAGAGCGGTTTTGACCGCCAGCATCACACGCGAAATCTCGCCACTGGACGCCACCGCTTTGAGCGGCTTTAACGGTTCACCGGGATTCGCCGCGAACAAGAACTCGACCGTCTCAAAGCCGGTAGCGCGCGGCTCATCGAGCGCAACAATCTGTATCTCGAATGCCGCCTGGCTGAACCCAAGATCTCTGAGATGCAACTGGATCGATTTCGCAACGCTTTTCGCCGTACGCATTCTGGAGGCTGTCAATTCTCCCCCGAGCTGCGTCAGTGTCCGCGTTTCGCTCACCAGACGGGCGTCAATTTCGGCAAGCATATTCTCCCGATGATCCAAGTGCTCGAGCCGGACTTTCAACTCCTTCATTAATTCAATAAGGCCGGTTTCGTCTCGATGATGTTTCCGTTGTAAAGCCTGCAGGAGATTCAGTCGGTCTTCCATCCATCGCAGCCCCTCCGGATCGATTTCCAGACGCATCCGATAGGTGGCGATAGCTCGTTCCAGCTCTTGAAGCTCGATTGCCGCAGCCTCGTGGGCACGCATCAGTTCAGTTGTGGATTCGTCCATTCGATGGATTTCTCGCAGCTGACGGCCGACCTCAGCTAGTTGCCTCAGGACAGAATCTTCTGCCATTGACAGTCGCTGTAGGATCGCACCTGTCACCTCAGTCAGGCGTTTGGCATTGGAAGCGACGCTATAGCGAAGTTGAAGAGTTTCGAGCTCGGAAGGCTGCGGGTTTGCGGACTCCAGCTCCTGCAGCTGATGCCGCCAGAGGTCGAGATTCTGGTCCGTTGCCTGTTCGAGCAATGCTTCCCGCTGCCGCCGGAGACCGATCAGTTCTTCAAAAGTCGCCCGGTAATTCTCCAAGGATCTGCGATGTTCTGCGAAGGCATCGATCAGGACCAATTGTTGGTCAGTCGCAAGTAAGGACTGGTGATCATGCGCGCCATGCAGATCTACAAGACCATCTCCCAGCTGTTTAAGGATTCCGAGAGTCGTCTGCGATCCGTTGATGAATTGCCGGTTACCACCCGAAATCGAGAAGATGCGCTTCAGCAAAAGCTGACCTTCTTCGCACTTGTTGATCCCCTGCCCGGCGAGCATCTGGTCCGTTCCTGCGGTGTCATCCAGTTCGAACAGCGCTTCGACAGAACACTGATCGGCCCCGGTTCTAATAAGCGACTTGTCCGCCCGTTCGCCGAGGACCAGTTTGAGCGCGCCCACGATGATCGATTTACCGGTCCCCGTTTCTCCAGTCACCACACTGAAACCAGGAACCAACTCCCAGTCCAGCGACTCCACCAAGGCCAGGTTTCGAATACGGAGCGATCGCAGCGTTGCGGGCACAGGGCGATTATGTAAAGGTGCAGCGGTTTTTTTTCAACAGATGCTAGCAATCACATTTTTGGGTACCGGAACCTCCATGGGTGTACCCATGATCCGCTGCCAGTGCGAAGTATGCCAATCCAAAGATCCTCGTGATCAGCGGCTGCGCTCGTCCATTTACGTGCAAACCTCTGACCGGTGCTGGGTCGTGGATACCGGCGCCGAGTTTAGGCTTCAGGCTCTCCGTGAGAAGATCCAAAATCTGGATGCGGTTCTTTACTCTCATTCGCATGCGGACCATATCATGGGCTTTGACGATCTGAGGCGATTTGGTTCAGCACCCGGCGGAGCAATCCCCATTTACGCTTCGAAAGAAACCATGCAAAACCTGCGGACCGCGTTTTGGTACGCATTCAGCGGCGAAGCGCGATTTCCTGGATATGTACTTCCGGAACCTCATTTGATTCAGGCGCCATTTCTTCTTGGCCGTACCGAAATCCATCCAATCCGGGTGGAACATGGCAATGCCCACGTGTTTGGGTTTCTTTTCCGCCACGCTGGACGTTCCCTCGCCGCCTACGTGAGCGACTGCAAGAGAGTTGACGCAGATGGACTCAAAACTCTCGAAGGAGTGGACACCCTGATTCTCGGAACGCCCTGTCGCAGAGTGCACCCGACCCATATGAATATGATCGAGGGCATGGCTTTGGCCAAACGGCTGAGTCCAAGGCAAACTTA
>JAFAQT010000411.1 GCA_019246215.1 Verrucomicrobiota bacterium
ATGGATCGAAAGAAGGCGTAGCTTGGGCCGAAACAAACTGCACCAGCCGTCGAATCTCGTCGTCTGTGACGAGCACACCCTGAGAGCGGATAAGGCGGGAAGTCCCTGGGGGACGATAAAACATGTCCCCCTGTCCCAGAAGACGCTCAGCGCCGTTTTCGTCCAGGATGACACGGCTATCAAGTGCGGACGCTACTTGGAAAGCAATGCGAGTCGGAATATTTGCTTTGATGACTCCCGTAATCACATCCGCACGAGGAGTTTGCGTCGCAACGATCATATGGATTCCTGCCGCTCTGGCCATCTGTGTGATTCGAGCAATCGCGCTCTCCACGTCAGCCGGTGCGGTTTGCATGAGATCCGCCAATTCGTCGATAATCACTACGATGTAGTGCATATGTTCCGGGACAACCAGATCGTCGTCCCTCGGCACCACAACCGTCGAAGTTTCTGGTTCCTTGGACAGAGTACCAGCATTACGGGACTCTTCGGCCTCGGTGGCGAGGTCCAGTTCGCCTTGCGATGTCGGTTTCGGTCGCGCATTAAAACCAGTCACGTTTCGAACACCGACCTTCGCAAAAATCTTGTAGCGGTTCTCCATCTCGTTGACGACCCAGCGCAGCGCCAGCAGCACCTTTTTTGGATCCGTAACCACAGGCATCACTAGATGCGGGAGAGCATTGTATATTTGCATCTCAACAACTTTCGGATCGATCATGACAAAGCGTAGATGATCCGGCCCAAACTTGAACAACATGCTGGCAATGACGGCGTTGATACAGACGCTCTTTCCGCTGCCGGTGGTCCCTGCGACCAGTCCGTGCGGCATTTGCGCCAGATCGCCTAAGATAATCTTCCCATACACATCCTTGCCCAGTACGATTGGAATTCGGTGCTTGGTCTGCGTCCATTCGTCCGATTCCAGGATTTCTCGGAGCGTGACTTTGACCTTTTTCGAATTCGCAATCTCGATTCCGACCGTATCTTTCCCAGGAATCGGCGCCAAAATGTTAATTCGTTCCGCCCTCGTCGCCCGTGCAAGATCGCGCTCCAGACTCGAGATCTTGTCCACCCGCACTCCCCGTGCGGGATAAAGTTCGTACCTCGTTATCGTAGGTCCACGGGTAATATCGCCCGGGCTCGCTTCGATATTGAATTGTTTGAGCGTATCGATCAGAACGTGCTGAATCAGCTTCAATTCCGCGGGATCTGCCGCCTTCCGGCCTTCGAGGTCTACCGGCTCTAAAAGGTCGAACGAGGGTAGCACATAGTTTTCGATATGCTGTCCCGCGATTGCAAGTACCTGCTCCTTGTCGCGCCCTTTCCCTTTCAGATCCGCCAGCGATGGCTTCGATCTATCCGGCATAGCGGTGGAGGAGTCGATAATCCTGGGTTCGGGAAACAGAGCTGCGCCGGTCTCCGACTCCTCTGGCAGAAAGCCTTTTTTCTTTAGTTCCTTTTCATGCCTGCGGATTTCTCGCTCAATCTTCTTCTGGTTCGCTTCCAGCCGCTCTCTTTCATTAGAGGCCTGCATTCGGCGGCGCTCTGATTCCTCCACCATTCGCCGAACAAAATCTTTGGTAGTCTGGATGGAATGTTTAACCAAATAGACCGGCCGAATTCCGGTTAACCAGATCAGGCTGATGAGGTAAATCACCGAGAGCGATATGATCGAGCCGACTTGTCCAAGCATATTCAAAAGAAGAGCTCCAAGCCAGTAGCCTACCCATCCTCCAGGCCCCATGATGTTGAAATCGTGTTTCCAGTTTTTGAGGAACCAGGGCTGCAAATGCGCCACGGCCGCTCCGCTCATCACAAACACGATGGCCCAGGGCAGACGCCTCAAGATCCTGAATCCGGGCACAAATAGCTTGGCGCCGCCGAACCCCAGGAAGATAGTCGAAATCAGATACGACGCGCTGCCTAGCGTCATGTAAAGAAATCCCGCGATAACCGCTCCTGTCGGGCCGATGAAATTTTGTGCCGGGCTATTAGGCGGGCTGATCGCACTGAACCACACCCAGGACGGAACATCCTTTGGCGTGTAGGAAATCAAGCCCAGCAATAGAACCATCCCAACGCCGAGTAATACAAGACCTATAACTTCATTCCAGGCATTATGCTTTCGCGACTGCGGCATGTCAGCTGCCACTCTAATTGCTAGTTGTGCGCTTTCAATCCATAACCGCTCTATTTGGGCGTGGTGGCGGATACATCTGCCAAAAGCGTTGCAACTGTCACCTTTCGAACATGTTTTCCCATTGACACCGGGCTCCAGGGCCGATAGCGTCCTCGCTTTTGCGATTTTACACGCAAATATGCCAGCTGAGTGCCTTACGTTTGAGCCCCTTTACATGGAACGAATTTGGGGCGGCCGCAAACTCCAATCCTATTTTGGCCGCACGCTCCCGGGAACTAACCCAATTGGTGAATCCTGGGAACTGGTCGATCGCGAAGATGCACAGAGTATCGTTTCCGAGTCAACGTTACGCGGAGTTTCTCTTCACGAAATCTGGACCAACTACCGGGAGGAGCTTTTCGGCGAGGGCTATGACTTCTTGCGTTTTCCGATTCTCGTAAAAATCCTGGATGCTTCCGATATCCTCTCGCTCCAGGTTCACCCGGGACAGAAGGAAACCATCGATGATCTTGCGGAGCCAAAGGCCGAGATCTGGTATATTGTCGCCGCCGAAGAACAAGCTGGTAACTATATAGGTCTGAAGCAAAACGTCCGGAGAATCGATTTCGAATCGGCCGTCAAGACCGGCAATGTCTTGAATCTTTTGCACTGGGTTCCGAGCCAGCGAGACAGCTATATATTTATTCCCGGCGGCCGGCTACATGCGATCGGCGCGGGCAACGTGATCTTCGAGATTCAGCAAAACAGCGACACTACTTATCGCGTGTTTGATTGGAACCGGCTCGATGTGAGCGGAAAGCCGCGGCAACTCCATGTCGAAGAGTCGCTCAGATGCATCAATTTTAACGACTTTGAGCCGGCTCTAAGCAAAGGAGATGGCGAAAACCTGGTCACTTGCGATGGGTTCCGCGTCGACCGGTGGTTCCTCAAGGAAGATCGTCAGGCCAATCTCATCCCCAAGTTCTCGATCTTTCAAGTTGTCAGAGGAATCGTCTCTTTCGGCAGGCGCCGTTTCGGACGAGGAGACCTGTTCCTGGTTCCTGCTGGCAGCCACGAAAGCGCCCTCAAACCGCACGAGGGCACCGCAACCGTCCTTCGCACCACGCTGTAGTCGGTAATATATTGTCGTTGCCCCAACGGCGATATTGGCTCTTTCATCGGCTCAAGATTGGCGATCCGCTGCAATTGTGGTTGCGGCCCCGTCCCACCATGATAAACGAGAACTTGGCAGCGCGGAACTGCCTTGGCAGAAATTGACGATGCTGACAATCCACACTACGATCGGCTTGTGAAAAATTTCACAAAGTTAGCTCTCAACGGCGTGAGCGCATCCAAGCTGCAGAGAGCCGTCGAGCTGATCAATCCCCATCTTTATACGGTAGAGGAACGAATTCGTGAACAAGCCAAGGCATTCGACCCGGCAATCGAAGGCTACTTCCAGTACGCATGCGGCAGCAGCGGAAAACGCCTGCGGCCGACCCTCACATTGCTCTCCGGGGCCGCTACTGGAACAGTGTGCACAAGTCACGTTGACCTGGCTGTTATCGTGGAACTCATCCATCTAGCGACCCTGGTGCACGATGACATTATGGACGGGGCCGATATTCGGCGGGATCAGGCGACCGTCAATGCAAAATGGGGCAATACCTTAGCTGTTCTGCTTGGGGATTGTTTGTTCGCTCATGCCCTGAAGCTCGCGGCGGCCTTTCCAAACAACGCCATTTGTCGGCACATCGCTCACGCAGCTAAGGAAGTTTGCTCTGGAGAAATTATTCAGACGCAACGCCGATTCGATCTGAACCTGACCATCGGCGAATACTTTCAGGTCATCGAAATGAAAACCGCCGCGTTATTCGCCGTTGCGACTGAGCTCGGAGCTTTTATCAGCGAAGCTAGCCCCGAAGTGATCACCGCAATGAAGGCTTATGGCCTCAAACTCGGAACGGCTTATCAGATTTATGATGATTGCCTCGACATTGCCGGCACCGAGGAAAAAGCGGGTAAGACCCTCGGCTCAGATCTCCGGAAAGGAAAACTCACCCTCCCGGTGCTCTACTTACTGCAAATGGTTGAACCGGAGGAGCACCACCGTTTCACGGAAGTATTGCTGCGCGTCAAGGCAGAGGAGTTGGCCTCTCTGGCCGAAGAGGTGATTAGACGAGGCGCGCTCCGTCGAGCCGTCGAGACGACCAAACGGCTCGTTGAAGAAGCGCAATCGGAACTACAAGGTATACCGGTTAACAAATATTCGCTCGCGATGCAGGACATCGGCGATTTCCTCTCCAATGTCGTTGACCAGTTTGCCGTTGCTGCCTAACAGTATTGACATATGTTTTTTATTCATGGGTGGCCTGACCATACGCGAATTACCGGAACAACAGAAACCTCGCGAAAAGCTTCTCCGGCGCGGCGTCGATTCTCTGACCGATGTCGAGATTCTGGCTATTCTCCTCCGGACGGGCGTTCGGGGCTGCAACGTTATCGAATTGGCCCAGAAGCTCCTCCACAAGTTTGGAAGCCTGGCGCAACTCTCGCGTTGCCCGATTGCCGAATTGTCCAGCTTTAAAGGCCTCGGGCCGGTAAAGGCTTTGCACTTGGCCGCCGCATTCGGGCTCGGAACACGACTAGCTGCAGAGCAGGTG
>JAFAQT010000246.1 GCA_019246215.1 Verrucomicrobiota bacterium
CAGGCGGCTCAACTTGCGCCAACGAAAGGATAGCATCGTGCCGAGTGAGGAAGACGCGGCAATGGCAGCAGTTCGATTTTACCTCCACTTGTTCCAAAACCGATTCTGCACATAAGCCACCTTTTCAACGACCTCTCTTCAAGGCTCGGGGCCACTTCGACGTTCTGCAATATAGTCTCCGGTGCTTAACTCGCCCGTGTTCGGCCAATGCAGCAAGCCGGTTCTCGATCACTTGCCAGGCGCGTCCAGACCGTCTGCCACCAAATCAAAAGGCGCATGGCGTGCCCACACAAAAACGATCTCCAACCGGAACCCACCAGCCCTGCGCCAATGACAGCAACCATTAGGTTCTTTTCTAACGGGTCCGAATGCTTTGCAGTTTGCATACCACGGCGCGCCAGCTAATCAGTGAATGTTCGCCCCGGGCGTGTAAGTTCCTAATTGGGGCGATCGGAAAGAGCGGCCTTGTGCTTAGACGGAGCTCCCTTTCCAGGTCCAGAACCGTTTAGCTGATTTTTTCCCTTCACTCGACGCAGAGCTGTGTTTCGGGCCAGTTCCAGAAGCGGTCCGGGAAATCGGCGACACCCCTGAAGCGACTCGTCGAATGCGTGGACGAAGTAGTTAACCTCTTTTTCCGTGATAATGAGTGGTGGTAGAATCTTTATAACATCCATATTGTGACCTGCCACCTGGGTAAGAATACGATGTCGGCTCAACAACGGAACAATCACCAGTTGTGCGAAGAGGCCGTGATCGATCCGATGCAATAGCCGCCAAGCAAGCTTTAGCCCCAGCTGAGGCGGCTCATGAAACTCGATCGCAATCATTAGCCCTTTGCCGCGAACCTCTCGAATCAGCGAATGTTTAGCCCGCAGTGCATCAAGGCCCTCCAGCAGCTTTTGACCCATCATCGCAGAGTTCTCGATAAGCTTTTCGTTTTCCAATACATCAAGGGTCGCGAGTCCACAAACCATCGCAAGGTTATTACGGCCAAACGTGCTGGAGTGAACCACTGCCCGATCCAACCGGCTGAAGACCTTTTGATAAATGGTGCGCCTAGTTAGGATTGCGCCACACGGAACGAACCCCCCGCTCAGACTCTTCGCGACTGTGATGATGTCAGGCTCAAGGTTCCAATGCTGAAAGGCCCACCATTTTCCAGTTCGCCCCATCCCGCTTTGAATCTCATCGCAAATCATCAGAGTCCCATGCAGCCGGCAAAGCGCTTCCGCCTTTGTGTAAAAATCGTCGGCCGGAAAATTGACCCCTTTTCCTTGCACCGGCTCGAAGAGAAACGCCGCCACGTCCCGTTTTTCCAAGAGCCGTTCCAACGCGTTCAGGTCCCCGAGGCGGACACGTGCGACGTCGACCAAGAAAGGCCCGAACCCTTCCTGAAAATTGGCGCTGCCAGTCACCGAAAGTGAACCGTACGAGAGACCGTGATAACACCCCTTCAAGCTGAGGATCTTCGATCGACCCGTGGCAGCGCGTGCAAACTTGATTGCGCCTTCAACAGCCTCAGTTCCGGAGTTACAGAAAAAGATCGCCTCTAGATGAGCAGGAGCCTTCTTTAGCAAAGCCTCTGCCAGTAACCCGCTCAACAGGGAACAATCCAACTGCACCATGTTCGGCAAATCCAAATCGAGGGTCTCCTGAATCGCCTTCTTAATGGCCGGATGATTCCGTCCCATGTTGAACACCCCGTAACCGCTCAAGAAATCGAGGTATTCGTGCCCGGCGGCATCGTAAAGGTAAGCTCCTTCTGCGCGAACGTAGACCCTGTCGAATCCGGTGATGCGTAAGACTTCCACCAGCATTGGATTTAAATGCTGGTTGTGCAGTTCATAATTTTCACCCATTCGGGTCGCAACGAGATTCTTTAGATCAAATGGCATCGGTCGTAAGCGCCTCTACACAGATAAATCGGCGGCAGTTGATAATGGCACGTCCAATTTCGGGAACGATTGCACGGGAAACAGCCGAGGTACAGAGAGAATGACGCGCGCTCCCGATCGGCTAATTCACTTGGCTCTAGATAGCTTTGTTTGTTACAAACCGCTGAATTTTCTTTGATGATGTTCCAATCTATCGACCCGTGGACGGCGGTACTCTGTTGTGCGGGATCTGCTGGGATCCTCCTTTTAATTTTGGCCTTCGGGCATTTTCTGCAGTCTAAGGTCCACGTTGAACCGGTTAGAACTCTGCTTACGGCAGCCGAGCAAAAATTCTATAAGGCGTTGGATTCTGCTATCGATGGAAGGCTGGTGATTCTCTCCAAGGTTCGACTGGCTGACCTCTTTGTTGTCACCAGCGCAAGCCGATCTGCCAGGTACCGCGTTTTTCGTTCAATAGCTTGCAAACACGTAGATTTTGTTCTGGCTGAGATTGAAACCCTCCATCCGATCGCTGCCATTGAGCTGGATGATTCATCCCATCAACGCGCTGACCGTCGCCTCCGAGACGAATTGCTCGACGATCTTTTCGAAAAGGCGGGTTTCCCGCTCCTCCGATTCCGGACTGCCGCTTCCTATAGCGCACGGGTGATAGAGAAACGCGTCGAAGAAGTCGTAGTGCTTTAGGTCAGTGTTCGTTACTCAGAACTATGATCGCCGAGCGGCGAATTTCGGCCCTCGAAGTCTTTGATAGCCTGCACGAATCGACCGACGTATTTGGCTGCCTTGACCTCTCCGACACCACGGATGCGCCGGGCGCTCTCGACTGAACTCGGTTTCAGCCGTGCGAAAGCTTTGAGAGTTTCATCCGGGAAAATGACATAATGAGGAACGCCTCCTTGTTCGTGAGCCAGCGCAGTGCGAGTTTTCCGCAGCGCTTCGTACAAGTCGCGATCGAACGGAGCCTCGTCTTTCGGCTTGCGAGCATTCTCGTTAGCTCTTCGCGGCCTGCTCTCCTCGGGCCAGACCAAACTGAATGACGCCGCGTTCTGCATTACCGCTACGCCAAGCTCCGCCAGACCGACCATCGGATACTGACCACCGGTCGAGTAAATGAGTTTTGCTTCTTCTAGCTCTCGAAATAGTTCGTGCAGATAATTGGTCGACTTCTGTTTCAACAGTCCATAGGTCGTCAATTCGTGCAGGCCCGCCTCCAAGAGTTCTTTGCCGCGGCTGCCAACCAACATCTGTATTACACGGCTCCGTCCGAATCGTGGCATAAACCCTTGATGCGTCCGGTAGCACATTCGCGCAACTCCGCTCAGCGCTTTGCGGACCAGCAAAAGTTCTTCATCTGTGGGCGGCCGAATTTTTTTTGACCGTACGCTCGAACATCGATCGCAGGCGCCACACGCCTCCAGGTCGTTATCGCCAAAATACCGGAGAATGATTTTCTGTCGGCAGTCACGACCATAGGCGTAATCGACCATTGCCTTGAGCTTTGCTCTGTCTCGTTTCTCCTTTTCGCGCAAGGCTGCCGTGTCAATCGGCAACTGAAAGGGCTGGAGACTGCGCTGGAGTACCCGCGTACCGCGAATCCGTTTCCCCGGAATGTCGTAACGATCGATCACTCCGTGCCGATCGAGAATAGTGATGGCCGCATGTACCGCCATTTCATTACTCTCTTGATCGAGCCGGGCTGCAATATCATGAATGGATCGCTCCACTTCCCCCTGCTCATCCGCCAGGTTCCGCAGAAGCAGATAGACCTTGCGGATCAGCTCAATGGAAGGGTTGCTTCCATCAATGAAGAAATCTTGAATTCGAGTATCTGCGTAATTGAACAGCAACTCGCATTCAGCGGGTTCACCGTCGCGTCCTGCTCGGCCAGCTTCCTGGTAATAGGCTTCCAAGGAGCCTGGAATCTCAAAATGGACCACAAACCGGAGATCCGCTCGATCTATGCCCATGCCAAAGGCGTTCGTAGCAACGGCCACGTCGCAATTGCTTTGCGTAAACTGGGTCTGCGCTTCTTCGCGAGCGTCGTCACCAATACCGCCATGATAACTGACGACACGAATCCCCCATGATTTCAGCTCCTCACTCACCTGGTCCACACGTTTCCGGGTCGCGCAATACACGATCCCAGTTCGATGGCGCCGTATCAATTCTCGTAATCGATTGAACTTTTCCGACTCTCTCTCCGTCTCAGTCACAATGAACCGCAGATTTGGGCGCGCGAATCCGGCGACGAAAACACTTGGATTCTCCAACCCGAGCCTTTTTACAATGTCCGCTCTGACTTCCGGGGTCGCGGTCGCGGTGAAGGCGGCGATTTGTGGACGTCCAAGCTCTTCCAGGACGGATCCAAGCCGAAAATAGTCCGGTCGAAAGTCGTGGCCCCACTGCGAAATACAGTGGGCCTCATCGATAGCAAACAGGCCTATGGTGATTTGCCCAAGGGCCTGAAGGAAAGATCGACTGCGAAAGCGCTCCGGCGCGATATAGACCAATTTGAACTCGCCCTTTCGCATTCGGCGGATACGCTGTTGTTGTTCTGCAGTCGAGATGGTGCTGTTGATCAGGGTCGCTGAGAGACCTCGCCCCACGAGGGCGTCGACTTGGTCCTTCATGAGCGCCACTAGAGGCGAAACGACAACGGTGACACCGTCCAGCAGGATCGCCGGAAGTTGGTAGCAGAGCGATTTGCCTCCGCCGGTCGGCATGACCACAAAGACATCTTGGCCGGACAAGATCCCGGAGATTACTTCTCCCTGCGGCTCTCTGAACTCGCGAAACCCAAAGTGTTTTTCAAGCGCTTGCTGGGGATCCATGATGTCCTGATGTCAAAATACCCCGGCCTCTGCGATGAGGAAAAGCCTTGTTATTTGTAATTACATTTTATTATAACGTTTTAGTAAAAACTCCAAATAAATGTAACCGACTTCCTCGTTAATCTTTCTCGGAGACGATCGGGAGATCGATGTGATCAGCTCGAGCATTTTCCTGAAAACTAAACTCCAGACTCGAATTCATTTTGTACATGATTGAAGTCGCTCAACATGGTTTACGTGCCGACTCAGCGGCAAGATGTGCCTTTCAATTCTGTTGCCCGAGTGCTGAGAACGCGACAAGCCTACGCAAATAATCCTTGATTCTGGCGCCCACTGACGCATCATTCATTCCCTGCTCTTATCACAAGATGCGGGTGTAGCTCAGTTGGTAGAGCACTTCCTTGCCAAGGAAGATGTCGCGAGTTCGAGCCTCGTCACCCGCTCCACTTTTGCCATTTCTCCTCCTTTGCTGTAAATCGCTCTGCCTGAGCGTTGCACCTCGTGGCGGGACCGAATTGCGGGGCCCCGCGAAGGCGTCATCACGCTTACTCGGGCGGGTTCCATAATTGGTTGTCATCTTTGCCTTGCCGATGGCCGTCGCGATCCCCAGCTTCCGCCGTCGGTTGAGGTGCCTGGCGATATCATGCATCGGAACGGCTTAATACGTCACCGGCTTTTGCCATTCACTCCCAGCCGAGACATGATCGTGCGCAAGGCTTTACTTACCCGTCTGATGAGAATAGATCTTTGTTATCGAAGATCAA
>JAFAQT010000274.1 GCA_019246215.1 Verrucomicrobiota bacterium
GTTATAGCCCAGCGCCATCGGCATTGGACATAGGCTCCCCCCAATCGTTCTCGTTCTCGACGTTAATCAGGTGTGGGCAAACGCAGTCGTACTTGTTGGTGGTTTTTCTCGCATCGCAAGCCAGTTTTGACCGCACGATCAAAGATCGATAACGAGAACGATTTGGGGGAGCTATAAGGCTTCTACGTTGCACAAACAACTCAGCGACTGATTTTCAATTCCTCGGCCGCGGAGGGACGCTCTGCGCGAACTTGCTGGACCAAAAGGCTCAGGAACAGGCCGACGTCAGTGACAACCCCGATGCTTTCTATCGAACCCCGGTCGGCCAGCTTCGTGACTACAGCCGGGTTAATATCGACGCACACGAGCTTCACACCAGCCGGAGTCATATTGCCCACCCCAATGCTATGAAGCATTGAACTGAGCATCAAAATCATATCTGCGCCGGCAATCAGCCTGGCATAATCGCGCTGAGCTTCGATCATGTCAGTGAAAACGCCGGGCAACGGACCGTCGTCCCGGATAGAAGCGGCCAATGAAAACGGCACTCCGGCACAGACGCATTCGTATAAAATTCCGCTCCTGAGCACACCTTGTTCAACTGCAGCAGCGATACTGCCGCAACGTCTAATCGTATTAATGGCCCGGAGATGGTGCCGATGGCCGCCATGCACCGGCGTGCCGCGACTCATATCTACGCCAAGCGACGTACCGAGTATTGATTGTTCGATATCATGCACAGCCATACCGTTGCCGCCAAGTACAACCTGTACGAAGCCGGCGCGTATCAGCGCGGCCAGATGTTCTGAAGCGCCAGTGTGAATGACTACCGGCCCTGCCACGACGACTACCTTGCCGCCTCGTTCGCGGATCCGCTCAAGTTCCCAGGCGATCTCACGGACCACGAGTTCGATTTTGCGCTCGCTGCTGACCCCAGCACCCATGAACGCAAATTCTGCGGCGGGTGCACCGCCGATTCCGCGCTCTTCGCGCGATTCGCTTTTGCGCACGGTTCGGATCCCATCAATTCCTACGACGACCCGATCGCCGAGACGAAGGTCGCGCATCAGACGGACCGTCGCGGTAGGCTGGCCGGGGTCGGACTCATCGACCACGATGCATCCGTCCATCCGCTGGCCTGTGATTCGCGTCCACTTGCCCTTCAGCCGTACTTGTGTGGGATAAATCGTGGTAACGTAAAAATCGTCCGGGGCAACACCGTCTATCGTGACGGTTTCGAGCTGGACATCCATTTTCCGTTCCGCGGCGGCAGGAATACAGCCGAGCTCAATAAGCTGGCTGACCAGATTTCCGAGCACGTCCGCCGCCGGCGCGGAAACACGGATGTCCGACTTGGAAGTGCTCTGACGCTGTTTGCCCAGCTGGAAATTCAAGATTTGAAAGCTGCCTCCATTCTGGACGGTCAATTCCAATGCGCGATCCAGCAGACCGGAATCGAGCAGGTGTCCTTCCAGACGCAGGACGCGGCTCGAAATCTCGCTGTGAGCGCGTGCCCCCGGCTTTGGTAATTCATTGAGCCGCAGTGTCAGACAACGGGCAGCACCGCCGGATTTGATGAACTCGGTCAGGGGCGCTTCAAAGACCTGAAAACCTGCGGCTGAAAGCTGGATCTTGAGTGCATCGCTCGCGCGATGGAGAACGAGAGTTTCTCCAATATTGACCGCGTTCGCGGCGAAATGAACCGCGTCCGTTTCGTCCAGAACGATACGTTTCTCTGTCGGAAACCGGTGCTCGATCTGGGCGTTGGATCGGGCGTCGAAAGCTGGTGGGTAGTAGATCAGGAACCCTCTCTCGAGCGGACAAAAACAGGTGTCGAGATGGTAAAAGCGCTTATCGATGAGTCGCAGGCTGACTACCTCGACGCTGAGCAGCTCGGCAAGCAGAGCGTGCGTATCGAGTTCCGTGCGAAACCCGTACCCTGCCCAGAGAAGGGGCCGCACGCGCTCCAGGATTGCGTCGCCCGCGCCTTCAAACGGCAGGTCCTTTGGCAGCTCATGCACCCGGAAACCGTGTTGCTGGAACCACTCCCGAAAATGGGGCTCTTCGGATTGACGTTCCTGGTGCATGAACCGGCTCAGAACTGCAAGATCGCCGAGGACCAGGCCGGCGTTGGCGGTAAAGACCATGTCAGGCGATCCCGCGAGCGGTGAGATCAGTTCGATTTTTCCTTGGCCCGCGAGGATAAGGTGGAGATGGTGCCATTGTTCGGCGGCGAGCGCCCCATTGGCGCGGTCGATGTTGCCTTCCATCCAGGGGTTGATGACATAATCGACCTGGAAAAACTCCGGCGGACACATCAGGTAACGTTCAAGCGATCCCATATCGAAAGTGACTGTACCTTATCCGAACGCAGAATCCTCGCAACGAGCTGACCTAACTCCGGCTTGTGCGCGGTGATTTGCCGTGGTCCTGGCCGCTCCGCTTAGCAGCTCCCGCAGTCCAGCGGATTCAATAAGGACAACCGGATTTCCAAACCAGAGCAGCCATCCGATATGCCAGTTCCGATTCCTGGCCCTCGATAGTAAGGGTAAGTCCTTCGTTATTGCTCCAGCAAAATCTTGTCGCCGGTATTGTCGTTACATAGTAGCCTGATTCGGCCGCCCAATAACCTTCCTATTTCCACCGTGTAAGGCTTTCTGTGCGCAACGCTTTATCGAGATTGTTTTGGGTCTTATTGCTCATTCCCGAAGTCGCTCTCTCTGGTGGGCCGACGATTGGAGGGGAGGCGACACCCAATTTGCCCTACGTTCCAGCCCACTTTCCGTGGGTTAAAACTTCCTGGCTGCAAAATCTCGCAGAGCGATTTTCCAATTACATTGACGTCCTGTCACTAGAGTTCAGCTCGATGCTCGGCGGTTGGAGCCGGCAACCGCTATTTTTTGCGATTACTCCGGCCAAATTGTTGCTCCTATTGCTCATTCTCGCAATCGGTTTTGCTCTGGCTGAACTGGCGCGTGTTGTTATTCTCAAGAACTATTCGCTCACCGGCTTCAAGCCGACCACCGGCCGGTTTTGGCGGGACGGGATTCTGTTTGCGTTGCATAGAGCCTTGAGCGGACTTTTTATTTTTATCGGCGCATTCTTCGCTTCGGTGCCGCTTCTGCCGCACATCGGACTGGCACTTGGGGGCTTCCCAACTTTCGCGATCGCCGCTAAGGTGGCCCAACTCGGTTTCTTTGCGACCGGTGTCGGTTTCTGCTTGCGGATCGTCCGCCTTGTTGAGCAGTGGCTGAACGATTTTGTCAATCGGTCTCCCGGTCGCTGGTACTACAGCGCCTTTCCGGTGCTAGGACAAGCGCTCTTCTACAACATGGTTTTGTTCGCGTGTTCGACCGCGATTTACATTCTCGACCTGCCGGGTGCTGTTCAAGGTGCAGGCTTCAGGATGATTTCTATTGCCGGAATCATTACCAATACCCTCCTGCTTATCCGGTCGGTGCTCGCCGTGGAGGCGATGATGACTTCCAGGTCGGAAATGCTCCAGTACGACGCCTACAAAAAGCGGAGAATGGAAACCCGCGTCCAGATGATTCGACGCTTGCTCGTCTTTATCATCTTGGTGGTCGGAATCGCCGCTACCCTGATGAATATTGAAGAGGTCCGCCAGATCGGAACCGGTCTGTTGGCATCGGCCGGTGTAGCCGGAGTGATCGCGGGCTTCGCGGCGCAGAAATCGCTTTCGACAATCATTGCGGGACTCCAGATCGCGATTACGCAGCCGATGAGGATAGACGATGTGGTTATCGTCGAAGGCGAGTGGGGCATAATCGAAGAGATCACGTTGACTTATGTGGTGATCCGCGTGTGGGACCAAAGACGTCTAGTGGTTCCCATCACCAACTTTTTGGAAAAGGCATTTCAAAACTGGACGCGCAATAGTTCTGACCTGATTGGAGTTGTCTTTCTTTACGCCGACTTTCTTATTCCGGTCGAAGAGGTCCGCGCCGAAGCGCAGCGGGTTGTGCACGCGTCTAAACTCTGGGACAAACGCGTTTTCGTGGTTCAAGTCACCGATTTCAGATCCGATTGCGTCGAAATTCGTATTCTGGCGAGCGCTGATAACTCACCGACGCTTTTCGATCTTCGCTGCGAGATCCGCGAAAAAATTCTCATTTTCCTTCAGAACCGTTATCCAAGCACCTTCCCACGAGTTCGAACGGCACTTACGCGCCTGGCTGACAAGGATTCCATCAGATGACTTTACATTGCAAGAATCTAACCAGAAGAACGAGCGGTGAATGCTGTTGCAAGCTTTTCCAAGGCTGCTATACCAAACGCAGAACTGGTAACGTTCGGTCAGGGCACTATGGAATCGGAACTCGTTAGAAAAAATCGTCAGCGATGCAGGCTGTGACGGCAGAATTCTCCGACCGCGCCGAAAAATTCTGCTGGTGAGACGAAAACATGAAGCGAGAACCGAAGATAACGCTGCCAATTAAAAAGCCGGCTAAGGTGGACAAGCTTGAGCCGCAGTGGCGACTTTGGGTCTGGTATTTTCTTTTGACAATGCTGGTCCTCTGGATCTGGCAAGAACTGGCCAACCAAGTCGAGTATCGAACCATCCCCTATAGCGAATTCAGGACGTATCTGGCGCAAGGTGCGGTAACGGAGGCGCTGGTGAAGCAGGGCGAAATCGACGGACGCATTGTTCCGAAACCAGAACACGAGACAAATAATAGACCAACTCAGGGCGCAACACCTGCGCCTTCCCCTGCTCCGACGCAATCTCCTTCGGCCGAAACAAAGCCTTTCTTTTTTAGGACAGAACGGATCGAGGATCCCGGGCTTGTGAACGATCTTCAGACGGCTGGCGTTCGATATGCAGCCACGCGCCCTGGCGTTATTTCGCAGTTGTTTCTGGCCTGGGTACTGCCGATTGCAGTCATGGTTCTCCTTTGGAATTTGCTTTCCCGTCGAATGGGCGGTGCGGGACAATCCATTTTCTCGATTGGCAAGAGTCGTGCTCGTCTCGTGGCGGATCCCGACACCGGCGTCACATTTGAAGATGTGGCCGGTTGCGAAGAAGCCAAATTCGAGCTTGTAGAGGTGGTCAACTTTCTCAAGAACCCAAAAAAGTACGAGGAAGTGGGAGCCCGCATCCCGAAAGGCGTGCTCCTTGTCGGACCGCCAGGCACCGGCAAAACATTGCTTGCGCGTGCCGTTGCCGGCGAGGCTCAGGTGCCGTTCTTTTTGATTAGCGGGAGCGATTTTGTTGAAATGTTTGTCGGCGTCGGCGCGGCACGCGTGCGCGATTTGTTTCAACAGGCGAAAGTGCATGCACCCTGCATTATTTTCATCGATGAACTGGATGCCATCGGCCGGCAACGCGGCGTGCATGTGGGCGCCGTCAATGACGAACGCGAACAAACTTTAAACGCGTTGCTGGTAGAAATGGATGGATTCGAGCCCAATATTGGGGTGATTCTCCTTGCTGCGACGAATCGGCCCGAAGTCCTGGACCGCGCCCTGCTTCGCCCGGGCCGATTTGACCGACAAGTTGTGGTGGATACGCCAGATCTCGGGGGCCGTGAGGCAATCCTCAAGGTGCATTCAAAAGACAAACAGCTAGCATCTGATGTGGACTTGCGCCGAATTGCGGCCGCAACCGCCGGATTTTCAGGAGCCGATCTTGCCAACGTTCTGAACGAAGCAGCGCTGCTGACCGCGCGTCGGCACGGTACGCAAGTAGCGCAGGCAGACCTGGAGGAGGCAATCGAAAAAGTCATTGCCGGCCCAGAACGGAAAAGCCGGCGTTTGAGTGATGAGGATAAGCGTCGTGTCGCTTATCATGAAGTTGGTCATGCGCTTATCGCCGCCTACAGTCATAGTGCAGATCCTGTCCACAAAATCAGCATCATCCCGCGTGGGCGCGCTGCGCTGGGTTACACCATGCAACTTCCGACGGAAGATCAGTTTCTTCTCACTCGCACCGAATTGATGGAGCGCATTCGCGGAATGTTAGGTGGTCGTGCTGCGGAAGAAGTCTTTTTTGGAGAGGTTAGTACGGGCGCTCAAAACGACCTTGAACGCGCCACGGCTCTGGCGCGTCAGATGGTCGCCATGTACGGGATGAGCGAGCGCGTTGGATTGGTCAGTTGCGCACAACGTCAGCCGACATTCCTGAGTAATTTGGAGTTGCAATCTCAGCGTGACTGCAGCGAACAGACGACGCGCGAAATTGATGAGGAAGTGAGAGGGCTGCTCGCTCAAGCTTACGATGAGGCGAAGGACGTTTTGTCCGCCCACCGCGACCAAGTGGAACGGTTGACCGCCGAACTAATCAAACATGAATCGATGGACGGTCAGACGTTTTACCAGCTTATCGGTCTGGAGCGGCCGGCCATCCCTGTCGCGGAACCTGGAGCGGTGGCCGGCGAAATGCCTCTCAAGAAGTAGATCAGCATGGCGGTTCAGTTCAAAGACTATTACAAGATCCTGGGTGTGCCGCGGAATGCTAGCCCGGAGGAGATCAAGAAGGCTTTCCGGAAATTGGCTCGTCAATATCATCCGGATGTCGCCAAAGACAAAAAGGGCGCCGAGGAAAAATTCAAGGAGATCAATGAAGCGTACGAGGTTCTCGGCGATCCCCAGAATCGCAGCAAATACGACAATCTGGGTGCGGATGGAGAGAGAGCAGCGGCATTCCAGGGCGCGCAGGGCCGAGGAAGGAGAAGCTGGGGTGCCTCGGGCGAAGAAGGGGTGGAGTTCCATTTTGACGGGACTGGCTTCAGCGATTTTTTTGAGCAGTTTTTTGGTCGTGGCAGTCGCTTCGATAGTGCCAACGAGTTCGTGCGTCCAGGGGCTGGATCCGTCGAAGAAGCCAGTTTCGCGCATCGCGGCAGCGACTTCGAGAGCGATATTTTGGTCACCCTTGAAGAGGCTCTGGCCGGATCAGAACGCACGATTTCCCTGCAACGGGTCGATCGGCGAACAGGACAAACCAAAACGCAGACCCTGAAGGTTCGTATCCCGCCTGGAGTGCACGAAGGTCAACCGATCCGCGTTGCTGGCATGGGAGAAGACGGCATTGGGGGAGGAGCTGCCGGAGATTTATACCTTCGTGTCCGTTTTGCTGCGCATCCTGAGTTCAGCGTGCGCGGATCCGACCTATATTACGGGCTCGACTTGGCACCCTGGGAAGCGGTGCTGGGGACACGGGTGATTGTGCCGACGCTCAAAAATCAAGTGTCGGTGCGTATTCCGGCCGGAACAAACCAGGGCCGGCAGTTACGCATCCGAGGCCGTGGATTACCAATTGGTCGCACCGGCCGCTACGGCGACCTCTATGCGGTCATCCACATCGAGCTGCCACAAAAGGTTACGGAAGAAGAACGGAAGCTCTGGGAAAAGCTCAGCCAGATATCCGATTTTAATCCAAGAACAACGTGACCAGGAATACGGCAATTTCGGAGGAGGACTCTATGAACGCCCTTCAAATCTTCGAGCCCGGCCCGCAGACCGTTTACACGATTGAAGTTGCGGCGCAACTGGCCGAGGTGCCGCGCCGGCTGATCGTTATCTACTATAAACATGGGTTGGTGTCTCCGGTCACAGATCCGGGCAGGAGCGGCTGGTATTTCGATGACGAGGCTATCCGAACCGTTCGTCGCATCGAATACTTGCGTTCTGCGTGCGGCTTGAATCTTGCGGGGGTCAAGCTCGTGATGGCTTTAATGGACGAGGTCGAACGCTTGCGCGCCGAGCTCCGATTTCATCATCGGAGATAGAGTTGTCAGTGCGCTAGCTAACTAGCTGCCAGTGTCAGTTGTCAATCGGGGATGACACTGACAACTACTCCAGCTGCATCGATTCCAATTCAGCGAAGACGTAACCGATAAAAATATCGGCCTCGATGCGCAAAGGGATTCGTTTGTTATCGTCAGAGAGCCAGCCGCGGCCGCCCTTGAACAACTTGTGGTCTTTCAACTGCATCTTTTTGTCGATCTTTTTGAGCGTGAGATCGAGTCTGATCGCGTTTTGATTTTGCCCTTTGATTTTAATCGTATCCCGCCCGATGACCCTTACGGTAGCAAGATAAGGGGCGTTCGAAGCCCAGACAACGATCGATTCCTTGTCGCCATCTGCAAGCGGTTGGCTCCTGACCCAAAGCAATGCCGTGGTCATGTCGAATACGGGGCTGAACTTGAAAACATTCGGCTTTGATGGGTGATCGCTCGGAATTTTTTCCCGAAGTCCCATCACGCAATCCGACTCGAAATCGACATTTGTTTTCACTATCTCCTGGCGGTATTTCTCCTCTTGAAAGAAGTGAATCGGCCGCAGGGTGTTTTTGTTCTCGGTGGCCTGATGATAGACATCGAGCCGAAAAAGAGTTCGTGGAAATCCGGACGTTCCACCGGACGCATCCACCTCAAAGGTGTTCCGGGTCGGCGAGAAAAAGTGGATGTCAGCGGTGGCCGCCTTTATGCCGCTCCAACCGAATAGATAGCCAAGGCGCATCGCTGGAGGCGCTGCGAAGGTGCCTGGGCCCTTGTCCGACGTCAGCAACCCGATCCAGTCCGGCTTTTCGTCCGCACAGGCAGCATCTCCGGTTACTAGGAGGACGATAGCAAAAATCCAAACTGGTGGCCTGTCTCCGAGATAGGTGTTGTGCCGGAGGCCAGTCGGCCGTTTTTCAGGGAGGTCCGAGCCGGACTGGCGGTGCAGCGCGCGTATCTGAATCGTACGGTGAGCAATGCGGAAAAACAGCCAACTGGCCCGAGCCCACAGGGTCGCGATGAAAATGGGTCGGCGGCTGCGTTGCTCGTCAATCACGTATCGGTTCAGATATGGTCTCTCCTACCGCCAGTCCGGCTCGGACCGCGTTGCCGGCGGCTCATTTTGCTCGCAACAAAGCACATGCTTTTTCGTGACAGGAGACTAGGGAACGATGCGCTCGGCTTTTCGAGTAAGTATCCATCCGAGGTCACCTGTGCTGGCTCGGCAAAACGTCCAATCGCCTCTCTCGGAAATCAGCTGGACTCGCTCTCCGATCTGCAGGCTTTCGACTGAACGCGCACTGACAGCCGGCCCATACTTGAGATCAGCCGCGGAACCGATGATCAGGGCTCGATTCGCTTCCTTTGCTCCTGAACCGATCCAGACGCAGGCCGCAGCGCTCAGGAGAAAAACGAACCCGGCGACAATGCATAGCCGACGCCAAAATACGATGAAGCGCAGATACTTCTGCGACGCAAAGAAAATTGAGAATGCAAATATCCAAAAGGCGATCGATGCGGCGAGCGGGAAGTAGTCCGCATACACCCCGATCCGATCGCGGAGAGTCGGCTGATCGTCATTTCCAACAATTTTGAGAACGGTGCGCAGGTTAGATCCGGCCTCCTCCAGGCTGGGGTTCAAAAGCAGTGCGCGCTCATAATTGAGGATGGCCCTTCCTTGATCGCCTAATTTAAACCAGACGTTGCCTAGATTGTAAAAGAGGTCGGCGCTGTATTGACCTGCCCGGACCAATTGGAGGTAATTAACCTTTGCTGCTTCGTATTTGCCATTTTGATACGCCTGATTTGCCGCTTCCCAGGTCGTTCCGCCGAAGGCAGGCGGGACCAACAATGCTAAGTAACCCATAGCGGCTAGAAAATACCTGATCCAGTTCATGCCGTGGCTTTCCAGCGACTCAGGATGGTCTTGATTCTCGACCGTTCGGCCTCGGTGAGCGACTCGGAACCCACATGTCCGTAGATGGCTATCTCTTTGAGCTTGAGAAGTTCGCGCACCTCGAGCCGCAATTCCTCCGGGAGGGCCTCTTCGTTGATCGCCTCATCGAGAGATTGGGCCCGAGTTGCAATCCCGCGGAAGTGCCTGCGAGGGTTCAGTTCCAGGAGTCGGACAGCGGCTTGCAGAACTTCCGGACGATTGTTCGAGGCGTGAATTCTCTTCCATAATAAGCGCTTTTCGCGCTCCAGTGTCCGGCGCGGTTGACTGGCGATCGTTGCGTTTCGGATCCAGAGGCCAAGGGTGAGCAACAAAAGAGCGCCTGCCGGGATCGCTTGGATCGTCCAAAAGGCTGGCTGCTTGATCAAAGAAATAAAAGTGCCTGGAGCCGGCAAACTCGTCCGAATATCGAGCACGTCCAGCGTGGGAGGCGGCGTGGATTTCGAAGCGGGAGACAAGTCTGGCATTGCGGGCGACCCGGCCGCGTCAGGAAGGCGGTCCCCTTCGATCTCGATGTTTGTCGGGGACGATTTCAGTGTGACGTATTTCTCCGCGTTCGGATCAAAATACGAAAATTGGACTGTAGGCAGATTGTTCAGCGGCTTCGAGGCAACGAGTGGAAAATTGAAGATTTTAACAGCGCTCAAACCGAGGTCATCCAACGCTTGGATATCTTCCGAGGGCCGGTAAGCACGCCATCCATCGGTATTGGTCAAGGTCGGCTGCTCCATCCGGTCGAAGTTGCCAAGTCCCTTGATTTCGACTTTCATACTGACCGGGTCCCCTGTTCGCGCTTTGGTTGGCTGCGCCGAAGTGGTTAAAGTGAAGTCACCCACAGGACCGAAAAAATTTGCGGGTCGGCCAGCAGCCGGGAGCGGCTTGATATCGATCGAGGCGCCATTGGTTTTTACGTCAACGACCTGTTGCTGAAACGCTTCCGTCGGATCGATGAAACCGGGTGCGCTTCTCATTCCGAACGGCATGGAAATAAGAAAACTTTGAGTTGCCGACTGCAATTCCAGCTTTCCCGTTTTGACACCCGTTAGTCCCGTTTTATAGACCACCACGTGGTACACCCGGCCGTTTGTTTGCAGCTGTTTTTCGGTCGGTTCCGGGTATTTTTTGGTCACGAAACCCTCTCCGTCAATGAGCGGGTACTGTCCTTGTGGATAAGGCTGATACTGCAGTCGTTGATTAAAATAAAAGCGCAGTTCTATAGGAATTTGCTCTCCGACGTATGCCGACTCCTTCGGGATAACGAGTTCGGCAAAATAAGGCTTGTCCGAGTTGGGCGACCGGTCGGCTCCGTTATTGTTCAAATGAACGACCTTGAGGACCAGACTCGAAGTATGGTATACCTTGCCGGCCGCAGACACCTCGATCGAGGGAATTTCGAACTCTCCTTCCTTGGTTGGCGTCACGACATAGGTAAAGGTCGTGATACTGGAGGCCTGAAA
>JAFAQT010000116.1 GCA_019246215.1 Verrucomicrobiota bacterium
TCCCAAACATCATCGAACTACTCTCAGCCAAGGTGAAGCGGGTCGTGGTAGGGACTCATTCGTTTGAAATTGATCGCCAACTTGCCTGCCTCTTCCCAAGGAACGGCTGGGATTTAGAAGGCATCAGTGCATGTCTGATGCGGGAAGAGGGTGGGAAACCTGTTATTATTCGCGACGGAGTGCAGGTTTGGAGGAACAAGCATTTCTGAGCAACTAACCGTCACGAGCTCGGTTCAACCGATGTTGCTATCCTCCGACATCCACTAACATTGCGAAACGTTGCGCAGCCGCTGATCCGCTCGGCCTGGACATTCAGAAATTTGACTTCGGGACCGATGGGATATCGGCTTTGTGCCGATTGGTCAAAGTTGCCCATCTTAGTTAGGTTACTAAAGCACCGATTCGATACCGGCAGCGACTGTTTCTTCAGCCAGAGCCGCCCGAATTCTTTGCACCTGATCGCGAGGTAAGCGTTCACTGGCCGAACGAGATTTTAAACTTGATATGTGTCGCCGATGAAAAAAGGTTTTTGCATCGTACCAACTGAACCCGATGTCTTTAATACCTTGTCCATCTCGACTTAAAGCGTCTGTACGTTTTTTGACTTCTGCCTTTGCGTGTTGCCTTGCACTTTGCCAGATTTCGGTGAGTCTCACATTGGGCACAAGAAAGCGCATGATGCGCCGGGCAGCAATGAAAGGGTGACGATCCACCGTACGGTAGCTGATGGTCAACGCAAAAGGCTTTAGCATAATGTAAAGTCGAAGCCAGTCGCGAATAACCGAAATGGAGTCCTCCTCAGACTGATCGAAAGTCTGCATCCAGGATGACACAGCGTCTTCCGGTTTTCGGATCGTGCAGATGACCCGCGCGGCGCTAGATCGAGCTAGTAAGAGGCCGCTCTCATCGAGTTGATGAACCTTAAAAAGAACATGTTCCGCCTCACCGCACCGGGCCAGTTCTTCTGAGATGTTAGGGGGGGGTGCTTCTTGATACACAGATCCGCGGGCCCGCAACACGTCACGGGCTATGTTGAAAGAAAATGTCGATCCACTTCGCGGCATTCCAGCGATAAATACGATCATAATATCCTAAGTTCATTTTCTACGGTACAGCAGTGTTCGTCAATTTTTCATCAATTTGATTGGCAATTGAAAATCCCTGGGGAGCGCGTCGTGATCTACGCGATTCGGATCAATAGTTGTAGCTCCTAGCCCCCCCGGAGATTCGAGACCAGGTTGTGTCGTGGTACTGCTGAGCAAACGAAGCTGCCCGGCAGATTAGAACGCACGCCGAAACGACGGTGTAAGCCCGAAGCCACAAAAAGACCAATTGGAGATTGCTGCTGTTTTCACCGAGGAATCTTTTTTCTGTTGTAGCACCGACGTCAATATCCGGCGCTCCTCCTCCCAGCGGTGAAGAACCCAGTTTAGCTGCAAGATATGGTCAATTCCCGAAATTGACCTGCCCGCAAACCCCGTCCGCAAAGTTTGTACTGGCGATAGTTAGGCTATGTTTGCAGTAATCGGATAAGTGGATCGCTAGGTTCAAAGTCGTTGTTGTCGAAATTGATACTCCCCTTTTATACTTTACTATTGTATGGTTACACAACGACTTTATATCAATGTGTTGTATAGTCCCTCAAAGAAAACTCAATGATTTCTAACTCTCGTCCACCGAATCGTCCCTTATCTAACGAGAGCAACCTTTGGAAACAGTGTAAACCTCTGGAAACGCCTAAATGACGACGCCCCAGCACTCGGAGGCTCGCCTTAACCCACGCGTCGGAGGCGCAATGACACAAATGACAGCGCCTGGGGCAACAGCAAGAGCCGCCCGCCCGCTCCGCCACTGGGCAGAACTCTTCAGCGCTGAGGCTTGGGGACGTGCTGGGATTTTCGTTGTAGCTTTTGTTCATCTCCTGCGAATGGGCCCTGAGTAGACGTCAGCTCATGGGAAAAAAACCCGAGCAGTACTGATCTTTATTGAGCTCCGGCTTCTGGCTGCAGATTAATGATCGCTGATAGATGCCGGTCATCGCCGTTGTGAATGAATCGATCCGGGATGTATGTCGCGTTCGCCATTAGAAGGACTGAGGCGTCGGCTGGCAAAGTCAATACCTGTGTATCTTGTGCGCCGATGCTGTAACGCGAGTCTTGCGAACCGTAAACGACGCGGAACTCTTCCGGACCTAGCTCCGGGGGTCGACCGCGACCGGTAATGCCTAGTCGCACCGATTGACCATGGGTCACGATCTTGATTTGGTGCCCCATCCAGTTGTTTGCCGGTTCTGTAGGCCAGTAGTCTCCCGAAACGTAATAAAAATGGAGGTTCCGCAGATCCGGCACCCGCACAATACGGACCTCATGATCTTGCGCCTCCGGCCAGTGCAATGCCTCAACCGCTGCGGCTAGAGGGGCAGGTGTACCGGGCCCTATCAAAATGGCAGACACCCTATGGGTCGCGCATAGGGCGGAGATGTCGTTTTCGACACTGGACCCGCCGAGTCCATCAGCGAGGTCGTAGAAAACCCGCCACGAAAGTTCAGCCTGTGGCGTAAAGCCCACGTATCCGCCCGACTGGGTGAAGGCCATCCCTGACGCCACTTGCCAGATCAGACCGGGCCCTGTCTGGCCGTAAGGGAGCAAAATAACGTTCGCGTCGCGACCTAGCGTGGACACGACATTCTGAGGCTGGAAAAACCGGACTTGAGCCAGCGGAGTCCAGTGGGCAACCCGTGCCGGGTTGGGCACGAGAAAGACGCATGCAAGAGCTGCCAAGCTAAAGCGCCTCGCTCGATCCCGCCCGGGATTAGCGGCAGCAAGCCAAAGCGCTGTGGCCAGCGCCGCGGCAAGTGCGACGTACATGGGAAAGCGTGCTGGTATCGCTTGACGAATGAGCGGGAGATGGAGTCCCAGACGCCACGGCAGCCAGAAATCCATCCGAACACCGGCCACGTGCAAACTGGGTCCCAGACTGAGGAGCAGCGGCACTAAAAGACTAATCAGAAGGGGCTTTAAATAAGGCCGGCGTTTCATATCAAGGAATTGAATGACCAAGATCAGAATCAGGGGTAGACCCAGATAAGCGCCCTGCTCAGACAGATTGAGCGGAAATCGGCGAGCGATTTCCGGGAAGAAGTTACTGCCGAGCCGTGTCACTTCGGTCGGAACGAGGTAGTTCAGCAAGTCAGCTGAAAGGGCCTCTGGGGGATGAATAGAGGACGGTACTTCGGCCGAGCCCTTAAAGATGTAGAATAGAAACGGCGCAGCCAGGATGGCCATAATTGTGCCCGCTATAATGATATCACCGGCAACGCGCAACAATCGCCGCCGTTCCTCAGGCGCGGAAAAGCTGAGGAAGATTATCCACGTAGTGGCGCCAAACAGGCAACTGGTCGCCAGGATC
>JAFAQT010000122.1 GCA_019246215.1 Verrucomicrobiota bacterium
CAGGCGGCGCATTCCATGGGAACTCACCTGGACATCTGAAACCTGGCACGTCATCCCGATCACAAACGAAAAATAGGCAAAATCGAGAAAATCCGGCTCCTTTTCGTTGGGAAATTCGAGACCTCCCGCACGGGAAAAGCCCGAACCCTCGTCTGCGCCCTGATAATATCCATGAGCGTAGTGCATCGCGAACACTGTATGGATGAGGAACCAAGAGGAGACCACGGTGGCAGCCGCGAGAAAAAGGTGTTCGGTAAGGGTTTTCTGGCCTAATCCCTTGGCACCCCCAATCAGAAATGCGACGGAAGCCAAGCTCGCGACGGCGGCAAAAACCACGAAAAGGAAGATCACGAAGCGCGCCGAATCCTGAAGTTTAGCTGCCTGCACACTGGTCTTGGCACCCGCTAAGATAATCCTTAGCCAGGCGAGCACAGTCAGGCTCCAAGCAAAGACATTCCATACTGCAATGGCCTGCACCAAGAACTGGAGGCGACCAATCGTCAAAACAGAGACGCTGAGCGAAACAATGAGCGCAATGAACAAACGCCAGTGGGCATCCAGCTTCAAAAGGATTCTTTTCACGGGATTCCAGTTCGTAATGAACTCGTCTCTCCGACCTTTACGTGAATCTTGCGAGCTAAAGGATTTCACCTGATGAGCCGCATTAAAGTCAACTCGTCGTTCGCTCAAATGAGCGCAGCGTTCGAAACATCGTACTTATATGTAATCGACGCGGCAACGCAGCGCCCCGCCCATTATCTACCGTCTGCTCTTCTACTGACCGCGTTATGGGGTTTCGAGCAACTTCGACCAATCCGCATCCGATTCGATGGAGACAGCCCCTTTTTGAAGCGCCCAATGATTGAAATCAGCCGGCGCGTTTTTCACTCCGAATATATTTGCCAGCTTGAGATCAGCGATCATCGACCATTTCATGTTGTGCAGATCCGTATTCCGCAAATCCGCTTTGCTGAGGTCGACGCCCTCAAGATCCGCATCCCGAAGATTGGCGCCATGCAAATCGGCATCCTGCAACGTGGCGTTCCGCAGGTTAGCATTCTGGAAAGTTCCATTCCGAACATTTACTGAAGCGAGATTGGCATACTCCAAGTTGGCGGACTTGAAGCTGCCTCCTCTGACATCAGCAGAACTGAAATCGGCGCGAGCCAAATTTGCACCCTGCAAGTCAAGGCCTTGAAGAAATGCTCCGCTTAGATCGACTCCTACGAGCGGTACACCGTCTTTATTCAATTCCTCCAGAGCATCTATTCTGCCTCCGGCCCCGCCTTTGCCTTGCGCCGTGTTAATGACCTGCCACGCCTGGTAATGCTTCTGCTTAATCCGGTCTCCGCTTTCCGCAAAGTAGGAAATCACCGCAAAGAAAATGGAAAGTGTCCCGATGTATTCGAGCACTTCCAGAAAAGCCCATCCACTCAGCCAATAGGCTAGCCATCGACAGGCCCACTCCAGCCAGTGCAACGGAATAAGAATCGGTTGCCGAGCCTTACCGCGATAATGGGACCACGGATCGGGACGTTTTCGCTCTGTGTAAATGAACATTCTGGAAATCTGAACGATTTACGGGACCGAGTGAAGCCTGCGCGCTGCCAATTCTCAGTGGCAGTGGGCAGCGATCAGGGTGCAGATTGAAGCCGTCCCGCTAAAAAAGTACTTCCAGGAAGACAAGTTCGGACCTTCTCGCCGCTGTCTGAATGTTGGCTCTTTTGATGGCAACTCACAACTGACACTGACAACTGCAAGTATTTGTCGGCGACGGAGGCTGGAGAGTGGTAGCTTTGGGTAAGGATGAGGTCAGTCATTCTACTGGTGGCGTATGGGCTTGGCGCATTCGCGACGGTCGCGAGCGGAGAAAGAGCCAGAGTCTGCTTGAGCAGCGTGGACGGGGCAATTGGTCCGGCCACCGCAAGCTATGTTTCCCGAAGCATCGAAGAAGTCCAATCCAAGGGGGCTCAATGCCTCATCATTCAGTTGAACACGCCCGGCGGCCTGCTCGAGTCGACCAGGGTGATTGTTCAAAAACTGCTGGGGTCGCCGATTCCGGTAGTTGTTTACGTTGCCCCGACAGGCGCAACGGCGGCTAGCGCCGGTTGTTTCATTACTCTGGCCGCCAATGTCGCCGCAATGGCGCCTGCGACGACGATCGGTGCCGCCCATCCGGTGGCCCTCGGGGGATTTTCCGGCGGCGACCAGTCAAAACCGGATCAGACCATGTCGCAGAAGCTGGAAAACTTCGCCGTCAGCTACATGGAAGCCATAGCGAGCCGGCGCAGTCGCAACATTGAGTGGGCAAAATCCGCCGTCCGGGAAAGCGCATCCATCACCGCAGAAAAGGCTCAGGAATTGAAGGTGATCGAGATCATTGCACCCGATCTCAATAATTTGCTCAGCCAGCTTAATGGCCGAATAGTCGATGGCCGGCTGCTGAGAACAATCGATGCGCAGGTCGTAGATATCAAAATGTCGGCAGCAGAACAACTCTTCCAAATGTTCTGGCGGCCGGAGGTCATGTTCGTTCTGATGCTGATCGCAATCTACGGCCTCATCGGGGAGATGACTACTCCGGGCGCAATTCTGCCCGGAGTGACGGGCGCCATCGCGCTAGTTCTTGCGCTGTACATGTCTGCTATTCTCCCGGTTAACGTCGCCGGATTACTGCTGATCGGATTGGCAGTTTCATTGTTCGTGATTGACGTGTTCGCGCCGACGCATGGCGTACTCACCGGTGGTGGGCTCCTAGCATTTCTGATCGGTTCTCTCATGCTGTTCGACCGCCGGGACCCGCTTTTCCGTCTCTCTTTGTATTACATCATCCCAAGTGCTATTGTCACCGCCGCGTTTTTCCTGATGATCGTCGGCAAAGGATTGCGAGCGCAACGCCTTCCCGTAAAGGTCGGTAAAGAGACGATGCTGGGAAAGATCGTCAAAGCTTTGACAGCCATCGATTCAAACGGCGGACGCGTCTTTATTGAAGGGGAATACTGGAGCGCGAGCAGCGCTACTCCTATCAAACAGGGAGACGCCGTCAAAATCATCGCCGTCGAAGGACTGACGCTCAAAGTCGAACCTAAAGCCTGAGGAATCATCGGATGGTGGAAGAACTCGCAAGATTGGCGGCATGGTTAATCCCCATCATTCTCTTGGCGGCGATCGTTTTCCCGCAGGCAGCCCGGATCCTGCGCGAGTACGAGCGCGGTGTTATTTTCCGTCTTGGCAAGCTGTACGGCACCAAGGGTCCAGGGTTGATTTTCCTGATCCCCGTGGTGGACCGGATGGTAAAAATGGACCTCCGCGTAGTGACGATCGACGTCGCGCGCCAAGAGCTCATGACCCGTGACAACGTCCCCGTGACGGTCGACGCAGTTGTTTATTTCCGCGTGGTCGATCCGGAGGCAGCGGTGATTCGGGTGGAAAATTATCTGAAAGCGACTTCGCTCATTTCTCAAACAACATTGCGCAGTGTGCTCGGACAGGCCGAGCTCGACGAACTCTTGGCGCAACGCGAGAAGATCAATCTCACCTTGCAGGAGATCATCGATCGGCAGACGGACCCATGGGGAATCAAGGTGACCTCCGTAGAGGTAAAAGACGTCGTTTTACCCGATGGCATGAAACGCGCCATGGCTCGGCAGGCCGAGACCGAACGTGAACGACGGGCAAAAATCATCAATGCGGAGGGCGAATATCAGGCAGCGGAAAAGCTGGTCCAGGCGGCTGAAATGATTTCCGATCAACCGATCGCGCTCCAACTCCGGTTTTTGCAGACGATGAAAGAAATTTCCAGCGAGCACAACACCACCACATTTCTCCCAGTGCCGATCGATTTGTTCACCCCATTCATAAAAAAGGCCGAGAGTCGACCACTGACCAAAAACGACCAGAACTGAATTCCGGGCTTATCCTTGATGGGCATTTCCTACCCTTGACCAGCGAGTGCCGGCGGGAGTGGCGGAGGTCGCTTTGAACGGCCCAATCCCAAAAGAACCCCGAAGATGCCGAGGAGGATGCCACCACCCATGGCCAAAATTCCAGCCCATAAAAAAAGACGGTGGATCCCGCTTTGCGGCATTTGATAGACGAGCTGCTGCGAGGCGGACCCTGGCGCGTCTATATGCGCATTCACTGCCTGTGGGGGTAGTATGATTCGAAACGTCTGGGTAAGAATCGGCGCCTCGGGTGATTCCTGGGATGTAGACTCAAAAACCCATTCCAGCGCGGTGTTTGAGACGAGCCTGAAATCCTTCAACATTTCTATGCCGCGACTTCCATCTCCACGCACCGTGGTGAGCGCCCGCGCTTCTATCCTAGCCGTCGCCGTCCGATCGACATCGTTCCTTTGCAAATCAAATTTGTCCAGCGCAGCCTTTGCAAATTTTTGCTTGAGATCACGCCACAGCACGTCCGGATGATCTCCGTAAAGCTGTCTCCAGTTTGCCCATCGGCTCGCTGACAAATGAAAGGTTACTTTCATCGAACCGTCTCCGTACGGGTCGACACGGATGATACAATCCTGATTCACTGTGTCAGTTGCAAACCCGACACCGGTCGCCAATAAAAGCAGGCACAGCGCTATCAAACAAAGGATTGATCTCTTCATGGAAACCGCACTGTATCCAGCAGTTGTAAAAGGGCTTGGCGGTTCGATTGGAAATTCGCTGCCGGCGACCCCGCTGCTACACCAATTACCCCTCCCCTCACCGGACGAAACACCCCGAACCACTCTTGTTCTGTACCCGAACCGTACGAGTGGCCCAACACTACAGTGAGGTCGCCCTGCCGCTTCGAATCCTGCACCTGAATCCGGATACCGCTACGCGAAAAGGCTCTTCCAACTGCCTTTAAGGCTTCGCTGGCTGAGCTCGCACGTGGAACTTCGACTACATCCACACCCATGGAAGTCGACGGATCGAAAACGCGGAACGTTATGCCCAGTTGGGTAGGCGGCTGCAAGACTTTCCAGGAATCCGGATAAGAAAATGAGACCAGGCCAGCGCTGTGCTCGTAGTGCGCAAACCCTTGTTGAGCCCGAGAGGGTTGGTTCTGTTCTTGTCCCGGCTGTTGCGGTTCCTGAGGCTGATTCTGGGCGACATTTTTCGCCCTTTCTTCCTGCTCCCGCTCGCGAGAGGCTAACATCGCTTTGACCTTGTCGACGTCCACCTCAGGCAATTCAGGCGACGCATATCCTTGGCTTCGATACTGCTGGACCGAAAAGAAGATTTTGTACTGCTGTTTCTGCAGATCCTCCATCGCCATTTGCATCGCCTTCTCGAAAGGGACGTCACTGGTTGCGCCAACTGCCTTCGGGGTGATAGCGGTACACTCGACCGGATAATACTTGTCCCCCGCTTGAACAATCGTGAACGCGTGTCCCGGACGCATGACGATGTATGTCTGGCAGCCGAGTTGATCGAGAATTGAAGCCCAGAGTATTGCGAGCTCGATGCATAGACCGTTGTTCGAAGTGATCACGTCCCTCGGCAATCGAACCGTCTGCACCAGAGTCTTCACGTCCCCAATGCTTATAGGAACTCCTTCGGAACTCGCGTATCGCATGCCCGTTTCTCGCATGTAATCGTAGGTCGCCTTCATCAACTCAACGACCTGATCAGGATCCTGCGTAGCTCCCGCCAGCGTGCCCCCTAGGCGTTTGGTGATCGCCGCTGCATACTCCTTAACGATGGGATCGTTCGGCGTCACCATACAGACCACAAATTGCGCCAAGTTCCACTGGTCGTACCAGGTTAGAATGTCATCCGCCGGCAGGTCGCTGTACTGCACCTCGTTTACACCGTAAATAGTGAAATCATCTCTGAGGATTTCTTCCTTCGCCGAGGCACCTTCTTCTCGCCACTGCAGCTTAATCTCAAGCGACGCGGTGGTCTGGTTAGCCAAGTGGGTAACCCGTTCCGGAAACTTCGGATAATAAAGCTTCACAACCGATGTGCCCGCAGGCAACTCACTGGCCACTTCCGGAGTCGTCCAGGGAATGTAATCCGGGACCTGGTAGCTGACCGTCAAATCGCGGATGGGACGACCTCCGGTATTTTTCAGTACGACCTTGCTGAGGAAATACCTGCCCTCCCCCACGTGTGGGTTACCGTATACCTTGTATCCAAAGCTCATCACCGATTTGCGAAACGTCGGCGGATCCCAGGAAAGCTGCGCGGGTTTGGCGCCCGTCAATGCCCAAACGACCAGAAGGCCTGCGCCGGAAGCGAAAAGGATCGCACCGCCCACCAAAAATGCGAGGACTTGGCGATTTCTAAACATGGCGAAATGAATTCAATCGAACGTCACATCTACGTCCTGAGTTCCTCTACCAGACCTGAGTGTGACTCTCGTCAGGTCGCGGCGACCTATCCTTCGAAGCCACCTTCCTCAAGCCCAGGGTGCCTCCCGGTCAATACCAGATCGGCACACTTTGCATCGACTGTAGTCGTTTTTTTAGCGACCTCGGTTACAGGTGCCGGACGAACCACCGCGCGTGAACTCGTTGCTCACCGACTTCTCAGGACCCCTCCATTTCAGGAATTCGCCGAACAGACCGAAATCTTGCCTTGATGCTGCATACATTTTGCGCCAACGACGCGATCTCAGCTTTGTTTCGGGTCACCGAGTTCATGCAGTTCGCGCCTGAGCGAATCCGCTTTTTCGATGCAACCCACGTTTTCCAGGGCCGCAATTGCCTCTCTCAGCGCCCTGACGAGTTTCGGGTAGCTATTGTGCCGGTGCACCAATTCCTTGGCCATTTCAGGACCCATGCGGACGTCGTAATCGTCCATCGAATCGGCAATGTACCAATTCAAGGGGTCATTCAGGTCTACTTCGTTTTTGCTCATTCCTCGACTCCAAACAAATGACCGGCGTGCTTCGTTTTCTGAACGGAAACTGCGTCTGGGGCGAACTACAGCTTTACTTATAGGCAGGCGGATGGTCTCCGGCCACAAGAATTACGTTCTGCCGCTTCTTTCGCCTGCCAGTGACGTCCAAAAATTTGGGGGCTGGAGACATATCGCTCATAGAACCCTTGGGAGCTCTAAAAATGGAAGAAGACCCTCAGGCAGGAGCATATTCATTCCATCTCGATTTGATCGAGAGAGAACTCGGCGCTGCTTTGGCGAACTTCAATCGATCCCGCAGTCAGGACAAACGGAAACAGACAGCAGCCGAAATGATAACGAGCTACACGCGCTGGATTGAGGCGGTGCAAGCAAAGGGAGAAAACAGCGACGTTTACCTGGCATTCAGTCCGCGTTTCAAGCGCCTTTGGCTAAAATCAAAAAAGCACCTCTTGGAGTATGTTGCCGAGAACCCAGCCCCTATCGGACTCCGAAGGCAGTACGCTCTGCGCCTGTACGATTGGGCGAAAAAGTATGTCACCATCGGGCAAAAGCGCATTTCAATGGAACAGCTTCGAAAGGTGCTCCGGCTGGAGCCCGTAAAAGCCGCGGATGGAAAAATCGTCCCAGAGCCTCCGGTTTCAATACGGCCAAATTTTCGGCAGCGAGCATTGGATAACGCGATTGCAGAGATCAACAAGAAAACGGATTTGCGCATCGAACTACAATCGATCGAGCGAGCAAAACATCGACGGGTAACCGGCTTGGTTTTTTTGGTCAAGACTCAATCGATGCCGGATGGCGACAATTCAAACTTGTGAAATCAAGTGCCCTTTTAGAGTCATGGAAATGAAATTTGGGCAGAGGAAACGCGAAGCTCGCGGGTGAAA
>JAFAQT010000137.1 GCA_019246215.1 Verrucomicrobiota bacterium
GCGATGCACATTTTCGTTTCCATTGAGCACCCTCGAGTGGCCATACGCAGCGCCGGCTCGTCGCTCACGCGCCGGCTGAGATAACTATTGAGTATTTGTCCGAAGGGCTTGAGCGGCTTGCTAGAGCCCGTGCTGTTTGGAGTAGGATTTGAGCCGCCGAAAGAGATCGGAGGATATCGTTTCCTTAAGTTTGATCGTGGCGATGATGAAGCGTAAAATGTCGTCCCAATACTGCAAGACGCGATCGGTATCGCAACAGGCCGTGGGTTTGATTTCTCAAGTGGAACGATCGTCCTTTGGACGGTTTTTGAAAATAAACGACATCGTTGTGCATCAAGCGGTCGATAAGGTAGGCGCTTTCTCGATGGGCCGAGCCTCAAAACGCGACGCTTTACTGCTGTAAATTTCGAACCGGCCCCCATCGCCGAAGGTCATTGTCAACACGGGAGGCAGCCAAGAGCAGGAATTTAGTTCCGAAACGTGATTTCACGCTCTAATATAAAAGGAAGACGCAATTGCTCGTGCAAGGGGACAACAGTTTGCCAGGCGCTGTGCTGGCCGCTTTCTCACCACCCGGTGCGACTGTGGCGTTGCTTGCGGCTCACAATGCGGCTGAAGGGGGGTTAGGACTATGAGCACAGAGGCCCAACGCACCTGCCCGAGTTGCGGCAATGAGTTTTCCGTAGCAACGGAATTCTGCCCGATCTGTATGCTCCGCAAGGGTCTTGCTGGTGGCATTGAGTCCGGCGAGTCGTCTGTCGAGGAAGCAGCTAAGCCGACACTGGAACGGGCGGTGAAACGATTTGAGCACTACGAATTGGTGACGGGCGAAGACTGCAAACCGGTCGAGTTGGGCCGCGGTGCCATGGGGATCACTTACAAGGCGTTCGACGTGGATCTGCACTGCCCTGTGACGCTGAAAATCATCACTGAAAAATATCTTGGTGACGAATCGGCGCGGCTTCGCTTTCTACGCGAAGCCCGCGCAGCTGCGAGCGTTCGTCACCCGAATGTTGCCTCCGTATTCCATCTGGGTAGAACCGGAGACAGCTATTTCTACGCAATGGAGTTTGTAGAAGGGGAAACGCTTGAAAAGCTCATCAAACGCTCTGGCCGACTGGACGTAAAGCTGGCGCTCGAAATTGCAACGCAGGTGGCCGCCGGATTGGCCGCAGTTCACGAACAACACCTTGTCCATCGGGATATCAAGCCAACAAACATCATGGTGAGGTTAAAGGATGACCGAAGTGTAACGGCGAAAATCATCGACCTCGGATTGGCGAAGACACTGGACGAATCGGCCTCCGAAGCCGGGATCTCATCGCCTGGGGCATTTGCCGGGACACCCGAGTTTGCGAGTCCGGAGCAATTCGCGGGAGTTGGCGTGGACATCCGCTCGGATGTATACTCGCTGGGGGTGACGCTCTGGGAAATGGTGACGGGCAAGCCGCCATTCCGGGGCACCGCCGCTGAAGTGATGCATCAGCATCAGCACGCGCCCTTACCCGTCGAGGGACTCAAAGATGTTCCACAGCCAGTCGTCGTTCTCCTTGAGGCGCTCCTCGAGAAAGACCCCGCGCGGCGCTTTCAGAATCCAGGCGAACTGCTGAAGGCCATACCGATTTTAGCGGGTGCGATCGACGCCGGGCGAAAGATTACGCGGCAGAGGCTACAGAAGACGCCCTCTACCGTTTCGCCCGTCGGACATCGCAGACCGCCAGCAAGAATGGGACCCAAAAAAATTTCAGTCGCCAGATTGCCCGTTACCGGAAGCAATCTTTTTGGTCGAGAAGAGGACATCGTTTTCCTAGATGCTGCATGGGAAAACCAGCAGGTAAATATCGTAACCATCATTGCCTGGGCCGGCGTTGGGAAGTCGACGCTCGTCAACCATTGGCTTGGGAGGATGGCGGCCGAGCATTATCGATCCGCACAGCTAGTTTTTGGCTGGTCTTTCTACAGACAGGGGACGAGTGGCGGCACTTCGTCCGCTGATGAATTTCTGGACGCCGCGCTCACTTGGTTCGGAGATCCAGATCCACGGATCGGGACCGCGTGGGAGAAGGGCGAAAAATTGGCAAAGCTCATCGCACATCGTCGAACCTTGCTAGTTCTGGACGGCCTAGAGCCGCTGCAAAACCCGCCTGGTCCCCAAGAAGGACGGCTGCGTGAGCCTTCTCTCCAGGCGCTTCTACGCGAGCTTGCAGCCTTCAATAAGGGGCTTTGCGTGGTCACCACCCGGACGGCGGTCGCTGATATTGTAGATCACGAGCGGACCTCGGTTCTGCGTCGTGACCTGGAACAAATATCCAGCGACGCCGGGGCGCAGCTGCTTCGAGCGCTGGGCGTTAAGGGAGATGAGGCAGAATTGCGAACTGCCAGCAACGAGTTCACTGGCCACTGTCTCGCTCTAACACTGCTGGGCAGCTATCTGACCGATGCTTATAACGGGGATATTCGTCACCGCAAAGAAATTTCCGAACATCTGGCTTACGACGTACGACAGGGAGCTCATGCCCGAAAAGTCATGGAATCATACCAGAGCTGGCTTGGAGAGGGTCCTGAGGTGTCACTTCTTCGCATGTTAGGTCTATTTGATCGGCCAGCGGACGAAAAGGTTTTGGGAGCTCTATTGAAACCTCCTAACATCCGCAGCCTTACCGAGTCACTAATTGATTTGAGTCCGATCGAGTGGCGAACGATTCTTGCCAGGTTAAGAAGAGCGAGACTCCTTGCCCCCGAAGATCCGCATCATCCTGGGCATCTAGACACGCATCCTCTTGTTCGTGAATACTTTGGCGAACAGCTACGGAATCAGCGAACCGAGGCCTGGAAGGAATGCAATCGTAGGCTCCACAATCATTATCGAACGCTTGCGCCCGAGCTGCCGAATAGCTTCAAGGATATGGAGCCGCTTTTCTTGGCCGTCATCTGCGGTTGCCGCGCCGGTTTATTTCGCGAAGCTCTGCATCAAATTTACATTCCGCGGATTCAGCGAGGGAATGCTTGCTTCGCTGCTAACGTCCTCGGAGCGCGAGGAGCAGTTCTCTGGGCCTTGGCTCATTTTTTCGAAAATGGACACTGGGGTTCACCAGCGGAAATGGGTGTCGAGGGGCAAAGTCTAACCCCGGAAGATCACCTCTACATTTTGATGCAGGCGGCGCTGTATCTAACAGTTACGCGAGGCTTCGCAGCACCAGAAGCGCGAACGTGTTACGAGCGGGTGGAGTCCTTGTGTCATTCGCTTAATCGTCCTTTCCTCCTTTATTCCGCCCTGACAAGTCGGTGGCGCTATTCCCTGTGGACTGACAAAGTGACGGCCACCAAGCAGATTGCCGAACGAGTTTACTCGCTCGCGCAGGAGCAGAATGACGCTCGGCTAATGATGGGAGCCTATCGGGTTTTGGCATCTACGCTCTACTTCTTGGGCGATTTTGAGGCCTCGCGACAATACGCACTGCGTGGTCTGGAGATTTGGCGTTCAGGTGGCGTACAGCGTCAAGCCGAAGAGGTCAGCGCGCCCGCCGTCAATTGTCTGTGCTTTAAGGCCCTCACCGAGTGGCATTTCGGAGAGACCGACTCTTGCAAAGCGACCATGGCGGCAGCCATCCCACTGGCCAAAGACCTTAATGATATGCCCGCATTAGCCGTGGCACTATTTTTTGCCGCGTATCTCGCCCACATTCAGGGTAATTGCGCTGAAGTGGAACGATCGGCCTTGGACTTAGTTGAACTGTCAACCCGTCAAAACTTTGCGGTCTGGCTGCCTATTGGAGCCATTCTCCGCGGTTGGGCGCGTAGCGCTGCCGGTGATACAGATGAAGGTCTCGCCGGGATCGAGGGCGGAATAGCGGAGTGCCGGGCAACCGAATCGCTGCTAGTTTTGCCGTATTTTCTCGCACTAAAGGCCGAAGCTTTGCATCTTGCGGATCGCACTTCCGAAGCTCTTGACGCAATACGAGAGGCGGAGACACTTGCCGAAGCGTCTGAAGCACGCTGGCGGTGTGCCGAGTTGCACCGTCTCCG
>JAFAQT010000277.1 GCA_019246215.1 Verrucomicrobiota bacterium
CGGCAATCCGGGATGATTCCCGGGCCCTGAAGCAGGAGCGGAAGTCAGACGCCCAGGTTGCACGAATTCAGGAGTGCCAGATCCAGGCCGGTAACATATACTCGAATCGCCTGCTTGAGCTTGTCATCGCACGGAAGAGGAAGAACCACCACCACCAGAACCGGAACGCGATTTTGTTATTCCGCAAAATCTGAACTCCTGCTGAGGCGATCCGTAGACTCTTTGCATGAAGATCTCGATCATCACCGCGTCGCTGAATCGAAAGGAATTCATCGGGACGGCCATCGAAAGTGTGCTGGCTCAAAACTATCCGAACTTCGAGCATTGGATCATCGATGGGAGATCGTCGGACGGGACGCTTGAGTTCTTGAAGAAATATCCACATTTGCGGGTACTCTCGGAGCCCGATCGAGGTGTCTATGATGCCTGGAACAAGGGTATCGAGCGAGTAAGTGGTGATGCCGTCGGGTTCCTCAATACGGATGACCAGTACGCGCCTGGAACATTTCGCGTTTTGAATGAGACGCTGAATCGGTCCTCCGCGCTTGTCTTCTCAGGAGGAAGCGAAATCTATCAAAGGATCAGCCCGGGCGTCGATGTCGTGATGCACCGTTATGTTGATCCTCTGCGGTATCGATTGTGCGTCGGAAATGTTACACTGGGATTGCCGAACATTAACGCGCGATTTTTTCGGCCATCCGTCTTCGCAATTATCGGCGGGTTCAATACGGTGTACAAGCTGTCTGCGGACCGGGAATTTCTTTTGCGGGCCGCGATGGTTGGCATACCGGACTGCGCGAGAAAGCAGCTCGTTTATCGTTACCGCTGGCACGCGCAGTCACTTACAATGAACGGTGGCAGTGAATCACTTCTGACCGCGCTCATGGAAGCAGTGTTGGTTGCGGAGATTTATGCCGACCTGCCAACTACCTCGCCTGCAGACCAGTTGACGCTTTTGTCATGGCATCGGGAGCTTCTCGCAACCGCCTTTATCGCTCGCGCGATGAGAAGACCGACTCAGGCTTTGGGATTGGCTGTGCACGAGTTCAATAACGATCCGAGATGGTTAATTGATGTTGTTCGGTGCGGAACATTGGCTGTTGGAAGGCGAATGAGAACTACGTTTCGCAAGCTCCTGGCCCGACATAAAGGTGAGACGATCGGTAAACCCTTATGTTAGCGGCTGTTGTTGCGTGTTGGTGCAAACTCTTTTCTCTTGCGGGTTCTGTCGCGCCGTGACGGATTTTGATGAAGCGTCGCATTCGTGTTCTCCATCTGATCGACAACCTTGATCTCGGAGGCGCACAAACGGTTCTGTTCGGAATGCTTGAGTGTTTCGATTACACTCGGTTTGAAATTGTGCTTGCCGCGATGCACGCGCATCCAGGGAGTATTTTCTTTGCTCGCGCTGTCGAGTTAGGCGTGCGCGTTGTACCTCTGTCTCCGAGGCGATGGCTACCTTGGTATCTGGCGACACTTCCAGAGCTCCTCATTCGCGGCCGGTTCGATGTGGTCCATTGTCATCTCTATGTGTCCAATTGGCTTGGTAAACCGCTGGCCAGACTCTCTGGCGTACCGGCAGTTGTTTCGCACGATCATTGTTATGATCGATTCCGCTTTGAACGGCCGCTTTTCGCAGCAATCGACACTCTGGCGAACCACTTTGCCGATCGAATTCTGGTGATTGCCAATTCCATCCGTGATGAGCTGATAAAGATCGAAAGGGTGCCGGCCGAAAAAATCGAGCTCGTGCAAAATGGACTCCCGGAGCGGCCGATGCTGCGCCGTCGACTAAATGTCAGGAAAACCATCGGTGGCGCCGGCCGGCTTGTGGGCTGGAAGAGAATCGATCGATTTCTGCGCGTGGGGAAGCAACTCCTCGAACTCGATCCGGAATACTCTTTCGTTTTGGCAGGAAGCGGGCCGGAGGAGCAGGCGTTAAGAGCTTTGGCGAACGATCTCGGAATTTCGAAGAATCTCCTGTGGCTTGGTGCAACGCCCCATTTGGATGATTTTTTCGAGTCTATCAATGTTTTCTTATTAACTTCTGAGATGGAAGATCTTCCGATGATCCTCCTTGAAGCGATGTACCATGGAATACCCTCGGCGGTTGTGGCCGTTAACGAGTCGCGTGCGCACATTGCGGGTGATATTCTGGCTCTCGATCCCAAGAACACCGAATCGGAATGGGCAAAAGCCATTCACGAACTGGTTCAGCATCCAGAAAAATGCCAGGAGCTGGGAGATCGAGGCCGCGAGTTGATGCGAAAGGAATACATGGCCAGAGATCGCGTTCGGCGCATTGAGCAAATTTATCTGGACCTCCTTGGTGAACGCTGAGGCCTCGAGCGCTAACTTAAGAAGATACTACTCGCCTGCAAAAGAGTTTGGTTTTCACCGGAAAAGCTATGGCTACTGCTTTCCTGACAGAAACATAGATGAAGGGAGCAAACGGAATAAGCGGGGCCAGCAGCCTGCTGGGAGGACATTTTATACCGGATTGTGGTTTGAGCG
>JAFAQT010000358.1 GCA_019246215.1 Verrucomicrobiota bacterium
GTGCGGCTCCCGAACGTCGGTCTTACTTCGCCTTAAAAAGTCCTCCTCCCAAAGGCTGCACGCCTAACATTTTGTAAAGGCGAATTCCTAGGACTTTTTTCGCTTCTTTGAAGGTGAACTGATACCCTTGGGCCACCAGCGCATCGTATATATCGGCAGTCTTCAAAGGAGTTTTGCTCTTCTTCAAGATCGCGACCACAGCTGGTCGTAGTGTTCCCCTTCCTTCTTCGACAGCCTTAGGGGCCGGAGCGTCGCCCCTTTTTGGCGCGGAGACTCTGCGCTTCGGTGCTGTTTTTGGAGTGCTCTGTTTTTCCGCCACCGGCTCCCCTCCTTGGAGCAAAACGCTGAGTTGTTTTTCGAGTGATTCAATTTGTTCCGCTATTTCTGCGGCCTGGGCAAAGGTCTTCGATGAAAAGTGCACTGAGCTCATTTAGTTACTTAGATATGGTATCAAAACTACTCGGTTCTCGCAAGCACGCAAAAACTTTTATTTATTTAGGTAGGATTAGGCTATGGCCAGCTTGGTAAGAGATCATGGGCGAAAGAGTACTGCTAACGGCACGGCAAGGAATTAAAAGAATCTGACAGCAGCGAAACTGAATAGCATTGGTCACATGATTATAGAAGCACAAAGCAGGAATCAGCAGCAATACTAATTTTCAATGCGATCCCAGGAAAAACAGTCCGAATGATTGCAAACGAGATAAATACCAGCCAGGGGCCTGGGTGCTCTAACGGCCTATGCTATCGCAGCATTGGATTCCACTCGGTGAACCGGCCTGGGCTCCGGTTCAGACGTTACATGGAATCCGGCCGCTCGCCGCGCGGGCGCGACAGAATAGAAGCTATCCATTAGTGTCCATACTAAGCCGCTTCTGTGATTCTCAATCGACAGGAGCTCCATCCCGAGATCGATCCCAATAACGTCGCGAGCGAACCAATTCCGGTCGATATTGAACGCGTTAGCGAATCCGTAAGTACCCCAGAGAGCGTATCCGATCTTGGTATAGAGCGAGCGAGCAGCGGAAAGGGCTATCGTCGGGAGAAACAAAATCGCCGAGATTGCACCCGTTGGTGAAACGGTGCCATCGTCGGGACTGTCAATTACTCCATATGCAGCGTATCCATCCGGGCCATCCCCGGCATTAAGACCCCAGAAGCCCTCTGCGTAGGTCTGGAATTCTGTAGCCCGATCAATGCAGTATTGGTATTGTATTCTCATCGCATTGGTCGACGATACCCAGTAGTCAAAACCGAGCTTGTCGCGCTGGCTACGGAAATAGAAAAATCCGTGCGGCATCTGGTGAACGAATATCGGGCCTCCCTTGAGCGACTCGGTGGATGCGTATGTTTGCAGGGAACGCCTAATCCCTGGCCATACCCTGTCCGGCAGAGGATTGACTGGGGCGCCGAGACCGAGCAAATAAAGCAGGATGGCCTCGTTATAGGTGCCATAGTCATAGCTTATGAAGCCAGTCTCGGGTTTCCAACCGTGCGACAGGAGATTCTTATCAGGCTGAGCGCCATTGTTCGTCAGCATCCACCACCAATCGATTCTTCGATAAAGGGCGTCGGCTAGCACTGAAATATCGACCGCCGAGGGGTTGTGGCTAAAATATTGGCCACAAACGATGGCGCCAGACAATAAGAGAGCAGTATCTATACTGGAAAATTCACTTTCCCATAGGCGCTGACCATTCCGCTTATCTACAAAGTGAATCATCCATCCATGCTTGTGCGGCATAGTCAGTAAGAATCGAAGGGTTGTGCGCGCCCGAGCGGCCGCTTCGTCCCGATTTAGCCAGCCGTGTTCCACCGCGATCGGTAGCGCCGCCAGCGCGTAACCTGTGGCGGCAGTGGAAGCGGCGGTATAATCGTCTGAATCAAAGTTATTGGCGCGATCGTTAACCAATCCGGTACCTGGATCGGCCTTTTCCCAAAAAAAGAGAGCCGCTCGGCGCTGTAGTTCATTCAGCAGCTGCTCATCGGTTCTTGGAGTTTCTGGCCTCACATTGACTGTTTTACGGTTAACTTTTACTCGGAAGCAAAGCCGGACTAGTGTAGCCGTCTCGGGTATAATGGTGATCTCGTTGCGTTCAAAACTGGCCGCCCGCAAGGCGGTCCGAGCCGGCATAGCCGCAGGCGGGTGGAGATCTAAATGGATAGCTAACCGAGGAGCAACGCAGCCGCCGGCCAATTTTCAAAGCAACCCTGGGGGACGCGGCCATCTGTCTGTTTTTCCGCGTTGCTCGTTCGGCCTGGATGAATCCAGATATGAGCGCTTTACCGCAGGTCCGGCTTGGACCGCCTTGAAAAGCAGCCAACTGACCTGCAGCAACTTCAGGATCATATGCTAAACCGTACACCAGCGGCAATTATTGCAACTAGCCGCCCCACAATCAAGTAAAGGCCGAAGCGAGGAACCCATTGCAGGCTAGTGTACCGTCTCCTAAATCCCTTAAGTTTCGCCGTAGGTCAGTTGACTGTTTTTCAAGGCGCGAGCGACGAGCATATCTAGATCGATATGTAAGGAGCGAGAAAGGCGGAAAAACAGCCAACTGGACACGGCCCAGAAGGTGGCGTTGAAAATGGACCGGCGGCTGCGTTGCTCCTCGGTTACGTATCCATTCAGATATGCGCCCTCCTCGCGCCTTGCCGGCGGCCCATTTTGAACGCAACGAAACTCAAGGGATTTAGGAGACGGTACACCCGCAAGTTGGGAGGATTATCGCCACCCACGGCGTCGATTTTTCCGCTATCGAGTCGTTCGAGTGGGAAAGAGCCGTTGTCATCCCCGATCCCGGAAAGACTACGGCGAACCCCCGTTCCGAGCTGGCCCCTGCGGCCTTTTTTTCTTTGCGATGAAGAGGAATGCACAGAAGACCGCAGAATCAAGATTACCCCATCACGTTTTTTCGTTGGCCACTTTCAAAAGATATTGTCCGTAGGCGCTTTTTTCGAGCTTTCTGCCAAGGGAAACGAATTCCTGGTGCGTGATGAGACCCTGATCATAAGCAATTTCCTCCGGACAAGCAATGCGCAATCCCTGGCGTTTTTCCAGGGTCTGCATGAACATCGATGCCTCGATGAGACTGTCGTGGGTACCCATGTCAAACCAAGCGAAACCGCGGCCCATTCGCTTTACGTCCAGCTGGCCCCATTCAAGATATGAAGCAATCAGCTCAGCGATCTCCAGTTCGCCGCGGCCAGAGGGCTTAAGGTTAGCGGCGATATCGACCGCTCTCTCGTCACAGAAGTAGAGGCCTGTTACTGCCCAGTCTGAACGCGGCACGCGAGGCTTCTCTTCAATGGAGAGAGCGTGGCCGCTCTCATCAAATACGACGATACCGTAACGCTGGGGATCGTTGACGCGATAAGCAAAAATGGTAGCGCCCGGCGAGCGGAGATATTCCGGGGCAAGTAAATCCGGTAATCCGTGGCCGTAATAGACATTGTCGCCGAGGATCAGGGCTGAAGGCTCTTCTTTAAGGAAATCAGCCGCAATAATGTAGGCCTGTGCCAAACCCTCAGGTTTGGGTTGTACAGCATACTTGAATGACAAGCCCCATTGCGATCCGTCGCGGAGCAACCGCTGGAATTGCGGTAGATCGCTTGGCGTAGTGATAACGAGGATTTCGGTGATCCCGGCGAGCATAAGCACACTCAGGGGATAATAAATCATCGGCTTGTCGTAGACCGGCATAAGCTGTTTGGAAGTGACCAACGTCAACGGATACAGGCGAGTGCCGCTGCCACCGGCGAGGATAATGCCTTTCATAAAAGATCTTGGAAATCCTCATAGGTAAAGAGCTCCGGCAAATCACTCAAGCGCGGGAGACGCTGATCTTTCTCGGAGAGCACGACAGAGGCAGCATCCACCGGCCAGTTGATGCCGAGGCTTGAGTCGTTCCAGAGAACGCCTGCATCATGAGTCGCGCTGTAGTAAGAGGTCACCTTGTAGAAGACCTCGGTAGTGTCTTCGAGCGTGCAGAAGCCATGCAGAAAGCCGGGAGGCACCCACAACTGGGAACCTTCCTCGGCATTGAGGGCAATCGCTACGTGCCGCCTATAAGTGGGCGATCCTGCGCGGATGTCAACCGCGATCTCGAAAATGGATCCGCGCACTACTCGAACCAATTTGCCTTGTGCAAAAGGCGGCTTTTGGAAATGCAGGCCGCGCAATGTTCCCTTTTTTGCTGTGACAGACTGATTATCTTGGACAAAGGTAGTATTGGCAATTTCCTGGCGGAACGCCAGATCGTTCCATGTCTCGGAAAAATATCCTCGGGCGTCGGTGAATCGTTTCGGGACGATTAGCTTCACGTCCGGAATCTCAAATTCACGTATATCCATTCGTTTTCTTTGGCTTCGCCGCATGCACCGATGCCAGTCTTCACCGCCAGCCTGCCCAGGGCAAGTTTTTGCCTTGTGGCGAGCCGTGTGCCGACTGAGTGAAGGAGGAGCGCACAGAAGCTGCAAAGACCACGAGACGGACGCGTAAAGCGGCTGCCGCCCTACATCGTAGGATTCACTTTTCTCTGGACCGATAAATCTGAGCCCTCACGCGGGACTAACAATGAGACCGACACCACACCCGAGCAGACATTACTCGTCTCGTGTTGACGAATCCTTTGGACAGCGAAGAGAGGGAGGAACGAACAGAAGGCCGCAAAGATTACAAAGACCGGGAAAGCCGCCGCACAGACCTGGGACGCTGCGCGATCGGCAGTTTGGACGATGCTCCAGAGGCGTTGGCGACCGGCGGAGCATAGAACCCTCCAGTGAATCGTTAACGGGGGGCTCGGCCAAAGCGGACCAACAGCCGCCTGT
>JAFAQT010000014.1 GCA_019246215.1 Verrucomicrobiota bacterium
AGGTAATGGGTTTTTTTGCCACTGAGTGTGGCAGGATGACAATACTTCTGCCGGAGCAGATTGAGGTTTTGGCTCATTTGGTTTTCACGCGTTTTGATTTTCCCTTGTGCCCTTCAGATCCTTGGATCTGCAGAACGTTTAGGAAGGCACATATTCACTTTCCAGAGCGTCGCTGAAGCGTCGGTTGGACGCAAATGGGTCCAACAAAAAAAATCATAAAATGAAAGTGTTCGGCGGCGGGGTCAACCAGTTCTTTCCGGACAACAATCCCGCATTGGTAAATGACCGGACGCCACTACTGGTGTTTTCCGCCAAGCCGGCCAATAACCGTTCCAGTCCGCGGGTCAAAATCTTCGCCGTAACGCACAAAAAAGCAGGAGCGTAAAGCCGGATTGGTCAGGTACTTTCGCCGCGTCCGGCTCGTAAGTAACCGCGGATAGGCAGATCAGCCGCAAATCTGCCTGACGTCCTACCGCTATGTAGTAAGCTGCGCCGCCAACCCTGCCATCGTTTGGCGGACTTGATCCTCATTCTTCATGCGCATAGAAACAGTTTTACAAGCGTGTAACACGGTTCCGTGATGCCGACCGCCGAAGATTTCGCCAATCTCGTGAAAGGAAGATCTGATATGGCGCCGAGCCAGGTACATCGCTATTTGACGGGGGAAGACAACATTCGCGCTGCGCCTTTTACCGGTCATATCCGCAAGGCGAACGCCAAAATGTTCGGCAACTTGCTTTTGAATCCCTTCAATAGTAGGCGGCTTCTTCGCTTCTACTCTTAAAATATCCCGCAGCAGTTGTTCCGCTGTTTCTGGAGAACACTCTATCCCATTCAGTGACTGGTAAGAGGTAACCCGTGTCAAGGCCCCTTCCAAACGTCGGACATTGGTTCGAACATGTTGCGCGAGATAGGCCAGAACATCTTCACGAAGCTTTATCTGGAAGGCGGCGGCCTTTCTCCTGAGAATCGCCATGCGAGTGTCGATATCTGGCGGTTGCAATTCTGTGGTCAACCCGCACTCCAGGCGAGAAACGAGGCGCTGTTCGAGGTTGGCGATCTCACTTGGCGGGCGATCGCTTGAAAGTACGATCTGTTTGCGGCCATCAAACAGCGTATTGAAGGTATGAAAAAATTCTTCCTGAGAGCGCTCTTTGCCAGCCAGAAATTGAACATCGTCGATCAATAGAACATCTGTCTGACGATACCGTTTTCTGAACTTGACCAGCATATTTTGCTGAATCGCGTCGATGAACTCGTTGGTGAACCCCTCACTGGAGAGGTACATCACCTTTTGAGCCTTTTTTCGTTCGATCGCCTGCTGGCCAATCGCCTGCATCAAGTGCGTCTTTCCCATGCCCACGCCTCCATAGATAAAAAGCGGGTTATACGTTTTGGCCGGGCTTTGAGAAACCGCCAGGGCAGCAGCGTGTGCAAGCTGGTTGTTTGAACCTACCACAAACGCCTCAAACCTGTTCCGAGGATTCATTCCGTGGAACAAGGGGTCTTCCGAATCCTCTTCCGGTGACGCAGGAACGAGCGTTCCGCGCACTGGATCAGAAGAAACAGGGGAGCTCCTCCCAGCATCAGCGACAAGGAATTTTATTTCCCGAGGGGTGCCGAGCACGCACACCGCGGCGGATTTTACGATATCCAAATAATTGCTCTGAATCCAGGACTGATGAATGGTGTTGGGAACCCGGAAGGTCAGCGCGAATTCATCCACCCCCACCAGTTCAATTGCCGCAAACCACCTCTGGAACGCAACCGCACTGAGATGGAGCCTCATTTCGCTCGCCAATTCCCGACCTATTGTATAGCAAGCCTGATGCATAGAATGTGTTATTCACACCCTTGATGGCTTGGCGGAACATTCCAACTTTTCACTCTGGATAGACCGGGTTAAGCAAGTTAGAAGAGCCAGACGTCTCTCTAGCTTAGAACGAACCGCGTCCCAAGCCCTTCCTGTTGAGACCACTACGTCGACAGCTCAAGCGAAAGAAAACCTCCTTTTGACAAAGCCTGTCAGCGCCTTGCGGCGCTGAAACAACATCCTGAGAGACGGATTTCTGAACTCAGTTAACATACTTATTCACACGTTATGCTCAGCTGACAGCTCCTTTTCGTCCCCAAAATCGACGAGGGTGGATGGTAGGATGAGCGAGCGATTTGGGCAAGCGAAAATTCTATTGTGAGTGGAAATAATTATGAATAGTACACCTGGGCGGCTAGGATGCCTTGCCACGCGCGCTCCCGAGCGCGGCAAGGGAGTTTCGGCCAGTACAGAAAGGATCCGCGCTCAAAGCGGAACTCCGAGGCCCCACGGCCCATGTCGTGATCGACCCAGCAGCCTAGAGGGGCGGTCGAAGCTCGCTGAGCCGGAATACTCCAATTGGACCCCTCTCCTGAACGAATTCTGAAGAAGCTTTCCGCAGCAAAAAGACCTTGCGCGCGGAATCCTTGATATAAAGGTAACTGCGTGAGCGATACCGATCGCGCCGGAACCAATATTTCCGGCATCCATCTTTGGCTGGTTCTCATGAAAGCCTATCGCGCCCTCGCTCAAGTGGACGCGCGTAGCATCGCCGCTTTCGGACTTGGCTTGTCGGACTTTGCTGTTTTAGAAATTCTTCTCCACAAGGGACCGCTCCCAGTCAATACCATCGGGCGACAAGTGATGCTGACCAGCGGTTCGATCACCACTGCTGTTGACCGCCTCGAGCAAAAGCGACTCGTTCGCCGGGAAGCATGCCCGGACGATCGCCGCGTCACTTATGTGACGCTCACGGCAGAAGGTCGAACGTTGATTCGACGGGTTTTCAAACTACACGCTAACCGCTTGGAGAAGGTGTTCGACCCATTATCCGCGAAGGAACGATCTGCGCTCGGTACGCTGCTGAAGAAGCTCGGAAAACATGGAGAATCGTTGCTGGACCAACAAGGGTAAAGAGTTTTTGTCGAAATATCTCTATATCATATTACTTGATGTAGAGATAATCCACTCTCCCTTATCCTCGACTCACCATAACCAAGCTCATTTCATGCCTAAATTGCTTTACATCGAAGCGTCTCCGAGAAAATCCCGTTCAAATTCTATCGAAGTTTCCCAGGTCTTCCTATCGGAACTGAAAAAACGCCCACTCTTCTATCGAGGTCGACAAGCTAGATCTCTGGGCGACTGAATTGCCGGCCTTTGACGGATACACCGTGGACGCCAAGTATGCCGTCCTGCACGGCCAACCGCAACCCGGGAGCAGGCACAAGCCTGGAAGCGAGTCGAAGCTGTTATTGAACGATTCAAGTCCGCTGATTGGTATTTGTTCTCCCTGCCAATGTGGAACTTTGGCATCCCCTAGGTTTTAAAGCAGTGGATTGATGAGATCGTCCAGCCCCGGATTGACCTTTAGTTTCAATCCAGCCGAGGGCTACAAAGGCCTTGTTACGAACAAAAAAGCCGTGGGCGTCTACGCTCGGGGCGGCGCTTACGGTCCTGGTACAGGCGCTGAGAGTTACGACCTGCAAAGCAAGACCCTCGGTGGCGTTTTAGGATTTATCGGCGTAACGGATCTTACTAGCATATTCGTTGAGCCGACGCTGGCAGCGCCCGCCGAAACCGAAGCAACCATCACGAAAGCGAAAGAAGGCGCTGTTTCGACGGCAAGATCCTGGGCAATAACGGCAGCAGAGCGGACGGACGTATCTGCCTAGTGGACCAAGTCCGAGGCTCGTTTGGCGGCGCCATCGCAGGTTTGGCGATTTTGAAAGGCGCGAGCGAAAGCCGTAGCTAGACCGATACGGGTCGAGCGAGCAACGCCCCAAAATCGCCAATGCTGCACGGCCAAGGCGTTGAGCTCAAATTGAACCGGCGGCTGCCTTGCTCGTCGTCAGGTCTCATTTAGAAACGCTGCCCTCTCCTACCGCCGGTCCAGCTCGGACCGCCTTGCCTGCGGCTCATTTTGGCTCGACGCCGCTAAACTATCCTCCGACTTGGTGGACTAGTTTAGTTTGCAGTGGAAAAGACTTGCGCTGTGGCCGGTCGCGCCGAAAAGAGCATGTATGGTCGCATTCGTAACGGGAACGTCTTCTGGATTTGGCGCGGCAACCGCCCGTCGCTTTGCAAAAGATGGAATTCGAGTGGTGGCTTCAGCTCGCCGCATCGACAGGCTGAAAGCGCTCGCTGAAGAGTTTGACGATTTGATCTTGCCGGTCACCCTCGACGTGCGGGATAAGGATCAGGTCGAAACGGTCGTTGCTGGTTTACCTGCGGAATTTGCGGCGATCGATATTCTGGTGAACAACGCCGGGCTCTCGCTCAACCTCGAACCGGCATACAACGTGCCGCTCGAAGACTGGGAAATGATGGTCGACACGAACATTAAAGGACTTCTCTATTGCACTCGTCTGATCCTGCCGGGCATGGTCGCTCGCGGCCGTGGGCACGTGGTGAATATAGGATCAGTGGCGGCGTTGTATCCCTATCCTGGAGGAAATGTTTACGGCGCAACGAAAGCCTTTGTGAAACAGTTCTCCCATAACTTGCGTGCCGACCTGTTGGGGACGGCGGTACGCGTTACAGATATCGAACCGGGCTTGGCCGAGACAGAATTCTCCATTGTTCGCTTCAAAGGAGACGAACAGCGAGCAGCATCAGTCTATGCCGGAACCAAGCCTCTAACAGCGGACGACATCGCAGAGGCGGTACACTGGGTCGTTTCCCGACCTGCGCACGTTAATATCGATACGGTATCGATGATGCCGGTTTGCCAGGCGTTTTCGCCATTGGCGATCTATCGCCAAAAAGCTTGAGAGGCACGCTGAAACGCCGGCATACTTCTACTCCATCCCTGTTTCGCCTCTTTCGAGAATGTGGATAACTTCCAATGGATTCTGGGCACGAAGCATTGTCCCTCGAAGCTTTTCACTTCGAAATACCCGCATTAAAGTGCCGACCAGGCGAAGGTAATCGGCGTCCATTGTCAAGGGAATGCCAACCAGCACTACGAATTGAAGTGGACCGTCCTGTTCCTGGAGGGGGCGGGTTAACCGCCCAAAGGCCATCAACATCCCCGTAACCGCCGAAGTGCGAATATGCCGCAGGGTGAGGCTGTACTGCAGGTTAACTTTACCGGCAGCCTCATACTTGCGAAGATCCCGCAAAAAGCTCTCCCAATCCGAAATTCTCGTATCGGAGCGAAGCGACTCACAAAGCAATTGCAGAGCTCCTTCCCGCGTTTGAGCGATCAGGCCAAGCAGCACATGCTCAGGGAGCAGCGCGCCTCGAATTCGGATCATATTGCGCTCCCGCTCCAGCTAAGCTTGGCGCCCAGGATGTCGGCAAAAGTAAGATTTTTCGGCAAAAGGAGTGGTAGCTTTCCTTCCGCCGGTCGGATAGTCACGGCATCATGGGGGTGGAGTTGCATCAATTCCTGCCCATCAACGCTTGCCAGAAGCTGTTGCTCGCCGCTGCTTGGCAGGAGTCGAATCGTCGATTTGTTGGAGACAATGACAGAGCGATTCGTCAGGACATGTGGGCAAATCGGAGTCACCAAGAACACTCCCGAATTCGGCATAACGATTGGCCCTCCGGCAGAAAGCGAGTATGCAGTGGAGCCCGTGGGTGTTGCAATGATTAATCCGTCGGCGTTGTATTCTGTCAGGTGTATCTGATCGATAAAAAGATTAAGACGGATCAGCCGGGAGCGTTCACCTCGTGTGACCACAACGTCATTCAGGCCGATTTGCGAATAGATAGGCTTGCCTTTTCTTTCAATCGATGCCGCGAGCATGGTTCGCTCATCGACTCGATAATCCCCCGTGGCGAGGGCCTTTGCTGCGACTGCGTACTCTGGTCCGCCGAAGCAAGTGAGGAAACCGAGTGAACCGAAGTTAATCCCCATAATGGGTTTCATTCTACCTCGGAGGTCCCGCACGAGACGCAGGAGAGTCCCATCGCCCCCTAGCGCGACGAAAAGGTCGACTTCCTGATACATCTCATCGAGTGAATGGCCTGGCAGCCCTACTAGCTTGGCTGCTTTTTCTTCGATCAGGACACGGATCTCGTGTAAGAAAAGCTCATCCAAAAGGGCTTTGAGAGAAGCCGCCGCGCCCAGTTTTCGCCAATGCGTATAAATGCCGAGGCTTAGCGAAGACATGCCAAATATTCCCGATTGCCTTTAGCGCCAGCGATCGGCGATTCGATGACCCCCAACCATTCCCGATGTAGCTGTTCGATCACGAAACTCTGGATCTTGCTGACACTGCGAATGCGCAACTCCTGCTCCCGTACGACGCCGCCTCTGCCGACCTGGTTCGGCTGCAATTCGAACTGAGGCTTAATCAAGGCGATCGCCACTCCTCCAGTTTCCACACAGCCGAAGATAGAAGGCAAAATGAGGGTGAGCGAGATAAAAGAGACATCGACCACCGCCAGCTGCACGAGTGTCCCAATCAACTGCGGGCTCAGCATACGGGCATTCAATCCCTCCCGCACTTCGACCCGGGTGTCGCTGCGGATTTTCCATGCCAATTGATTGTGTCCAACGTCGACGGCAATCACTTTTTTTGCCCCGCGTTGCAATAAGCAGTCCGTGAAGCCTCCGGTTGAGGCTCCTACATCCAAGCAGACCAGATCGATCGTACTAATACAAAAGTGCTCCAATGCAGCTTCCAGCTTATATCCCCCGCGCCCAACATACTTTTGCTCAGCTACGACTCGAATGACAGAATTGGTTTTGACGAGCGTCCCCGGCTTGTCCACCACATGTTCTTCCACCAGGACATGCCCTGCCAAAATGGATCGCTGCGCACGTTCCCTTGAATGAAAATAGCCGTGATCGACGAGAAATTTATCGATTCTGATCCGCTTTAGCTTATCCATTTTCGACCGACCCCATTTGAACGTCCTCGAATTTAAGACTTGATTAACAGCCGATTCAGCCAAATCTATGCGGTTCTTGTTGCCAGAACTCGTTTATGTCGTCTGAAGAACTGAAAGAGCAAATAAAAGAAATGCTCGTCACCAACCTGATGCTGCGTACGCCAAAGGAGGAGATTTCTAATGATTTGCCGCTCTTTAGCGCTGATGGTCTGGGGTTGGATTCAATCGATGCTTTGCAGTTGGTGGTCAGTATGGAAAAGACGTTTGGTGTCGGTGTTCCCAATTCGGACGTGGCACGTGTTGCTCTCGCGACGGTGAACACTATCCATGACTACATCATTGAACAAGTTAAGCAGCCAGGCTCTTAGCAACGGTTCGCCTGGCCGATGTGGCTGGGAGGCGTTGAAAAACAGTTTGGATCCTCAGGGTCCTATCGTTTCGGCCTGATTAATGGCATCGATCAACTGCCGAAGCCGACCGAAATTGCGGCGGTGCGAACCTGCTACGAGGCGCGGCATGTTTATAAGCTCGGGTTCATTCTTCTCCGGTTTCAATGCGCGGCTCGTACGAAGCGGGGCGCTTTCAAACAAATCGGAAAAAGCTTTGTTAAGGCTTTGGACGGCGTCCGGAGTCACCTGACGTTGCAATCGGATAACGAGATCTTGCCCGACCCACCGGTAGGAATGAAAATTCCGATAGAATTGGAGGATCATACTTAGGGCTTCGTCCACATTGTCGGTAATGGAAAAAAGACTGAAATCATCCGGCGAAATCAGGCCTTGTCCGAGAAGATGTGTTCTCAAGAATTCGGTCCAACTCTTCCAATAGGTGCCCCCGATCTTATCGACCAGAATAACGGGAATGATTCGGGCCTTGCCGGTCTGCATTAGGGTCAGGCATTCAAAGCCTTCATCCATCGTTCCGAAGCCGCCCGGAAACAGGGCGATAGCGTGGGTCTCCTTGATGAAATTCACTTTGCGAGTAAAAAAATAGTTGAAAATGACGAGCTTTGGATCGCCTTCAATGATCTCGTTGGCCTTTTGCTCGAATGGCAGCCGGATGTTCAGTCCGAAACTATGTTCCCTGCCGGCTCCGCGTTGAGCGGCACCCATGATCCCGTCGCCTCCTCCTGTGATAATCATGAAACCCCGTTCGCGCATTAGCTGAGCAAATCGTTCTGCGGCCTGGTAGACTTCCGCGAGTGGGTTAGTTCGGGCAGAACCGAAGATAGCAATCTTGCGAATCCCCTGATACGGGGCAAAAGCCTTGGCAGCTTGTCTGAGTTCTTTGAGCGAACGATTGATCAACTTGAGATCCGGCACCGGCACCGAATCGCTCCCCATCCGGAGGGCAGTAACAATCATTTCTGCGATTAGGTCACGCGAATCGCGAACTCCCCATTCATTAACCATTTCCTGAATACGTCGGTCGAATTCCGGATCTCCTGAGGACGCAAACGATGTGTGCAGCGCATGGATGCCGCCACCTGTGAAATCTTGCACGAGCAGATCTAGAACGAGAACCCCAGGTTGTCCATGGAGAAAGGATTTGCGGATCGGCGTCAAAGAAGTAAAGCGGGACCTTCGTCTGCGGCGAACGGCGAAGGGCGTTCTGACCGGGTAAAAAGAGTACTACCCTTCAGTTTCTCTGTTCTCGTCGTCGTTCTCTCGATCTTCCAGCCGAAGGCTGCCGACACCCCCATCCCATGAATCCGTTTCTCCCCGCGCGCTTTTCTAATTGCCTCTGGAACGGGATGTGATATTTGCTCCGCTTCCTCATGATTGTCATCCTCAAACCCAAAACGTCGAAGAAACAGGTCGAAGAAGTCGCCCGGGAAGTTCAAAAGCTAGGTTACACTCCTCACCCCATCTTTGGAGAGCTTCAGACAGTCATCGCAGCGATTGGGGATGAACGTACCCATCACACTCTTGAATCTCTGACCGTCTTTCCTCAGGTCGAAAGGGTTTTGCCGGTACAAAAACGGTATAAAACGGTCAGCAGGGAATCCAAATCCGAGGATACAGTGGTGGATGTGGATGGAATCAAGATCGGTGGCGGCAACTTTGTGATTATGGCCGGGCCGTGTAGTGTCGAATCTGAGGAGCAACTGATCTCGACCGCACGTGCCGTCAAAGCTCGTGGCGCAAAAATCTTGCGCGGAGGCGCCTACAAGCCACGAACCTCTCCGTATGAATTCCAGGGTCTAGGTCGCGAAGGACTACGGATCCTTGCTGCTGCCAAGCAGGAGACCGGACTCAAAATTATCACCGAAGTCTTGAGTGAGCGCGACGTGGAACATGTTTGCGAGTTTGCGGATGTCCTTCAGGTCGGAGCGAGAAACGCGCAGAATTTCCAATTGCTAATCGAGTGCGCAAAGAGCCGGAAACCAGTCCTGCTGAAGCGCGGAATGAGCGAGCGCATTGAGGAGTGGCTGCTTGCGGCCGAATATATCCTTTCGCAGGGTAACCCGAACGTCCTGCTTTGCGAACGCGGTATCCGTACGTTTGAAACTTACACCCGCAATACGCTTGATCTTGCGGCGGTAGCAATTGCAAAGAAAGAATCCCATCTGCCGGTGATTGTGGATCCAAGCCAGGGGTGTGGCAGAGCGGACCTAGTTCCCATTTTATGCCGAGGCGCCGTGGCCGTTGGTGCGGACGGACTTTTGATCGAGGTGCACCCATTTCCGGCAGAAGCATTGAGCGATGGTCAACAACAGATTGATTTTAACGTTTTTTCTCAGTTAATTTCGGAACTGGAGCCATTTCTGAATACAACAAAGCGAAAACTGCTCTAGGGAAACAGGCAAGTGCGAAGTAATATAGCTGTTGTTATTTTTCTCAGAGCATGAACGAGGCGTTTGACGTAGCGATCATGGGAGGCGGTCCCGCGGGAAGCGCTGCGGGAACTCTGCTCGCCAAAGCGGGTCGCCGCGTGGCCATCTTCGAGAAGGAGAGATTTCCCCGCTTTAGTGTGGGAGAGTCGACCCTGCCGGCCACACTGAATACCTTGGAACGAATGGGCGTCAGGGAGAAAATTGATCGGGGCGGTTTTCTGGTCAAACATGGGGGCGAGATTGTTTCGGCCTGCGGGCAGCGCGTTCGATTCTACTTTCGCAATGGCTTTAAGGCAAAACGATCAACCGCTTACCAGGTTCTCAGATCCGAATTCGACAAAATCCTCCTCGATCATGCGGCTGAATCCGGGTGCGACGTGAGACAAAAAACCCCGGTAGAGTCTTTCGGGATCGATGCCGATGGCGTCACCCTCCGTTCAGGAAACGGCGGACAGCTCGTTCGAGCTCAGTATGTGATCGATTGCTCGGGTCGTAACTGCCTCATTGGCAACCGCTATCAATTGAAGCGCCGGTTTCCCGATTTATGCAAGTTTTCGCTCTATGCCTATTATGATGATGTCCGCCGTGAAGATGGACCCAACGGGACCCTCACCAGGATGGTTCGAACAAAAGATTCCTGGTTCTGGATGATCCCTCTCCAAGGGAAAACCACCAGCATCGGTGTCGTCATGGACGCCGAAAAGTTCAAAAGCATGAAGATGAGCCCTGAACGTGCACTAACCCACTGCATATCGGAACAGCCGGCCGTCAATGAGTGGATGGAGAAGGCCCGGCGCGTCACGGATGTGTTTGCTACCGGAGATTTTTCTTATCGAAACACGCAGCTCTCCGGTAACCGCTGGTTATTGGCGGGCGACGCGGCCGGATTCATCGATCCCGTCTTCAGCAGCGGCGTTTACGTTGCTCTTCTTTCGGGCGAGCAAGCCGCGGACGCACTCAACATTGCTTTGGATCGGCCCCAGCAGCGGGCAAAGGCATTTCGCCACTACGAACGGCGGATCGGCCGGGTGCTGGATATCTATTTGCGATGGGCCTCCGCCTGGTACACCCAGGAATTCGTGGAAGTCTTCCTATATCCAAAGGAGATATTTGAAATCGTACCCACAGTGAGTGCGGTTCTGTCCGGAAACGAGGTCCGCGATTTTGGTATGCGTTGGCGACTTTGCATTTTTCACACGCTTGTGGCGCTCCAAAAGCGAACATCAAAAATAGCTCCAAAGCTGACATTGATGCCGAAAGGGACATGACGAGTCGAATCCTTATCCTTCTCGCCGCAATTCTGTTGGCGGGTTGTCAATCTGCGAAGGAAATATCCGGACTCGGTCCCGAAGCAAAAACCCGAATAGGGCAGTTGCAATATTCATATAGCAGTCATTCGATTGTGGGCGACATCATTCTGCGCAGCCTCCAAGCGGGCGATTATGATCTTTATTTTTCCAAAGGCGGCGTACAGGTACTCGAATTTCAAACCCGTGGCTCGCACATGGCCGCGACGGGTCTCCTTGTGAAAAACGGGTGGTCGGGTCAAACGGATGAGGCTCCAGGACCGCTGAAGCCGTGGGCAACGCTCAGGGAAGTGCTCCCGTATTTTGATTCGAACGTGCCGAGCGCAGAAAGACCGCGCCGATGGTCCGCTTCATTCGAGCGGAAAGGTGGAGTGCTGTTGCGCGCCGATGTTCAATTTGCGGGGAAAAAGTCGATGGCTTTCAGCTTTGGCCAATAATTCGAATGGATCAGACCGCGCCTCAAATAGTCACTCAAGTTCAACCACCAGGTCTGGATCTGACGCTGACGCGCAATAGTTGGTATACCCCGTGCAGTTTTCAGACCGCCAGTTGGATGATCAAGCATCTTCCGCGGCCACTCACTCGATCTATGGCGGTCGCCGCTGGTGAACTGGGGTACCGCTTATGCAAGCACCGCCGGGAAGCGCTCCGGCGAAACCTGACCGCGTTGACGCAAAATGAAAAACATCGTCGGGCCCTCTCCAGGAAGTGCTTTCATAATTTTTTACGTATGTTGCATGATTTCTGCGATTGCGCCCAAAGTGGCGCCAATCGGCTTAATGCGCTCATCGTGGAGCGGCGCGGTTTCGAGTTCCTCGAGGCAGCCCGCCGCAAAGCCAAAGGGATCCTTCTCATCACAGGTCACCTTGGGGCATGGGAACTCGGAGGTATGGTTCTCGCCTCGGATGGATTCCCAGTTAACGTCGTAACCTTGGCCGAGCCGACCAACGAGCTCAACGAATGGCGCCAAAAATATCGGCAACACTTCGGCATCAAGACCGTCACTGTCGGTGTAGATAAATTCGCATTTGTGGAGATCATCCAGGCACTCCGTCGCAATGAATTGGTCGCCATGCTGGTCGATCGCCCTTACTTGAATAGTGGTGTCGAGGTCGAATTTTTCGGGCGGACAACACTTTTCTCGGCTGCTGCGGCGCGCGTCTGGCAGCATACGCAAGCGGCGGTGATCCCCGCCTTCGTCTTACAACTCGAGCCCGGCCAGTATGGGTGCTATGCGTATCCGCCCATCGAAATGACCCCAGATCATACCCTTGAGCAAAACAGCCAATGCATCGCCGACGTCTTCCAGGAGATCATCCGCGAATTTCCGGAGCAATGGTTCAATTTCGTGCCAATCTGGAACCACCAATCACTATGAGAAAACTCGTCCTCATCCACATCCACATGCTTACTTTAGGGATCGCTCCATTTGCGGGCGCGAGTCCGATGACCCAGACCGACATCAATCAATTGGTGCAAAAGCTGCAGGCGTTGCACAATTCGAACCCCTCTTTGGAGGCGAACTTTCGGGAGGAACGCCATTTGGCGATGCTGAAGGATCCAGTGGTGAACGAGGGGAAGGTCTGGTTCACTTTACCCGACAAAATCCGTCGTGAAATCGCTGGGAAGACGCCAAGCACCACTGTCATAGATGGCAAAAAGATGTCGATCTATTATCCGAGTTATCAGCAGTTGGAGGTCTACGATCTGGAGAAACGTCCCCTCATCAAAGATTCCTTACGCGCGCTGACCGCGGGCCTTAATTTTCGCGAGGTCGCCAATTACTACGACATGGTAGGGTCCAAAAACGGAAGCGAGTACCAGATCACCCTAACTCCGAAAACAGCATCGGTGCGAAAGCTTGTAAAGACCGTCGATTTGACACTCGATGAAAACCTGACACCCGTGCGAGTAATCGTTCAGGATACTAAGGGTCAGGTGTTCACTGTCACCTACACAAACGTGCGCCGGGAGGCGCTCCCGTCGTCAACATTTGAATTCTCGCCACCGCCCGGAACAAAAGTATCAACTCCGTTAGGCAATTGACATCTCGCCGTTTTGCGGTAACCAATTGCTCCCGGATCGTCCGGTCGTTGATTGCCTCGTGGTGTAACGGTAGCACAAGCGACTCTGGATCGCTTTGTCATGGTTCGAATCCATGCGAGGCAGCCATGGCATTCTCAATTTCATGGTGGCACGGAAAATAGAATTTGTTAATCTCTGGGATGCCCGATGCGGTCCTAACGCCGTCCGGCGACCAGTTGCCGACGCACAGCCTTTTGGCGGCTCGCGGAGGGTGCATTTTTGAGGCCGAGGTCGTTGAAATGATGGGATTAGGAGACCCGTCCATTGTTGATCGGTGGCGCAGTCATCGACAAATAATTTCGGTTAGAAACGAGGCCGGCGAGTGGATCTATCCTGTCTGGCAATTTGCTCGCAAACACAGGCGGATCATGCTCGGAATTCGAGACTGTCTTGCTGAGCTCTCTTTTGAAAGCGAGTGGGAACCGCTCATCTTTTTCCTAAGCAGCATGGCGGATTTAGGAGGTCACAGCCCTTTAGATTGCTTGCGAGCCGGTAAAATCGAAGCGGCCATAAAGGCAGCCCGGCAATACAGCCCCCTTAGGAGCGCCTGAAATCGGGAAATGATTTCTACTGCCCCTCTGCATTCGGGGTTTGAGTTCCATTGGAATTAAAAGTGCCTGCGCTGCATCTCACTGAAAATCGCGAACGCAGATAACCTCAGTAGAAAACAAAAGAAATCATGCTACCATCCAAAGCAATCATTACCGGGGCGGCTGTTGCAGGGCTCTTAACCGGATCCCTCGCCGTCAGGTCGTATGCAACGAGTGTCTCAGGAACACCGGTGAACTCCGTGCATAACCTGGCCGACCAGGACAAAGGCAAACACGGCTGCAAGGGTCAGAATTCATGTAAGGGACAAGGCGGCTGCAAGGCAGGCGATAACGGCTGCAAGGGAAAAAATTCCTGTAAAGGCAAAGGCGGCTGCAAGACCACCGAAAGCAGCTGCAAAGGAAAGAATGGCTGCGCTGCGGGAGGAAAAATCTAGTCTGGTATGGAAGTAATCTTCCGCGTTTTATCGAACTTGGCGTTGAGTATTTGGATTGGAGGCTATTTGTTGGCAGGTATGGCAAACGCTCAAGATTCCTCCGCAACTTCGACGGTGAAGGTTCGGCTAATTGGCCCCAACGGTTTGCTCACCGAACCGATCGCTGTTCCAAGAATTCAAAAGACCAACGCCGAATGGCGCAAGCAATTAACCCCCGAACAATACGAGATAGCCCGAGGGCAAGGAACCGAACCCGCTTTTTGCGGTACTCTGCTCGATAACCACCGGGAAGGCATCTATCACTGTGTCTGTTGCGGCTTGCCGCTCTTTGCTTCGGACTCGAAATTCAATTCAGGGACCGGCTGGCCCAGTTTCTTCCAACCTGTCGCACAGGAAAATGTCGTCTCCAGAGAAGATAGCAGCTTCGGTATGTACCGCACTGAGATAGTTTGTGCCCGATGCGGTGCACATCTGGGCCATGTTTTTGACGATGGACCGCCACCCACCGGGTTGCGTTTCTGCCTAAATTCAGCCGCCTTGACTTTCGTCGATAAAGGTAAGGAAGTTCCGGAGGTCGTGCACTCAGTCCAGGCCAAGTAAAAGTTAAATTGCCGCAAATCCATTCGTGAAGCAGGGTAAACTTCCCTCCTTCAGGGAAGTTCGTTATCGGGTATGCGTGTCCAGAAGATCGTGCGCCCGAGAAGCGAAATCCCGATGTACCCGTGGAACTTTATCTTCTGGGGACTCTCCAATTCGATGAAACAGGAGTAAGTGTAGCCGGTTTTCGGGTCATAGACCGTGCCGTTCTCCCAACGAGTGTCGCTTTTTCGGGTGAACCCTGACATGAACACCAGTCCAAGAATCGGCCTGTCTCTTTTGGAGGGGTCCGGATTGTGGATGTCCGTTTTTTCCTTTCCTTCGGACGTTCGCGGCTCTCGCAGCGCGACAATTTTTCCGCTCAACCTCCCCTGGTCCTCAAAGATCTCTATGGTGGCATCTTCATTTCTCCAAAG
>JAFAQT010000048.1 GCA_019246215.1 Verrucomicrobiota bacterium
AGCTACCTGGCGGCAGAGAGCAAATGCATCACCCTCGGTGACCAAGAGATGTGCATCGTAAAGCTCCGGAGTGATGAAATTCGATCGCCGCGAGGAGCCAATGCCGACCAGCTTGCGCTGCCGCGATGAGCAGCCGAAGATGACGGAACCACACGCGTCGACGGCAATGATCTTCGTCGCCGGACTGACTTCGCGTAGATACCGTCCAATCCCGGCAAGAGTGCCACCCGTGGAGACCGCTACAAAAATGGCATCGAGCCGACCCCCCATGCCCCGGTAAATCTCGGGCCCTGTAGATAAATAGTGGGCACGTGGGTTGGCAGGGTTTGAATACTGATCTGTCCAGATGTATTGAGACGAGCTCCTGACTAATTCCTGGACTCTGCGAAGCCTGTAGGGAAGATAACCGGTGCTCTCATCTTGCTGTTCGACCAATTCCAGCTCGGCACCTAAGCTCTGCATTTTCCGACGGTTTTCCAGGGTGGATTTGGGATCGATTATAGCCAAAAAACGGTATCCACGTTCTCGGCAGAGAAAGGCAAGGCCTACCCCGAGATTCCCTGATGTCGATTCGACGATGATCGATGAATGCTTCAGCACTCCGCGATTCTCGAGATCATGGATAAGGTTTGCTGCGGTTCGGTCTTTGAGCGACCCTGCTGGATTACAACCTTCTAACTTCAGATGCACCGGTCTCCAAAAGCCATTGATCCGGAGGTACGTCGTCACGAGGGGAGTGTCACCAATTTGAGCAGAGGTGCGCTCAGTAGTTGCTAATAGTGTGCTGTCCTTCACAGCCGACTCCTAACGATTAGAACTCAAGTCCATTTCACGCGATATATTTACAGCTCCATAGTTTGGGAATCTCGCGCAGCCTGAGCCGCCGCCGTTCTTTCGGGTTCAGGCGAGGCTCAACAAAGCAGCTAACACAGGAGTCGATAAACGAGCAAGCGCAATCCAGTCTTTAGACCCGGAAAATCCGGAAGACGAAAAGCAGCCTGACTCGAGGGGCTTACTCCAAGCACCATTCCAAAACCGCCATCGCGGAATAAAGCTTCTGCCGAGCCTGCTCAAACGCAATGCTCTGGGGACCATCGAGTACGCTACTGTCACAGTCCTCGCCGCGAACAGCAGGCAGGTCATGCATGAAAACCGTGCCCGTTGGTCTGGAGACTGCCCGCATGAGTGATTCCGTGACCCGGAACGGTGCAAACTTTTCCCGCCAAAACTCGTCGTTTTTCACGGTGCCGGTGGTCTGCCATCGGGTGGTATAAACGACGTCCATCGGTCCCTGAACGGCTTGCAAATCATGGGCTTCCAGCACACTGGCACCGCAATCGCGGGCCATCGTTTGAGCTGTTTCCAACAAATGTGGAGGTATTCCATAGCCCTTCGGCGTAAGAAACGTGGCTTCAAACCCGGGGCAGCGGCTCGCCGCCAGTGCCAGCGCCGCTGCGGTGTTATTGCCCTCTCCCAAGTAAAGCAGCTTCAGGCCCTCTAACCGGGAGAACCGGCGTTTCAGAGTGGCAAAATCCGACAAGGCCTGAGTCGGGTGCTCATCCGAAGTCATGGCGTTAATGATCGAAAGGCCGCCCGCGGCTGCCATCACCTGTAACTCCCTGGGATCGTCAGCTGTACGTACCACGAGCGCATCTAGATAGCCTGAGAGCACCCGTGCCGTATCGTGGAGCGATTCTCCGGTAGATACTTGGAGATCGTTTGGGCCATAAGTAATCAGACCCGCGCCCATCTTCATTGCGCCAATCGCAAAGGAGGTTCTCGTGCGAGTGGATGTTTTCCGGAAATACATCCCGATAAAGGAGCCAACCAGATTTTTTGCTTTCTCAGGATGCTCTGCAATGACCACAGCGCGAGCAACAATGCGCAGAAATTCCGCCCGGCTGAGGTGTGCGAGCGAGAGAAAATGTGCGGACATCTTCATCGACTTTATCAGTCGGCTGACTCGAAGCAAGCCCCCGCACCAGGGTCTCCCACTCGAGC
>JAFAQT010000320.1 GCA_019246215.1 Verrucomicrobiota bacterium
CCCTGGCGCTGTAGATTTTCGGATCGCTTATGCGAGTGGCCACAAAGCGGGGGGCGCCGGCTCTGCACAGACGAGAAACGCGTTGTCCACTCTGTGTCTCGTCCATCGGCTGCAACTCCCGGTTGCTTGAGCGCATCCTCCGCTGAAGAACCTCGCAGGCAGTTTAATCACCAAAACTAAACGCCGAAGATCTGCTCGAGCTTGGTTCGCATCACTCCGGGATCAGGCTCAATTCCGATCCAGTGTCGGATGCCGATTACGCCCTGGTTGACCAGCATGCCGAGTCCGTCGAGAACGATGCAACCCCGTGCTTCCGCATCGCGTATCAGCCATGTACGTGGTGGATTGGCGATCACGTCGGCAACGACCAGACCAGGCCGCAGAGTGTTGAGATCGAGATTGAGCCGGCCTGCAACATCAGGAAATAGTCCGATCGAAGTCGCATTCACGACGATGCTGGTAGTCTCTGGAATCCGGTAAGCCCGATCCCAGACTACCAGGTCTGCCTTTGCTGGCGTCTTCTCGTTGAGGAGGGCCACCAGTTTCGACCCACGCGCCGGATTACGGTTCACAATGGTGATCGAAGACGCTCCGGCGAGCGCCGTCTCTACTGCGATCGCGCGGGCGGCGCCGCCTGCACCGAAAAGTACCAACTCCTTTCCCACGGGATCTGCAACGCTGCGCAACGCAGTGAGAAATCCCTTGCCGTCGGTATTCTCCCCAATGTAGCTGCTCTCGCGGCGCACGACACAGTTGACAGCTCCAATGAGGGAGGCCGAGCTCCCAAGACCATCAAGGTATTGGATCACGGAGACCTTGTGCGGCATGGAACAGTTGAAGCCGATCCAGCCCATTGCGCGCGCACCCCGCACGGCATCGCCAAGGGCATCCGGCGTGACGTCGCAATTAAGGTAACGCGCGTTGATGTGGTGGTGTTCATAAGCCGCCTCGACCATTGCCACCGTAGGATTTTCACCCGCGGGGGTGGAAAACGATCCAGTGATCAGGCTCAGGAAACGCGCCTGGTCAGGCACACGTCCTCCGTAAATGAGAGCCGCCATTCGCGGAATTCTTCAACATAAGAGCAATATTCGGGCAGGTTCTCGCCAGTGTCGAGGCAGTTGTCAGTCGAGTGAGACCGGAGCTCTCGCGCGGGCGTGGGTTCCGCATTTCCCCGAGATGCGTCCCCAGCGCCTCAGATTACCGGGACTTCCTTGCCTGCCTGACTCGATCGGTAAATCGCGTCCAGAATCTCCATCAGCTGAACAGCTTGACTCGAACTATTGACTGCAGATTCTTCGCCGCGAATACAACGCAGAAAGTTTGTATCCTGCTCGGCGAACTCAAAGGCTCGCAGTCGGACACCGCGCAAATCCTGCACAGCGAGATCAGTTTTAACAAGGTCGCCTACTTTATCTTCAAAAAGGGCGAGCGGTGAGGGGCAAATGCTTGAATTAATATTGAACACATCTGTCACCTTCAGCGACCCTTTCGGCCCATAAACTGTCGTCGAAAGCAGGGAACGACCGCGTTTCGGATCCGGAGGGACATCGTCTGTCAGATTGGCCGCCCAACAAACCTTGAATAGCAGGGTGGCGCTATTCTCGAACCGAATCATTCCATAGGCATTATCCTCGACATCGAAGACTTTGCTTTCGACAAGCTGAGGAAACTTCTGATAGGTCTGAGCCGAAACCGCTCGAGGCTGAGGTGTACCCATAAGGTACCATGCGGCATCGATGGCGTGTACACCCAGGTCGATCATCGCACCTCCTCCCGATTTCGACCTGTCAGTAAACCAGCCGTCGACGCCGGCCGGTGTTCCACGGGAGCGGATCCACATAGTCTCCGCGAAGTAAATTTCGCCCAGGCGGCGTTCGGCAATCACCCTTTTTGCGGCCTGCATGGCCGGCGAAAAACGCATCTGACGCCCAAAATAGTAGATCAAGCTTCGGTTGCGGGCTTCCCCGTGAAGCGTGCGCATCTGTTCGGCGTTCATCGTAGGGGGTTTTTCGCAGAGGACATGCTTGCCGGCCTGCAGTGCTCTGAGTGAGCACGGATAGTGAAGAGCGTTTGGTAATCCAATCACCACCGCGTTTAGATCCGGATCGAGCAGCATCTCATCGAAACTCGTAAAAAGTCGCTTCGGGCCGAATGAACCAGCAAAGGCTTTCAATCGAACGGCGTTCAGGTCACAGGCTGCGTAGAGCGTTCCAAGCGCCGAGGCGTTCAGAGCTTCTGCATGCCGTTCCCCGGGCCACCCTAAACCGACGATTCCGACGTTGATCGATTGCGATAGACTCATTCTTGAACCAACCCGAAAAAGAGAAAACAGCAAAGAAGGCTTGCTTTTGTTTTTGGGTCGTTTCGTGGTGTGGTGCCTGTTGCGTGAACTCAACGGCGAATCTGAAATGACGGTTTTGGTCTGACCGGGAGATTTCTCGTGTGCTCCCAGGAGCAATTGGCTAGTCTGTTGATCCGAGCGCTCCGGATATTCTTACCAATATACTATGGCGATATTAGACTTAATTCTCGGTCGCCCTTTGTCCTCCGAGGAGGATAAGGACGAACGAGTTGGTCCATTGGCTGGGGTATCCGTGTTCGGGCTTGACGCATTAAGCTCTGCCGCTTACGGCCCGGAAGCAGCTTTGACGGTTCTCATTCCGCTAGGCATCGCTGGAGTCGGTTTCAGCCTTCCGATCACTATCGCCGTATCTGCGATTCTCACTATCGTGTATTTCAGCTATCGCCAAACGATCTCCGGATATCCGCAGGGAGCGGGATCCTATACCGTTGCCAAAGAGAATCTAGGCACCTATGCGGGACTTTTCGCCGCTGCTGCCTTAATGATTGATTACACGTTGAATGTGGCAGTCGGAATCTCGGCTGGAGTTGGGGCGCTCACCTCCGCGTTACCGTTTTTCCAGCCGTACACGTTGATTCTCTGCCTCTTTATACTTCTGATGCTCACCTTCTTTAACCTTAGAGGGCTGCGCGAATCTGGCTTGGCCTTCATGCCACCGACTTACCTGTTTATCGGCTGCCTCGTACTTGTACTGCTCCTCGGAATCGTCAAGGCTTTAGCTTCCGGCGGACATCCGCAACCAGTGAATCCGCTGCCAGCCCCAGCGAGTCCGCACGAGCAAATCACCTTATGGCTGTTCCTGAAAGCTTTCGCGGCGGGATGTACAGCCATGACCGGTGTCGAGGCTGTGAGCAACGGTGTTCAAGCATTTAAAGAGCCGGTGGTTGACTCCGCACGCCGAACCCTTACGCTTATCGTCGCGATTCTCATTCTCCTTTTACTGGGCATCGCGTATCTGGTCTCGGCTTACCGAATAACCGCGACTGATCCTGGTTCGCCCGGTTATCAAAGCATCCTCTCAATGCTGACTGAGGCGATCGTCGGCAGAGGAATTTTCTATTATGTCACGATTGCGGCAATCCTCCTGGTGCTCTGCCTGTCGGCCAATACTTCATTTGCTGATTTCCCGCGGGTCTGCCGTACAGTGTCGCAAGATGGATTTCTTCCCTTAGTGTTCGCCGTGCGTGGCCGACGGCTCGTGTACACGCAGGGTATTATTGTGCTGACGGTTCTCGCTGGAAGTTTGCTGATTTGCTTTAACGGCGTTACTGACAAACTAATTCCTCTGTTTGCGGTGGGAGCATTCCTCGCGTTCACTTTGTCCCAGGCGGGGATGGTGATGCATTGGTCTAAATCAAAAGACCGAAACGCGCGCCTCAGCGCCCTGCTCAATGGCACAGGTGCGATTGCCACGACGATCACGTTTCTGATCGTCATTGTGACAAAGTTCGTTGAGGGAGCCTGGCTAGTGGTCATTGTGATGCCGCTTTTATTTATCCTGATGCTCTCGATTAATCGTCATTATACCAGGATCGGACGGGAGGTGGCTGTCTCCGGTCCGATACGATTAGAAAGGCCAAGCAAAATGATTGCGGTTGTGCCGATCGACTATTTGAACGCCCTGGCCGAAAAGGCGCTTCAAGTTGCCTACGGGTTATCGCAGAATATCCACGTTGTACATATTCAGGAAGAACAAAGCAGCCGCGATTTCTCCCGCGAATGGAGCCTTAATGTCCAGCCATCGATCGCCCGAGCCGGGTTAGCGAAACCCAATCTGGTGATTCTAGCGTCACCTTATCGTAAAGTGATCACGCCGATCCTCAATTATATCTGGCAACTCGAAGGCAAAAACCCGGAGACCACGATCGCTGTTCTTGTTCCGCAGCTGATAGAGTCGCGTTGGTACTACAGCCTGTTGCATAATCGGCGAGCGGAGATTCTCAAAACTCTGCTTTTACTTAAGGGCCGAAATCGCATCCTGATCGTAAACGTTCCGTGGAACCTGGAGAAGGAACTTCCAGCCAAAATTGCTGATCGAAAAGAGCTTCGGGATCGATTCCGTGCCTGAGTACTTGGCCGTCCTCGGACGCTCAACGCTGTGCATACTGAAAATTCAGTCCCAGAAAGTCGTAGAGATTCTTCTTACCGGTACTTACACTCAGCGGAGAACCGCAGTACGCCTGCACCGCCATTTCGGCGTGCGGCAATTCGGTTGAGTCACGGTTCTCCTCCAGGAGCTGCTCAAAGAGCAGAGAGCTGAAGGTTTTCCATCGCTCACTTCGGTTGCGAAACAAACCGTATCGCAGCCATCCTCGTTCACTCACCGCAGGAGGTGGAAGGATAGCGTTCGTCTCCGCTTGGTCGCGTGCCGGTTGCGGGTCGACGAGGGCCCACGCTTGCACCAAATCAGGGTACGCCGACACCAACTGGAGGATGCCGAGGCCACCGCGGCTAAAACCACTCGCAACCACGCGCTGTTTGGCATATCGATGGGCCAGGAATTCAGCGAGCGCCTTCACGTGTTCGCGCCAGTTCCAGTCATCGAGGGTCGGAATCGGAGGTGCTTGCGGTGCGATAACGAGAGTGTCGGGGAGGCGTCCGAGCAGAGCCTGAAACGGGGGTGTTTGGTGAACACATACCAACGGCAGTGTGCCCAGTGACGAACCAGTTTCACCCTTGCCGTGAAGAAACAAGAGAACCGAAGCAGTATCCAACTCCAGGTCAGGTTCGACGACAAGAGCTGGTAACTCGCCAAGTCCAACCGAATCGCATGGAATGGTGATCGTGCGGGCACGCATCGCAGTCTCGCTGCTGCTTGGTAGCTCTATGCGGCCTTTTTACGGCGCGCCGGTCGCGTCTTTTTCGTGGAAGTCTCTGGCTTCGGCTTAGCCTGGGTTTTCTGAATACTTTGCTGAAGCACAGACATTAAGTCGACGACATTAGTCGGCTTCTTCTTTTTCACTGGGACCTGCGGTTCTTCCCCGGGATGCTCGATTTTTTCCTCGATCAATTTCTCCAGGGCCTCGTGGTATTGGTCGGTGTATTGTTCCGGTTTCCATTCCGAAGTCATAGTTTGAATCAGCTGCTGCGCCATCTGCATTTCTGCTTTTCCGACCGGTTTTTCTGCCGGCTCCTTAAATTCGGATGTGTCGATCAGCTCTTTCGGGAAATGCATCAATTCTAGCATCAGCCCTTTCTTTTGTGGTTTGACGGCAGCAAGGTGCTGGAGCTTCCGAATGACTACCAAAGCGATAGCGATCTTGCCCGACTCGACCAAAGCATCTCTGAGGAGCACATACGCTTTCTCGCCGCCTTTCCCTACTTCGAGGTAATACGGTTTGTAGAAAAGAAGCGGGTCGACTTGGTCCAGTGAGACGAAATTGACAATATTTACAGTCTGCGTGGCCTCCACATCGATGCGGGCAAAATCTTCCTCCTTCAGAATGACGAACCTGCCCTTCTCATACTCATAGCCCTTAACAATCTGATCCCAAGGCACTTCTTTGCCATCGGCT
>JAFAQT010000322.1 GCA_019246215.1 Verrucomicrobiota bacterium
TCGCTGGTTGGGAATTACCGCGCACAGAAAGACCAGCCAATCGCTCCTGTACTCGGCAGGATGATCTGGGGCCTGGCTAAAGAGAAGAGCGAAGTGTTGGCTCGTTCGCGGCCGCAATGCAGCGAAGGTCGAACCTCTGGACAAAGCTTCTATAACCAGTATATTAAATATTATTTTTATGAGAACGGCCACCGCCCCATTTCGATCTCAACGCCCTGATTTGCTCACCCGTAACGGTCGGAGCTGCCTTCTGTTTGGTACGGCCGTTTTTTGCACGCTCGCACTTTCGGAGATCGGCCAAGCTCAAGACTTCTCCAACCTGGAGAACGCCGCCAAGGTAGAGAAGCTCGAAACGCTTCCGGCCCAGGACTTCAAATCTCCTAGCGCTGCGGATATCCGCTCGACTCGTACTTATCTCCCCGACCGCGGAGTAGTCATAGTCGAGGAGGCGGATGGCACAAAGAAGGAAGAACCATACGTCATTCTGCCGATCCTGTTCAAACTAGACAGTGACGAATTGCTCAATGCACAGTCCCAGTTAAACCTGAAAAAGCTGGCCGAGTTTCTGAAGCAGCCATCACTGCGCGAGGCACGATTTTGCATCGAGGGTCACACTTCTACGGAGGGAACGCACGAGCATAACATGGATCTTTCCAAGCGTCGTTCGGACCGGGTATTCGCGCTTCTCATCGGCCGATTCGGAGTTACTCCTTATCATCTGCATCGCGAAGGATTTGGGCCGGATGCGCCGGAGGTCAAACCCGAACTAACGGAGCAAGATCGCCAGCGGAACCGGCGCGTTCTAGTGGTCAGAGAGCAATAGGGGAAGGGCTGTTCGGGTGACCGACTCCTGCGCGGCATTCTCTCGCAAGGCTTTGCGATCGCTTGTTCCGGTGAGTCCGTAGGGCAGGGCTCTCGGCGAATATGATATGCGTTGGAAATAATCCACGCTTCCATGTTTGCCGGTCGCGTGCACTTCCCGTGCTTAGTTTTCGACCTGTCGCAATGAAAGCAGCAGAATCGCGAGAAACTCTGCGCTGCGCGACTCGTACCAAGGACGAATGTTGGTTACGGAATCGATGAATCCGACGTGGCCGCCCCACTCGGGCGCTTCGAAGAATAAATGAGGGTTCTTTTCGGCAACAGCGTAAGGGAATGATTCCGGTGTAAGGAAAGGATCGTCGCGCGCGTTCAAAAGAAGTGTAGGAACGCTGATCCGATCTAAGTATTGTCTCGCACTCGATTTTTCCCAATATTCGATCGCATCGCGAAAACCATGGATCGGCGCCGTATAGAGATCGTCGAATTCCCGCAAGGTTCGGATCTGATGACTCCTGCTGGCATCTAGCCGAAGCGGGAAGCGTAGCGCCTTCGCCTCGACTTTCGGCACCAGGCTGCCGAGAAAGCGCCTAAGATAGAACAGGTTACTTGGACGGTGATCTATGGCGTCGGCACTCGCCGCGAGATCGACTGGTACCGATACCGCAATCCCGGCGATCACTGCCGGGTGGCAGGCGCCTTCGCCGAGATATTTCAGCGTTACGTTTCCACCGAGACTGAATCCGATAAGAGCTATCTGCGAGTATCTCGCCGCTGCAAGCGCGATAACTGCTCCAAGGTCGCCTGTCTCACCGCTGTGATAAAACCGTACAAGACGATTCAGTTCCTGGCCGCATCCGCGAAAATTCCACGCCAGAACATCCCATCCCAGCGTTTGGAGCCGAGTTGCCATCCCGCGGATAGAGCCATCTTCAGAGGATCCCTCTAATCCATGGGAAAGAATTGCCAATCTGTCCCCGCCGGATGCTGCCCAGTCGAGGTCGAGAAAATCGCCGTCTCCAAGTTCTAAGCGCTCCCGGCGGAATACGATCGGATACTGCCGTCGCAACACTGCCGGAAGAACGGTTTGCATATGTCCGTTTCGGAGGAAGAGGGGGGGCAGAAAGCGTGAAGTAACGACGGGCATGGCTTAAGAATAACTTGCCGCGCCGCAGCAGCACAGGTCTAGAGTGAGCGCCGCACTCAAGTTATTTCGTTCTGTCAGTTTTTGGAGGGAGTTCGCAGCAGTCGCCGAGTCGGCTGTTGCGAGTCTCTCTTTGCACTTGCCAGACACTGACAATGACAACTTCTTACGTCGTTTCCAATGATGCGTGCGACTCCTTGTCGGCCGCCGAAACGAGGCTAGTTATTCCTCGTATGGCTTCGTTCAGATTGGTATAGACGACCGTGCCCGAAGATTCCTTAATTTTTCGAACCGATCGCGCGGCGTTCTCTCTCGGTAAGCTCCAGAGGCCAACGAATATGACAGCGTCCGGGATCAATCGTTGAATGGAGTAAGCCATTTTGCCGACCGTGATACCTGATCTTGACTCAATCGCAGAAAGCACGACCCACCTGGCCTCCAATTCCTTCAGATTTTGGACTTTTTCCGCCCGCAGAGTTCGCCAGGAAAGCAGGTCGATGCCGATCCCTTCCGATTCCAAAAGGCGAGCCAGAATTCTACCTACGATCTCGTCGCCTTCCCCAAGAAAAGGAACAATGACAATTTCCGGTTGTCCCTGTCCCGCTTTGCCCAAATCCAGCTCCTGTGCTTTGTTGTCTGCCGGCTTCGCGACCGTCAACTCCTCGATCAATCCTCGCATTTGCGCATAAATCCGAGACTTCGTCTGATGTGCGGTCGTCCCAGGAAAAAGATCATTTTCGATCGCTCGAACGGCGGGAACAATCACCTCTTCCGCAATCTCAACGGTTAGCTGCATCCCTCCGAGTTCATTCATTAACGCCTTCGCTTCTGGGAGCCGATTTTCCGTGAGAAAGCGAATTAATTTCGTTTCCGAAGGTGTGGGAGGTTCCGCCGCGAGCAACACGCTGAATACATGGAAGGCCGGAAAATAGCGACCCAATGCTACGAGGGAGGCGGTGAGAGGAGTTGAAAGCAGCAGACCGATCGGGCCCCAAAGCCACGTCCAGAAAAGAGCTGAAACGATGACGGCAAGAGGAGACATTCCTGCGCTACCGCCCAAAACAAACGGTTCGACCACGTTATTGGTGAACACTTCCAGAAAACAGTAAAGGCCGAGGGTGAGAATGGGTTCTCTCCAAGTTGTCGAGATCGCGACAGAGAGAACTATTGGAAAGAAGGCCGAGATCCAAAGTCCGACGTAGGGAAGAAACCGCAGTACCAGCGTTAGAACGGCCCAGAGTAAGGCATTAGGGATGCCGATCAAGGAAAGCCCGATCCAGAGCACCAGCGCGTAGCCGCTGTTTACCAGCAGCTGCCCCAACAGAAAATTGCTTATACGGTGTCCCGCCTCATCGACGGCAAGGGTCGTTGTGGCTAAGCGCGAATGTCCGATCAACCGAAGAAAACGATCGCGAAAACGCTTTCGTTCCAACAGAATAAAGACTACGAGCACCACGATGACAGCAAACTGAGCCACCGGACCGACGAGGGGTGTTACGCTATTTTTGACAAGGGTTAACGAACTGTCGGCGCCGCTCACTATCTGCACCTTCGTCGGCTCAAGTTGCTGGGCGGTTTCGGCAGGTGCCGTAACTTTGCCTAGGTCGTCGGCAAGCGTGCCAATATTGCGAAAGGCCAGACTAAACGGACCGGGAGGCCCCTTTTGGATTGCTGCCCACTTGGCCCGAATATTGTCGCGATATTTTGGGAGCGAGTTGACCAGGTCCAGGCTCTCTAGGGAAATGGTGGTGCAGATCACTCCAATCAGGGCGAAGGCAACCGTCGCCACGCTGAGGACTGCTAAAACCAGATGCAGCCCCCAACGTTCGAGGCGAGATACAACTGGCGCCAGCAAGAAGCTGATAAGGACCGCTAGAACAATCGGCAGCAAAAATTCCTTCGCCCAACTAAAGGCGCAGAGAATCACGACAAGATACCCTAACTGGATCAGCTTCCCGGGTTCGAACGGTTTTCTGGGTTCTAAGGTATCCGGCATTTAACTCTCTGTCTGGGAACCCGCTCCCCATCTGGCGTACTTCAATTCGCAACGGACACTATGGCTGGATTCAGGAAACAATGTTCTTTCTGGATCTAAATTTGCCGTTCGCCTTTGAAGGCGTTCCTTCTTTATCCCGAGCGAGCCGGGACGGTTAGCCTGCAAGTGCGCGAAATGCTACGTCGAAATCTGCGGACCTCACACGAACACCGACGCCATTCGTTCCATGCCTGAGTTAGAAATGATTTCATTCACGTGATCGTTGCGCACGATGTAGCGATCTTTTCCATAAATCAGATAGTTTTTGCGTTCTACGGGAGGCGTAAAGTTTACTGTCAGAACATTCGCTCCGGCAGCAAGCCCGGCAGATTGCCCCCCGCTGGCGCGGGTTTCAAGCGCACTGACGCTTGGAATCAGCCAACCAGGATTCATCAGGCGGGCGATGGCGATGAAGTTCAGAGTGATATTTACGTCCCCCGGCGGGTGCTGCGCCAGCGGGGTGTCTGGTGCAGGAATGAAGGGGGAGGCGCTCACCATATGAGTGCCCAAGTCGCGTGCGAGCAATAGATCGTCCGCGAGACTCTCAAGGGTTTGCCCGGGCAATCCCGCGATCGCACCTGTGCCCACTTTATAACCTGTACGCACCAAGGTTCTGAGACTCTCAATTCGGTTCGCAAAGGACGCATGGCGCAACTTCTCGTTCAGCTTGGGATCGCTCGTCTCATGTTTTAGGATATAGCTCGTGGCGCCTTGATTCTTTAAATAGCTATATTCCTCTTCACTCTTGTTGCCCAGGCAGAGCAACAACTCAACCGGTCCATCGAACATCGCGCGGATTTTCGGCAGAACCTTCCCGACAATCTGCGTCGTCTTCTTAACTTCACCGGCCTGGAAAAACACAATGTTAATACCGGATTCCTTAATCTTCGCGGCTGTCTCGAGGATTTGGGCTTCGCTCAACTCGAAGATTGTGTTTCCACGAGTGTTGTCGCGACGCATCGGGCAGAATTCGCAATTGACCCGGCAGAGGTTAGTGACCTCCACAAGGCCGCGGATGATGACACGGTCGCCGAAATTGGAACGCCGAGCTTGGCGGGCGGCGGCAAACAGTCTTTGCTGCTGATCGTCTTTTGCCTGGAGCCAAGCTGTTATCGTGGTTCGATTCCAGAAGCAGGGCATGACGTGCGAAGGTAATCCTTTCGCGCCCCACTTATCCATCGACTGCACGACTGTAATCTGGCTCGCACCGGGTTCATTCCTCATTTACTGTATGCCTGCATCTCTCCCCTAATTCGTTGGCTCAGGCGACTGCGGCCATCGATTCTGTGGCGTACGGATCGGTGTCAAGATAAGGATTGAGCGGCCCGCTCGCATACGCCTCCTGGGAATGTGGGATGTAATCTTGATGATGAAACTGATGGGCCACTTCATCGGCGAAGAACGTTCCCAGTTCCGTCAGGCCAAGGTTTCTCTCGCTTTCCTGCAATAATCCATAAGCCTTCAAGCGCGCAATTTTTGGCCTGAACAGATGGTTTAGTGATTCTCCTCCGGTAAGCCGTTGAAACGTCTTTTTGTAAACATCCCGATTTTTAAGCGGCAGTACGATCGCCCAGCGGATCTGCTGGTCCAAGTCGCGCACGAGGCCACGATTTAATGGCAAGCGCCCTTCTTCGATCGCTTGATAGTACTCGCCAAAATTTGGCGTATTTAGGACGAACCGGTCTCGCAGGCTGCTGAACGCGGTCAGCCCAAATCCTACCTCATCATAGAGCATGCAACATTGGTTATGTGCGTAACAGGAATAGTGCTTGCGTTCCTTGGTATATACTCGCCGCAAGTTTTCCCGGTAACCGTTCTCCGCCAGGATATCGATTGCGAACTGTTTCATCATGATCGCCTCGTCATGCGACGGTACTCTGTCGGGTCGCTTATCAATGAGTTTCTTGACCGGCGCCTGGTAATCTCCGTAGGCCTCCACTTTCAGCCGATAAAGCTGGATCTCTTCGGTACCCAATGTGACTGCCTCGCGCATGCTTGCTACCCAGCTCGCAAGCGTTTCACCCGGATGTCCAAAGATGAACTCTATGTTTATTTGGTAACCGGCGTTATGGCTATTCTCAATCGCTTCCAGGGCGACGGACTTGTCGTGTGGCCGATTCATGATTTCAAGAACCGTTGGATCCAGGGACTGGATGCCAAGCGTAAGTCGATCCGAACCATAACCCCGGAGGATTCGGAGTCGCTCCAACCCGTCCTGTCCGACAAGTGTAGATGGATCGACATCCCAGTTGAATTGTTCGCATTCCGAAAGATCAAGGCGTCGAGTAAAGAAGTTTAGAAAATGCGTTAGCTGTTGCGGGCTGAGGTAAGAAGGCGTTCCGCCTCCGACCAGAATTGAGCGAACCTTGATGCGATCGATGCTCAATCGTCGCATGTAGATGTCCATCTCTTTTTCCATGGCCGCCAGATATTGATCCATCTCGGCCTGCTTTTTGCCGAGCATGACCGGATAATGGCAAAAGACACATCGCTGTTTGCAGAATGGAATGTGCGCATACACATCGAATTTACGGTCCTGCGGCAATGTGTAAGTCTCGAAGAGCGCATCTTCGTCCAGTTCGCTGTACATCGTGATGGGGGGGTAATGCACGGACGGGAAGAACTCTCCGTTGCGACAGATGAGGCCTTCTTCCCGGAACCGTCTGAAGTCAGCGACTCGACTGAGAGCTTTTTGCATCAGAGTATCTGAAACGCCGACGTTTCCGGCGGTGGTATTCATAAGCAAGGCCAAAATAATGTGAGTTGTCAGAATTGCCAGAATAAAGCTGAACGGAGGGGATTAGATCCGTTTCTTATCATGAGGTCAAGCGAACAATCCAGGAATCGATCCTGGTCCTGCCTCAGGTATTGAAGGCCAACAAAAGAGCACCAGGGAATGCGACGGCAGCGCCGCTCCACGCCAAGGCAGCGGGACGCTCTCGCAACCAGAACACAGACAGAGGCAAAGCGAACAGAGGTTCTGTGGCCAGCAACGTATTGGCTACAGAGACATCAAGTCGCTTAACCGAAAACAAGGCGAGCCAGAATCCTCCAAAGGTTACGATGGTTACGGCGAGGGCGAAGCGCCATCTCAAGCCTTCTCGAAGCGGTTCCAGCCAGTCTTTGATCTGTCGTTTTGCCAAGGCAACGATAAACATTCCGACAAGGCCTGCCGCCATCCGCAGAAATGTCGCCTGCAAAGCGGGCACGGTATTGAGACCGACCTTGGCGATAATGACCGAAACGCCCATGCAAAGAATGGAGAGAATGCCAAACACAAGGCCGGCGGGAGCTCGGGCTCGATGACCACCCCGAGGTAGGTCAGCGGCGAGGGTGAGAGTAACGCCCGACAGGACCATGGCGATTCCCAGCCATCCAATGGGGCTTGGTGTCTCACTCAGAAACAAGATGGCCAGCAGCAGAGTGATCCCGGGTGCGAGCATCATTAGAATTATCAACTGATGTACCGGCAGGAGTCGCAACGCGGCGAAGAAGCAGGTGTCCCCCGCAGCGATGCCGATCAGTCCGCTCAGGATCAACCATCCGAGCGAGGAGAAAGGGACCTTCCTCCAGCCGACAAAGATCAAACCGGCGCTCAGAAGGAGTACGCTTAGCAGGCTCTTGACCAGCGTCATGGAGGAGGCTGGGAATCTCTCGCCGATGCCCTTGAAAAGTATTGTTCCGACGGCCCAGGAGGCTGCGGAACCCAACGCGGCACAAACACCGACCGCATGTCCGCTAACTCTTATCGCATCCAGAATCTGGCTTGGGATCACGTCCGTTTTTTGAATATCAAAACGTAACGCTGGGGAATGAATTGGTGCTGCTCAGTCAGGTCAAACCCATAATAGTAGAGCTGTCCAATGACGAGTTCCTTCGCGATGTGGGGACCGTGATACGGGAGTTGGCCGTCCTGCACGACCGCATTATCTACGATCACCAGGCGTCCATCCGGCTTCAACGCGTCCTTGACGCTGGCAACAAAACGGTCCTTCACCTCTTCGGTCGAGGTCGTGTAGATGATGTGATAAAGCGAACACATGAAGACAAGGTCCGCCGTGTCAGGATTCAGGCTGATTCCATCTGCTCGATCCTTCATCGTCTCAACATTTGAAATGCCAAACTCTCGGCAGACGTTTTGTACGTAATCGAGGTGGTTTTGCACGGTGTCGATCGCGTACACTTTCCCCGATGCTCCTGTGAGTTCAGCAAACTTGAAGCTATAATAACCTGGACCGCTTCCCACGTCCGCGATCGTGGTGCCGGGTTGGATCTTGAGGCATTCAATAATTTTGCTGGTTCTCTCCCATTCTTCGCGCCGTGGATTGTTAAACAGGATAAAATCCTCAAGGAAACTGAGCCGGTCTCTGCCATCATTGGTTCCCGAATCGGCGAATTCTTTCAGTTTGTACTTTCGCCCCAGATATTCCTTAAGATTTGCGTAGTCGTTCTGAGCGAAAAAATCGAAAAAGCTGCGATGAAAGCGATCCGCAAGTTGCGCCCGCTGATCGTCCTCGGTTCCGATGAGGTAGTCACAAAACCACTCAAGAGCGGTGTACTCGCCGCCGTAATGCTCTTTTGGAACGATCGCGTGATAGACGACCTTGGCCGCTGCTGCTTCTGTCATGTCTTTGTTTTCCAAAGCATTGAGCAATAAACGACCCGCCAATGTCCCTTGTTCGGTGATCGTGAATGAATCAACGCTCCCAAGATGGACCAGGGAGACTTTGGACGAAATTGGGGCTGCGTCTCCAGGCTCGAACGCCGGACGATCAACCGCTGTGGCCGGGGAGATCGTGTTCCAGCCAGAAGCAAGCAGCAGCAACCAACTTACTATTCGCGGATAGCACATGACGCAACTCGAACTCGGAAGAACCGCGTATTATCTGAAGTGCGGCCGCCTTGAGAACAAAAACAACACAAAGCCCGCAAGGGATTACTTGCGGGCTGAAATTCTTTTCGGAAGCAGCGCAGACCGAATAAAACTTTAAAATTCAATGTCCGACAACGTCGCTTCTGTCGAGGGTAAATGGCGCTCCACGAAGGTTATCCAGCTTTTGCTTCTGTTCCGGTGTCAAGGCACCCAGATACTGCTCCTGTGCTTTATTATCGATTTTATCGGCGGCTTGAATATTGGCGCCTAGTAATTGCGTTTGTTCCTGCCCCCCGGAGTGCTGCGTACCAACGCTGCTGCGAAGCATTGCATTGGTCTTCAACTGGAGCTTCTGGAGTTTCGCCGTTTCTTCAGGAGTAAGTCCAACCTTTTTTGCGACTTCCTTATCCTGGAGTGCCTCCGCACCATTGACCTGCAGCAGGATTTGCTTGAGGCGGTTTAGTTGATCGGGCGTTAGAATCGTTGAGACTTCTTGTCGGGAGGTCTCGATCAGTTTGTCTTCAGTTTCCCGAATTTCCTGTTGTTTTCCGACCTTTTGTTGGCCGGTCAACACGTCCATGCGCACATTGCCGAGCTTGGATTGGGCTTCCCGATCGTATTTTTCGGCCACTTTCGCGAGCTTCGCGCTCTGCTCGTCTGTAATCTTGAGTTCCTGTTTTAATTTCGCTGTTTGCAAAAGATGCAACGGATCAGTTCCGTAGCGATTCGCTCCCGGCAAACCAACCATCGACGGGGGTGGAGGCGCCGTCTCGTCTTTTAATTTTGTCTGAGCGTTTGCAAACGGCGTCAAACTCAGTGCGGCGGCGATTAAAAGAAGTGTCTTCGAGTTTTGGGTCTTCATCTGGTTATGACGCGTAAATTTAGTTCCGCGTCGCTGTTGGAAAAGTTGAATAATCAACAAAACAATTGGTAACCACGGCGGGTCCGGATGTCAATCTCGTGATCCCGATGGTTTTCATCGGCTATGGCGGCGAGAACGATTGACGACGTATGCGCTCGATGGCAAAAGCCAAAATAACGCTGCGAGACCGGGTGCACTAGCCGCACGACTGGGAAAGGCGACGCCAACGCTGTAGAACTCGGACGGTTGGAGCTGGCGCAACTTGCCTCCTGGAATTTATTGAGGTACAGCCTCCGCAAGACGAAAGGGACTCCATGGCAGATCAACCCAGTCAGCCGTCGAACGTGCCCGCCGCCACATCCATGGTCGGTCTGCGACTTGCGCCGCAGATATCGATGATGTCTGGCGCCTTCTGGGGATCACCGCAGCGGAACAAAATTTTGCTTCTCGGCGCCGCCATAATGGCTGTTATTGGCGCGACGGCCTTCGGCCAGGTCAAGCTAAATGCCTGGAATCAGCCCTTTTATGACTCGCTAGCGCACAAGGATTTACGCGGGTTCCTAGACCAGATCACTGTTTTCGGCGTCATCGCGGGCGGCCTTTTAATCCTGAACGTGGCGCAGGCTTGGCTGAACCAAACTACCAAAGTCAAGTTGCGGGAAGGCCTCGTGCGGGACCTGTTCGATGAATGGCTCAAGCCTCGACGCGCGTTTCAACTGGTTCATGCCGGCGAGATGGGGACCAACCCCGACCAGCGCATTCACGAAGACGCTCGGCACCTGACCGAGCTCTCCACCGACCTTGGCATCGGGCTCCTGCAATCTTCGCTGCTCCTGGGGAGCTTCATTGGCGTCCTCTGGATCCTCTCGCAAAAGGTAAAGTTCGAAGTGAACGGGCACGGATTCACTATTCCAGGTTACATGGTCTGGTGCGCACTTATTTACGCGGGCACTGCCTCCTGGCTCAGTTGGCGCGTCGGTCGGCCACTGATCGGCCTCAACTCTGAGCGGTACGCTCGGGAGGCCGATCTCCGCTTCGCGCTTGTGCGTCTGAACGAGCACAGTGACAGCGTGACGCTTTATGGCGGCGAACAGGATGAAAAGCAGCGCCTCATTCTGGAGCTCGAGCACGTTCTCGGCATCATGCGGCGGATCGTCAGCGCAAGCACGCGCCTGACCTGGATTACGGCGGGTTATGGCTGGTTTACGATCATCGCGCCGATCCTGATTGCGGCCCCTGGCTACTTCGGCGGCGACCTATCCTTCGGTGGCCTGATGATGGTGGTCGGCGCCTTTGTTCAGGTGCAGGGCGCCCTGCGGTGGTTTATCGATAATTTCAACACTATTGCCGACTGGCGCGCCACTTTGTTGCGCATCGCAACCTTCCGTAAGACAATTTTGACGATGGACAAACTCGGGGCCAGCGAGAACCGGATAGAATTCGTGGAAACGGTCGGCGACAAAATGACTTTTGATAATCTGGAGGTCGCGACGCCGACGGGTTGCACCACCTTAAGCGAGCGGCATGTCCAGATTGCGCTGGGGGAACGTGTGTTGATCGTTGGTGAACCTGGTACCGGCAAAACGATGCTGTTCAGGGCAATCGCCGGTTTGTGGCCGTGGGGCGGCGGCCGCATCGCGCTCCCGTCGTCTGCCGGAGTGATGTTCATGCCGCGCCATCCCTATGTGCCATTAGGAACGCTGCGCGCGGCGCTGGCTTACCCCTCACCAGAGACCGACCATACGGACGAGCAGTACGTCGCTGTGCTAAAGTGGGCCAGCTTGGAGCGTCTCTCCTCTTCACTGGACCGCGTTGCGCGCTGGGAGCGGGAACTCTCTGACGATGAGCAGCAATGCTTGGTCTTTGCACGTATCGTGCTCCACAAGCCGCACTGGGTCGTTATTGACGAGGTTCTCGACGCTCTGGATGATGACGCGCGCAATCGGGTCATTCGCCTCCTTGAGGTCGGGCTAAAGGAGGCAGCAATAATATATATCGGTCGTCCCGAGACCAAGCACCGCTATTTCAGGCGTGTTCTGCATCTCATCAAAGATCCGCGTGGAGTGTGCTTCATTCCCGATGTCGATGCCGCCTCCGCCGTCCCAGCTGAGGCAACACCCGCCGTCTCTTAGAAGGGGTTTAGCGCAAAATAACTCACAAGCCGAAGCGATGGCACGTTTTTTCATCGGTTCCCCTGAAAGCCCTATTTTTTCCCCGCAGCACAGCGGGGACAACCGGAGACCCGGCGCGCCCGGGGAGCGGAAGATCTCAGTGATCCTGGTCAACCTTGTTCTTAACGAAGTCACGGCGGATACGCAGGAAGACTCCGTTCTATTGACGTCGATTTGCTCCTGGCTACCGCCACTCCGGCTCGGACCGCCTCGCAGACGACCCATTTTGAACACAACGTAACTTGAGGGACTTAGGAGAACCCTGATGCGAGGCGTTCGCCAACGCACCTCAGAAATCCGAGGTGGCTTTCATTTTTTGGCGGGCCGTTTCCAAGGCTTTGGGCGTAAGCTGGATATTGTTTAACACGTACAGCATGAAATGGTCGATCGGCATCGAAGCCCGAGGGCCACTCGTTTTCTGAATTTTTTCTTCGCACCCCAGACAGTGAAAAATCGGCTCCGTAATCGCTTCGGGTGCTGTACCCGGAGTATCTAGCAGGGCAACGCCATCCGCATAATTCTCAATAATTCCACCGCAGCTGTCGCAACGTACTTTCGGGCGTGGATGGCCCTGATCATCAACTTGAAAAATAAGCGCCATGCACAAGGCTACTGACAGTTTTCCGCTCTGCAAACGATTCGTACCTTTCAGAGGTCATT
>JAFAQT010000092.1 GCA_019246215.1 Verrucomicrobiota bacterium
AGAAATGGTGGAATCGGTTGGAAAGAAGTTACAGCAGGCACGGGTTGCCAAAAAGCTCGAGATCGAAGATGTAGCGGAGCTAACTAAGATCCGGCCTGGCAGCATCATCGATCTTGAGGCGGATGAGTATTCTCACTTTCCCAACCCGGCCTACGCAAAAAGCTTTCTGGCGAAGTATGCCAGATTCCTTGAGCTCGATGTTCAGGATGCGTTGGATCAGTTCCAGATCTCCCCTGGGATCTCGATCGGGGATTATCAGTACCTGCGCTCGTCTCCCGGCCAATATCAAGCGCAACATCCACGTTGGACGCAAAGAATCCAACCAAAGGGATTTCGGGTTCCCCCAGCGGTGGTTTTTGTGCTGGTCTTGATCGTACTGGTCGGGGTTCCGATGTTTTCGTATTTGGCTCTTAATATCCCAAGGGTGACCGGAACCAATTTTGTAGACGGCATTGACAAAGCTAACTCTTCGGCCGTAACGCCGGCCAAGACCGCTGGTACAGCGCCTTTGAATATTGATCCACACCAGTCTATAGCGACGCCGTCTCCTTCTGAGGAGAGCGCCGCCCCTGCTTCTCTGGCGGGTCCTCGCCAACAAGAAGTGAAAACGAATACGCCCCCGGTCCGGACCGAAGGTGGAATCGAAGTGAGACGCGCGCTTCCGGCTGGCGCGTCTCAATCCGTGACTCCGGTCGAGACGCCGATCCGGATGAGTCGCTCGCCCGCCCCGGAAAAGAAATTGGAAGTCCGGGCGTTTCGACGGACTTACGTCAAAGTCACGAAGGATGAAGCGGGAACCCAACCTGTGTTTGAAGGATTCGCCGGACCGGACAGCCGGCCGATTGTGGTCGAAGGGAAGCGCTTTTGGATACACGTCATGGACAAAGGTGCGGTTGAGGTGCGAGAGGATGGGCAGGTTGTCCCGGGCAACTCGGGTGATATAGTGGTCGATTGATCCAATGGGTTTAGCTAAATGTTGTAATCGTCCTTTGTCTGCGGCGGATGTACTGCGGCCGGCCCCTGCCATAAAGGTGGGGATGATCAGCCTCGGATGTGCTAAAAACCTTGTCGATGCCGAGGTCATGCTGGGTGATATCGTGGCGCATGGGATGGAGGTGACTGCGAACCCCGACGAGGCGGACGTGGTAGTTGTCAACACGTGCGCCTTTGTCGATTCCGCCAAAGAGGAGTCGATCGAGGCAATTCTAGGCGCGCATCAAGCGCGTGACTTGCGGAAGAGGCGGGGCCAAAAACTTGTCGTTAGCGGTTGTATGTCCCAGAGATTTGCGACGGAACTCGCGAATGAAATTCCCGAGGTGGACGCGTTCATGGGACTTGATCAAGTCTCTGTTGCCGGCGAAATCATCCGGACGGTTCTCGAGCAACCCGGGACAGCCACTGTGCCGTTGAACTTTGTCAGGCCTGGGTCTCGATACATCCCCGACTACACAACGCCGAGATTCCGATTGACCCCCAGGCATTTTGCGTACGTAAAAATCGCCGAAGGATGCAATCATCCGTGCAGTTTTTGCGTGATTCCTCAGATGCGCGGCCGGCATCGAAGCAGGTCCATCGACTCGGTCGAAGCCGAGATTCGGCGCCTGGTCCAAGAAGGAGTTAAAGAGATAAACCTCATAAGCCAGGACACGACCTACTACGGAATGGATCTCTGGGATCATAGAGCCGGCCCTCGACAGCCGGTTGATTCAGCGCGTGGACCTACCCTGACTCGTTTGCTGGAACGGATTGAGGGGATCCCGGGAGATTTCTGGGTGCGACTTCTGTACACCCACCCGGCGCATTGGAGTAGCGAGTTAATGGAAGCGATCGCCGCCAGTTCGAAAGTAGTGAAATACGTCGATATGCCTTTGCAGCATATCGACGAGGAAATGCTAACGTTGATGCGGCGCGAGACATCGCGCAAACATATCGAAGAACTGATTTACAGGCTTCGCGAAACAATACCCGGTATTTATCTGCGAACTACCTTTATCGTCGGGTTTCCGGGAGAGACAGAGAAACATTTCGAATCACTGCTTGAATTTATTGAGCGGACACGATTTGAGCGGTTGGGTATTTTTCCTTACTCGCAGGAGGAGGGCTCGCGTGCAGGCAGAATGGGCGGGCAGGTGCCGTCTCTCACCAAAAATGCGCGCTACCGTCGCGCGATGGGGTTGCAACAGAAGATTGCGCTCCAAGTTGCAAATGCCATGCTTGGCGCTGAACTCAAGGTGCTGGTGGAACAGCCGCTGATCGCTCGGGGGGCGGGAGATGCGCCGGAGGTGGACACGCGCGTGTTCCTAACCCGCAACGCTCCGGTCGGAGAGTTCGTGAAAGTCCGAATCTACGACACCCAGCTGTATGATCTCCGGGCCGATCTCTGCATAGACGGGGTGCCGGAGTGAATCTGTGACTCCCAGCCAGCAGCTCTAGGACCTCAGCGTGCCTCGGAACTCCTTAGCCACCCGGGGTAGGTGTTGGTGTTTCCATGGGTGTCGACACGGGAGTGGGGGATGTTTCTACGGGCGTTGGAGCGGGTGTGGGCGTTGATTCTGGCGGGGTCGGAGAAGGTGAAGGAGAAGGTGAAGGCGAAGGCGAGGGGGATGGTTCAGCTTTCGGGGACGGACTCGGGGTCGCTTTCGATGTGCTCTTGTGCGTTGCATGATGCCGATGAGAAGGAGTTGCACCTGCTTTCTCCAGCGTATCTCCCGTTTTTCTTAATCCCTTGCCCACCGTGCGTTCGGTGGCTTGCGCGCCATGTTCGACAGTCTGACCCGTAGCTTTTGCTCCGTGTTCAATCGTTTGCCCTGTTTTGGTCGCAGCTTTCTCTACTGTTTTCCCAGTCTTTTCGACCGGGCCCTGATCTTCGGCTCGCAACGCTAAGCATATGCCAGCCGAGAAAACGACGACTAACGCGAAATGTCTCATAGTATTCTCCCCCGTAGTTCGTACCGAGTTTGCCGGGCGGCTGTATTTTTCTGTAAGCAAGCGCAACGGGCAATTTGGTTTGCACAAGAGCAATCCGCATCCAATATTATTGTTCAGGCCGAGTGACCAAGGTACCTTTTTTTGATCTGAAAAAACAGTTTCTTCCTCTCCGAGAGGAAATCCTAAACGAGGTGGCCGCTGTTTGCGATGAGCAGGCATTCATTCTGGGAGCCAAGGTCGAAAAGCTGGAGGAGGCAATCGTATCGCTTTGCGGAGAGGGTTATGCGGTGGGAGTTTCCTCCGGGACCGATGCGGAGCTTTTGATTTTAATGGCTTTGGGGATCGGACCCGGTGACGCCGTTGTCACGACGCCGTTTACATTTTTCTCTACGGCAGGTTGTATTGCGCGACTCGGAGCAAAACCAGCGTTCGTCGACATTGACCCGGAGACATTCTGTCTGTCACCTAAAAAATTGGAGCTGTTTTTCTCCACGGAATGCACGTTTGAAGAAAATGTGCTCCGAACACGAGAGGGGTTTCGAGTCAAAGCCGTCATTCCGATCCATCTCTTCGGTCTCTGCTGCCATATGGACGAAATCCAGGCAGTATGCGCTCCTTATGCATTGCCCGTGATTGAAGATGCCGCCCAAGCGATCGGAGCCGATTATCCATCTTCAGTGGGGATCAAACATGCGGGAGGGATCGGGGAATTCGGATACTTCAGCTTTTATCCGACCAAAAACCTGGGGGCATTTGGGGACGCTGGAATGGCTATCGCGAAAGATAGTCGTTTGGGGGATCGCATGAAGGCTCTGCGGAATCATGGGATGAAACCCAAATACTGTCATGAATTCGTTGGAGGTAACTTTCGTCTCGATGCTTTACAGGCGGCGATCCTGTTAAAAAAGCTACCATATCTCGCGGGCTGGTCCAAAAGGCGTTGGACTATTGCGCAACACTATCGAGAAAGGTTTGCGAATTTGGCGCCGGAAATCCGGCTGCCTGATGAACCATACGTTGAGCAGCTGGGACATCGTGGACATATTTATCACCAATTTGTTGTCCGATCGACTAAGCGAGACGAGTTACGCGATTATTTGAGAGAGTCTGGTATCGGAACAGAAATATTTTATCCGGTTTCTTTGAATCGTCAGAAATGCTTTGCCTATCTGCATGGGGGGCCGTTTCCGGAGTCTGAAGCCGCTGCCCGCCAGGTGCTTGCATTTCCGGTCTTTCCGGAGCTGACCGACAACGAGGTTGAACTGGTCGCAGACACCGTCACCGCATTCCTGAAGAAATAACCGATGTTCGATATCAAGGAAAAACCAAAACAGGTTGAGAGAGCGTTACTGGTCGGCGTCTACAAGGGCGCAGAGCAAAGAGGAGATTGTGAAAGCCTGCTGGCGGAGCTCGGTTCTCTCGTTTACACCCTCGATATTCCCGTGGTCGATCGTTTACTGGTCAAGGTTCAGGATCGGAATCCCCGGTATTTCGTCGGATCCGGAAAAGCAGAAGAGATTTTCGAACGGGCGAAGCAGCTTGGGATAGACGTGATCGTTTTCGACAATGGGCTGAGTCCAGCGCAGCAACGCAATTGGGAGGCTCTGACCGGAGTAGCCGTTATCGACAGGGAGGAGGTCATTCTCGATATTTTCGCTCGCCGGGCGCAAACAAAGGAAGCCCGCTTGCAAGTGGATTTGGCTCGACTGGAATACTCGCTTCCGCGACTAACGCGAGCATGGGGTCATCTCAATCGTCAAGGCGGCGGTTTGGGAGGAAAGGGCGAAGGTGAAACGCAGTTGGAAACGGATCGACGGCTCGTCCGCGCGCAAATTGATCGGTTGAAGAGCGACCTTGAGCTCGTCCGTCTGCGCCGCGCGACCCAGCGTAAACAGCGGCAACGTCTGCCTCTTCCGAACGCCGCGATAGTGGGATACACGAACGTCGGTAAGTCGGCGCTCTTAAGGAAGCTAACCGGGGCACAAGTGCTGGTAGAAGACAAGCTGTTCGCGACTCTCGATACTACCACTCGTCGAGTGATTCTTCCGTCCGGCCAAAGCTTGCTCCTGACCGATACGGTGGGGTTTGTCAGGAATCTACCCCATCGCTTGGTAGAGGCGTTCAAAGCGACGCTCGAAGAGGCGGTTCTTTCCGAGTTCCTGATCCATGTGCTCGATGCTAGTCACCCGCGAGTGTTCGATTTTTATCAGACCACAATGCGAGTACTGGGCGAATTGGGTGCTGATACAAAACGTATGATCACTGTTCTGAACAAAGTGGATCTCGTGAAGGACGAGTCGACCTTACACACCCTGAAGCTCCACTTTCCAGAGGGGTCCTTTGTTTCTGTGCGTACCGGGGAAGGGTTGAAGGAGCTTTTGCATCGGATGGGGGATCTACTGGCGGATCGGGTCTCGAGAGTAGAACTCGCGTTGCCGCTGGATCGCACGGACCTGCTCTCTCTGCTGCATCGGACTAGTCTAGTGATCGACGTGGAGTACGAGGATCTTCACGTCAGCGTTGTCGCTTTAGTGTCGGCGAAGGTGTATGCGCGCGTGGAACCGTTTCTCGTCAGGCGTGACCCGGAATTGCAGCCAGCCTAGTGTACCGTCTCCTAAATCCCTCAAGTTTCGCCGTAGGCCAGTTGGCTGTTTTTCAAGGCGCGAGGGACGAGCATATCTTGATCGATGTGTCAGGAGCGAGCAACGCGGAAAACAGCCAACTGGACACCGCCCAGACGGTTGCGTTGAAAATGGGCCGGCGGCTGCGTTGCTCGTCGGTTACGTCTCCATTCAGATATGCGCCCTCCTCGCGCCTTGCCGGCGGCCCATTTTGAACGCAACCAAACTCAAGGATTTAGGAGACGGTACACTAGCAAAAGGGCTGCAATGAGATCGAGCTCCGGTCCGAGACCGCCGGACATGACCTCGCTGGCTAGGGCTGCGATGTCCCCGTCGGGACTGACAATATCGGAGGGGAATTCGCTGGATTGGATGTCATTTTCGCTTTCACCTGATCGATTTTCGATGTGAGAGTTGAGTTTTGCGGATCGAGCGTGAGCGCCTTTTGCCAGTAACTCAGAGCCTGTGGACTGTTACCAAGGGAGCGGTAGGTATCTCCGATG
>JAFAQT010000344.1 GCA_019246215.1 Verrucomicrobiota bacterium
ATCATAACGCCAATGAGTTCAAGGCTACTGTAGGTCTGCTGATCTGGCCCTCGAGAAAAGAAACTGCCGGTTGTTTCTGAATTAATCAATTTCGGCCAAAGATTTTGGACCTCCGCCGGAAAAATTTTTGACGCCTTTACAGCAAGGTAAGCCGGGTTTGATCCAAAACGGGCCGCGTGCCTTGCCCAGTAATTGCGGGCTCGGTCCTCGGCTAATCGAATTTCATTTGCCGTCGGATAACATGTATCGATGGCGAAATCGCGATTGTCGATCTTCTCGGCACGCAGCGTCGGGAGGACCGAAAAAAAAATTGCAAGACGAAGAAATCCGAGACAGCTCATAATAGAAATACGTTCCGGAGCGCGGTAGGGATTCGGTTAAATGTACATAGATTGATCAACTGTCGCCAAAAAATCTCTCCACGGGCAGCGATGGTGAAGAGGTTGGAATTCTTCTTGGTTGACGGACGATAAGATCGGGAACGCTCTGCGAACATGAATGGCGCGGTCCTCCAGGGAATGAAAAAACGGCGGTAAATCATTCGATAGAAACCGATTATTGCATCCAACCGGAACACTTTCACGTAAGCTAGTATGACTCATGGCTCCTATATGATGAATCGGTTCCGCTCGCTCCTTTTTGTTTTCGCAGCCGTTCTTTCTGCGTGCAGCGACCTCGTTTCTACGAAAGTAGATAAGCGCGATTTTGCCGTCGATATCTACTACCCGGCCGCCAACGAAATTCAATTGGCCCAACAGCACGCACGGCAATATTGGCAAAAGTACGCAAGCCGTCTCGGGGCTGAGCCGCGGTACCTTGTCGTAACAGCTTCCTCTATTCTTGCATCAGAACTAAATGCGGAATTTTCGATAAAACTCGATCGTTCCGAAACGAGTGGAGCCTACTTCACCCAAGGAATTTCCAGCAGCTCCAAACAAGGCGTCCGCGGATTCATCATTTTTGACACGCAAACGGATCGTGCCGTCGGGCCCCAAGGATATATCATCGTCGATGTCCCATCACGCGGACAGATTGTCCGCGTGGCCGATTATACAGCTCGGTACATCGGAGCTGGAACTTAGAATTCCGGCTGATTTTCACGCACCCAAGTCTTAGCTGAAATCGTGAGTTTTTCGGCAGCGCCTGTCCGATTTGTATATTTTTGTCGCATTGCGAGAATTGCTCCGCTTATAGTGCTTTTTTCTCGCAATGAAACAGTTCGCTCTTTCCCTGTTGTTGGTCTGCCCTTTTTTTCTCGGCTTCTTTCAATACTCTGTACATGCCGGCACGACTGACTACGCGCTCATGTCAGCGACGCCCTATAACTCTGAAATCGCACTCGCTCGGGAGAGGTTTGAAAAATTTCTCTACCAAGCGAATGCAAAGAAACGAGCCATTCTGGCGCAGACTCCAGTCGTGGCGGTTGAGGCTGCCGTCGTGCCAGCCGCCGAAACCGGTCCCCTTCTCCGACGAATAGCAAGAGGTGAATTCGGCATCGGCAACGGAGGACACCCCTCTGATCAGGCTAGTCGTTCGGTTCTGTTTCTGCTTCTCTTCGACAGCCGCACGGGGCAACTGGTTTCCGACGATGGCGTTCTGGTTTTGAATCCGCCCCAACGCGGCAAGATCGGCGAATTCGGCGGTGTTTCCGCGCTTTATATTGGCGAAGGCTGGTGAACGGTTCGTACCATCAATTCCAATTGCCAAATCCGATGTAGCGGGCAAAGTAATCGTCAAAACGGGCAACACGCCCAAGCGGCGGCGTGTCGACAGAAATATATCCGCAACTGCCCACCAGGCGGCCCACACGAGTGTCAAAGATCATAATGCCTTTGAGCTGCAAATTACTAAAGCCGCGACGTTGGGAAAAATAGCTGGCCGTCGTTTGCGAGTTTATCAGCTTGGGCCAAAGGAGTTGAACCTCGCTTGGAAAAATTTTCGACGCCACTACTGCGAGATAAATCGGGTTTGCTCCAAAGCGTGCACCGTTCTTCGTCCAGTAGTTGCGGGCCCGCACCTCGGCCAAGCGGATCTCATTTGGCGTCGGGCAACATGTGTCAATCGCGAAGTTCCGATTGTCTATGTTCTCTGAGCGAGACATCGTAATCGCACAAAAGAGAACGGCGAAACAAAGAAATGCGAGGCGGCTCACTCGACGGTATTTAGCTTAGCAGGGCCGAATTTTCAATTGCCACCGGTTAATCTCCCAAAGTTCAACGCTTGAGCGGGGCGATCCCTTAGCCCAGAAGATCGAGAAGAAAGGTCCCTTTTTAGGACTCGAAAACGAACTCAAGGTGGGGTAGATTGTTTCATGAGGAGTCCGTCTTCTAAGGGGGCTCAGAGCGACAGGTTGGCAAGGGAGGAGCAGCACGTCTGTCAGCTTCGCTCCTCAAAATAAGTCACTCTCGGTGGAGAACGCGCGCCTGACTTGCCTCCGAAAGTTTCATTTTTGCTCATTAAAGGCGCTCCGGGGACGATATAATGAAAAAGTTCCGATGCTGGTTTGCATTAAATCAAAATGTTTGGACTGTGTTGGCCGAGATGAAGGATGGTGGGCATGCAACCGAGCGTGAATTGCGCGAGGAATACATTGGCGTTGTCCCGGCCCTCACCTTCGACCGAAAAAAGTCAGAACGCTTTCTTAAACAGTAAAAGGGAACCGCAAGTTCATATCATCCAAAGATTCTTACAAATATGCGTCACATCTTGATTCTTGCCTGTTTTCTGCTGCTGATACCAGTCCACATGCTTGTCGCCCAAAAGGTTGATCTTCGGAACTATGTTATCGGTGGATATGACGCGAATCCGAATGAAATACGATTGGCCCAAAGCAGGGTTCACGCCTATTGGCAAAAGAATTCATCGCGGTTCGGCGACAAGGCGCGTTATCTCGCTGTAGAGGCCGCCTCGGTGATGCCGGGGGACGTAGTCCAGCCTCTTTGGCAGAACATGATCAACGCGCAGGCGGGTTCGGGTTTCCTTTTGCCGCCCGAATGGAACCCCGGGAACATGCATTGTATTATGATTTACGATACTCACAGCAACGGTTTTGTGAGCAATCACGGTTATCTCGTGGTTGAGACCCCCCATCGAGAGACTCTAGCCAGGTTCGGCGAATACATCGCTCTTTATGTCCAAAGAGGAAGATTCTGATAGCTGACATGATGCGCTGAAGCAATTCGATGAGCTGGCGGCCCGTTCCGAGCGCAACGGACAGACGAGCTTGCCCAACAGACCGTCGTCGATTGAAGACACGCCACGAATGAACACGAAGTTCGTCAAGGTGTTGCACAAGAGATTCGAGATATCCGGAGACGACGATTACCTCCGGGAAATGGGCCAGGAATTCGAACCCGATAATGTCAACCTGCTCGCTCACCTGTGTGATAACGATTCGCGTGTTTTGGATGTTGGTGCAAACATCGGCATGACCGCGCTGGCGCTCTCACAAATCTGCCCAAGTGGCCAAATCGCCGCGATAGAACCGGTTCCGAGCACGTTCGAACACTTGCGGCGCAATGTGGCCGAAGCCAATTCGCCGAATATAGAAGTTTTCAATTTTGCGCTGGGCAGCAGAGAGGGACTCGCTCTGATGCAGGGTCACCCGAGCAATTTCGCGTGTTCATTTATTGCAGATAACTACAAAATATCGGACAACGATCATTTTTCTCACGAAGTCACGGTAAAGCGTCTGGACGAAGCTTTTGGTGAGCTGTCGCTCGACCGGCTGGATTTCATGAAGGTAGATGTCGAGGGCTTCGAGTTGGAGGTATTTGAAGGGGCCAAGGACACTCTTAGCGCCTACAGGCCAATCGTCTTCCTGGAGATGAATCATTGGTGCCTGAACATTTATAGACAGCTGTCAATCCCAGAATTCCGTGAGCGGCTGATGCAATACTTCCCCTATGTGTTTGCAATCGATGGACTCGATTACTTGGACTACGTCGATCAGAGAAACGTGCATTACATCAATTATCATCACGTGTTGAGGTTTGGATTCATGAATCTTGTGGCTGGGTTTGACCGGCAAGAAATTCTTTTTCGCCTCTCGGGTCTGGGCGGAAAATAACCCTGACGCATTGCTCGAGCGCCGTAGCCACAACCGTGTGTCGGTTGGGTCTTTGCGAGGTCCTTTTGCTTCTATGCAGGACAGGACCATGAAGCGAGGACGATTAGAAGATGCTGGGGACACCCTCTTCCATCACTACGACTCGTCTTTCGATTCTGTAGCGCTTCATAGCCATGCGCAATCGGTTCAGGGGCTCATCCGGAGGCTCGAAGCTCAATCGAAATGAGCCGTAATGCATCGGGACCATGATCTGTGCGTTTAATTCCGTGAAGGCTCGGATTGCTTGCTCGGGATTCATGTGCACTTCCCGCAGGGTCGGCGGATCGTACGCTCCGATCGGCAACAAGGCTATCTCCGTCGGCAACCGTTGCCCAATCTCCGCAAATCCAGAAAAATAGGCGCTATCCCCACAATGGAAGAGAGTTCTGGCGCCAAACTTCAGATGAAACCCGCCGAATCCACGATGTTTATCGTGAAGAACGCGAGCTCCCCAATGGTGGCACGGGGTCAGTGTAACGGCGATTTCCCCGATTTTCAGCGTCTGCCATCGGTCCAGTTCGTGGACCTGATCGAATCCAAGGTCTTGCACCAGGTTCCCGACACCGTTCGGGACGATAATGGGCTGAAATGCCGAGATCCGTCGGAGAGTTCGCCTGTCAAGATGATCGAAATGGGCGTGCGTCACTAGCACGAGGTCAATGGCAGGGAGGTGACGCAACAGTACTCCGGGGCGCCGAAGGCGCTTAATGACCTTGAGCCAAAGTGACCAGATCGGATCCACCAGAATATTCAACCCGCGCCAACCAATCAAAAACGAGGCATGCCCAATCCACGTCAAACAAATCTGTTCGGATTCGAGCTCGGGAAAATCTGGTCGATGCGCTATTCCTCTTCTGCGTGTAAAGAGAGAGGGAAGATAAACTTCGGTAATAAAATTTCGCCGAAGCCAGCCCTTGCCAGGTTTTAAGCCCACGCGATGCTCTTGACTCCTGGAGATATTCAACACAACAAACAGTCATGAATGAATTGGGCCACGATGGCAAATACCAGATCGCAGTTTTCCGATAAATCTCGCTTGCGAGAGTCGATCCGTGAACGGCTGAAGGAGCTTTCTGAAGGCGAACGACACACCCGATCCGTCCGGATCTGCGAAACGCTGGGTCGCCTCTTCTGCGGGAGAAATAGCCTCGGCTTGTTCGCGCCTACGCCAGCTGAACCTGACCTCGACCTTTTGTGGGGCCTCGGTCTGCTCGAGAACCACCTGATCAGCTATCCCTGGTGCAAAGACGGCGTTCTTTCGTTTTGCTCAGTCTTATCGCTCTCGCAGCTCATACCAGGCCGATTCGGTATCCGCGAGCCGGCACCCGGACCGAAACCGGAGCAGTTGGACCTTATTGTTGTCCCCGGGCTGGCTTTCACCGCGGAAGGAAGCCGCCTGGGACGAGGCGCAGGATTCTACGACAGATTTCTCTCAAGTATGCCTCACTCTACAGTCAAGATTGGAGTCTGTTTCGAAATTCAATGTCTCTCAGAAATCCCGCAAAAATCTCACGACGTTAAGATGGACGCAGTCGTTTGTGCGTAGCCTGCGTCGCTCACGAATCCTTAGAGATTTGTGGGCGCGAGCGAACACCCCAAAATCGCCAATGCTGCACGGTCAAGGGGTTGAGCCGAAAATGAGCCGGCGGCTGCGGTCCATTTTGCGAGTTAAGAAGCTTTCGGGATTTCCATTTTGAATTGAGGGATCCGCACGACAAAAGGTACACCCTGATCTGTCAG
>JAFAQT010000394.1 GCA_019246215.1 Verrucomicrobiota bacterium
GTTCGGCTGCGGTCTGTCGCGTCTTCCAATCCGAAACAACAATTTTCGCTGTGGGGCGGCCCCCTTGGTTGGAGCCGAATCTCCGGTCCAAAAGTGGTTGATCTCCGATCGTTTCATTCGCCTTCCCAGCGGATTTGCGAGGCAAACGCCTACGCAGCTTTGCCTCTTGCGGCGATGGGCAAATGAAAACGCCCGCGACTTTAGTAGTTGCCCCTTTATTCATCCGAACGCGTGAAGTTTGCGCGACGAAGTCCAAAACGCAATTGCCGAATTGGGCTAAACTCCGGTGTTCAGTAGCTGATTCAGGCGGACGACCCAAATAGCCACCGGAGAGAGTAAGCGCTTTCTTTGAGGTGAGCGAGAACGACTCATTTAGAGCGTAGAATTCTACAATTTCATTTAAAAAATTTGGCCCAAAAACGGGCTGGCGTTAAATTCTTTTGAAACCGCCGACGATAAGTTCGGCGTGTTTTGAACGGCTTAAGACCTCATGACAGATATCATTGAAATCGAGAACCAATATTATATTCGTGCTCAGTCTTCTCTCGCAGACAATCGCACACGGGTGCTGATGCGCGGAGATGCATTCGCGGTATTCGATCGTCACGGAGATTTGCATCCGGTTGGCCTTAATGAACAGGGATTATTTTACAGGGAAGCCAGGCATCTCTCCCAATCAGTTCTTCGCCTGGCCGACACGCAGTTACTACTCCTGAGCTCGACTGTCAGGGATGACAACGCGCAACTCACGATCGACTTAATAAATCCGGATCTAGATCTGCCAAACGGTGAGACGCTGCTTCGGGGTGCTCTGCATATCTACCGAACCAAGTTCCTGTGGAAGAACTCCTGCCACGAACTGATCGAGATTCATAACTACGGCTTAGATCCTGCTTCTGTTGAGTTACTTCTCGAGTTTGCAGCTGATTTCGCGGACATATTCGAAGTGCGCGGTTACAAACGACAAAAAAACGGTCGGTTAATCGAACCGCGGTTAGATGGGTCCAGCGTAACACTTGGTTACGAGGGCTTAGATGGTCTTCTGCGAACGACAAAACTGGAATGTATTGGAGCAGCTGCTCAAGTGGCTGCCAACGAGATGCGGATCCAGTTAGCTCTCGGACCCCGAGAAGGAAAGGCATTTACTCTGACGACCTCGTGTACATCCGGCGACGAGGAAGGGACTTTGGCGTACGGAGTAGCAGCCGAAGAACTGAGGAGAGACTCCACCAGGTTCCCGGATTGCGACATTGATACCTCGAACGAGCAATTTAATGATTGGTTGAATCGATCGAAAGCAGATCTTCGCATGCTTATCACCTCGACGCCTGAGGGTCCCTACCCATACGCCGGAGTGCCGTGGTTCAGCACTGTGTTTGGTCGAGATGGCATCATCACCGCGCTGGAATGCCTCTGGTTCAGTCCGGAGGTGGCGAGAGGAGTTCTGAATTATTTAGCTGAGACCCAGGCTACCGAAATTGACCCGGAGAGCGATTCAGAGCCGGGCAAGATTCTCCACGAGGCTCGGCAGGGAGAAATGGCGCGAATTGGGGAAGTCCCCTTTCGCCGGTATTATGGCAGTGTTGATTCTACTCCTTTGTTTTTAGTCCTGGCCGCCGCTTATTTCGAACGGACGGGCGACCGCGAGTTGATGCGTTCTATTTGGGGGAACATTCAATTGGCACTCGATTGGATTGACAAGTTCGGAGATCGGGATGGTGACGGGTTCGTGGAGTATGCGCGGCTCTCCTCCAATGGTTTGGTTCAGCAGGGTTGGAAGGACTCTCATGATTCTGTATTTCACTCCGACGGCAGACTCGCTTCAGGCCCAATCGCGCTCTGCGAAGTCCAGGCCTACGTTTACGCGGCGAAGCGAGGGATCGCTGCAGTCGCAGCTGCATTGGGTTACGATAAACAGGGGAGAGAGCTGGAACGCGAGGCTGAAACATTACGAACCCGATTCCACGAGGGGTTCTGGTGCGAGGAGATTTCCTTGTACGCTCTCGCCCTCGATAAAGAAAAACGTCAATGCCAAGTCCGCAGCTCTAATGCAGGCCAGTGTCTCTTTACCGGAATTGCCAGTGCCGAATACGCGCAGCGGATTGCGGAGAACCTGTTGGGCGATGCATTCTTCTCCGGGTGGGGAATCCGCACGATCGCCAGTTCGGAGGTCCGTTTCAATCCTACGTCCTATCACAACGGATCCGTCTGGCCACACGATAACGCGTTAATCGCCTACGGCTTGTCGCAAACCGAAGGCAAGGAACTACCGTCCAAGATCTTAACTGGACTTTTTGATGCTTCAATCTTTCTGGAGTTGCACAGGCTTCCAGAGCTTTTTTGCGGCTTCTCGCGAAGCGCTGGAAAGGGGCCAACGTTGTACCCCGTCGCATGCGCTCCACAGGCTTGGGCAGCAGGCGCAGTATACCTGGTGCT
>JAFAQT010000399.1 GCA_019246215.1 Verrucomicrobiota bacterium
ACCGGGATGGCAAAATCCGGATGGATTGCTCGAGCCCCTGGGCGATGGCAGGTCTTGTCCAGCTTAAGGATCGTTTCGACATCGCATTCGGCAACGATCCCGATGCTGACAGGCACGGAATTGTCACGCCTTCTTCCGGCCTCCTAAATCCCAATCACTACCTCGCAGTCGCCATTCGTTTTCTACTCACAAATCGTCCCCAGTGGCCGGTGACGGCACTTGTTGGTAAAACACTCGTCAGCAGTTGCTTGATTGATCGCGTCGTGGCCAGCCTCGAGCGCACACTCTGGGAGGTTCCGGTAGGCTTCAAATGGTTTACTCCAGGCCTGTTCGACGGGTCTTGTTGTTTTGGCGGCGAGGAAAGCGCAGGCGCGAGTTTTCTGAAACGTGACGGCTCGGTTTGGACCACAGATAAGGATGGGCTAATCCTTGGCCTGCTTGCCGCGGAAATTACGGCGCGCACCGGCAAAGATCCAGGCGTGCACTACAATGAACTAACTGCCAAGTTCGGCACGCCCTATTACACCCGCATCGACGCGCCAGCTACCCCGGAGCAAAAGAATTCGCTTAAGAAACTCGCACCGGAAGCCGTCACTGCCACCGAACTCGCCGGCGAAGCAATCACAGCGAAACTGACGCGCGCCCCCGGCAACAGCGCCCCGATCGGTGGCTTAAAGGTCGTGTCGCAGAGTGGCTGGTTTGCCGCCCGGCCCTCCGGTACAGAGAATGTCTATAAGCTTTACGCTGAAAGCCTGAAAAGCGCCGAACACCTTGACGCCATCGTGAGTCAAGCTCAGGAGATTGTCCTTCGTTCTCTCGGGAGCAAGTGAATCAAGACCAGCCTGGCTTCTAGCTAATTCCGGTTCTCACTTATACTCGTGTCGCTTGAACCCGATTGTCGACAAAGGCGGCAATGTTAAGCACAAAGAATGCGAGCGTCCCTGCCAAGGGGCCGGATCGGCGTGCATCCCTCCCCAATTGCCAATGTTGCCGCCCCCATAGATTCCAGCGTCGGTATTCAAGATCTCTTCGTACCAACCCTCGCCGGGTGCCCCTACTCGGTAGACATGCCTTGGAACCGGTGTCGCATTCACCGCGAAGAGCAAAGTGGAGCCGGATCTTCCTTTACGGATAAACGTGAAAACGCTGTTGTCTGCGTCATTTATATCTATCCACTCAAATCCAGCATAACTATCGTCGTTCTCCGAAAGGGCAGGCTCGTTCTTGTAAAGGAAATTGAGATGCTGGATCAGCCGTCTAAGCCCAGCGTGCAAGGGAAATTCCAGCAGGTGCCAATCGACACTTTGGTTATGATTCCATTCTTTCCCCTGGCCGATTTCGCATCCCATGAAGAGCAGCTTTTTTCCGGGGTGCGAGTACATCCAGGCGTAAAACATCCGTAGGTTGGCGAACTTTTGCCACGCATCGCCCGGCATTTTGTTCAATAACGAACCTTTGCCATGGACGACTTCGTCGTGGCTTAAGACCAAAATAAAATTTTCCTGGAAGGCGTAGACCAAAGAGAATGTTGCTTCGCCCTGATGATACCGGCGGTGAATTGGTTCATGACTCATATAGTCTAGAAAGTCGTGCATCCAACCCATGTTCCATTTGAACCCGAATCCCAGTCCGCCCAAGTAAGTCGGCCGTGAAACACCAGGCCAGGAAGTCGATTCTTCCGCAATTGTCATGATCCCGGGAAAACGCTCATAACAAACTGCATTAAAGTGTTTCATGAACTCGATGGCGTCCAGGTTCTCGCGCCCGCCGTGAATGTTTGGAACCCATTCGCCAGGCTTCCTTGAGTAATCGAGGTACAGCATTGACGCAACGGCATCCACTCGCAGTCCGTCGATGTGGTATTTATCGAGCCAGAAAAGGCCGTTAGCGATCAGGAAGTTGCGTACTTCATTCCGACCGTAGTTGAAGATCAGGGTGCCCCAATCTCGGTGTTCGCCCTGGCGCGGATCGGCGTGTTCGTAAAGACGTGTTCCGTCAAATTCAGCCAACCCGAAAGCATCCTTCGGGAAATGGCCCGGAACCCAGTCCAGAATGACTCCGATGCCCTCGCGGTGGCAGCGATCAACGAAATGACGAAACTCGTCCGGATTCCCGAACCGACTCGTTGGCGCGTAGTACCCGGTCACCTGATAACCCCAGGAACCATCGAACGGGTGCTCGGCCACGGGCAATAATTCGAGGTGGGTGTAGCCCATCTCTTTGACATACGGGATCAGCCGATCCGCCAACTCGATGTAACTCAGATATCGATTGTTCTCTTCGGGAACCCTCGCCCACGATCCAAGATGAACTTCATAGATGCTAACGGGTTGCTGAGGCCAGTAACGCGTCTTCCGTTCAGCTATCCATGCATCATCGCTCCATTTGAAGCGGTCTGGATTGAATACCAGGGAAGCCGTTTGAACTCCATGCTGACCGAAAAAAGAGAAGGGATCGCTTTTCAACACAATCTCGCCAAAGCAGTTCCGCACCTCGTATTTGTAGTGAGCGAGTTCACCAACTCCCGGAATAAATATTTCCCAGATCCCTGCTTCGATGCGCCTTCGCATTGGATGCGTCCGCCCATCCCACCCATTAAAATCTCCGACCACGCTAACTCGTTGAGCATTGGGCGCCCAAACGGCAAAAACCACGCCCTTATGTCCATTGATTTCCCTGAGGTGCGCTCCGAGTTTTTCGTAAATCTCATAGTGGTTACCGACTTTGTACAGATGCATGTCCAGCTCGCCTAGAATCGGACCATAAGAATAGGGGTCGCTCACCTGAAAAATCTTTCCCGACCGGGTGGTGACTTCTAGCA
>JAFAQT010000103.1 GCA_019246215.1 Verrucomicrobiota bacterium
AATGTCGTATAGGGTCCAGCGTGTGCCCCGCACTGAGTAACGGCTCTCAGGCACTCCAACGTCGTTTCCATTGGACAAGGCGCTGCGCAGTGATCTCTTGGCACACGCTGGAAGCCTATACTACAATTGACCCTTGGTCACCCCGACCCGGATCGGGCGTGTTTCCCTTAGGCGAACAGAATTGCGCTGAGCCACGCCGCCGAAACGCTGCCGAGACGTTTCCCTACTACGCGCTAAGGCCAAATTTCTGCAAGCGGCGGTAAAAGGCGCTTCGGCTGAGCCCCAGATCTTTGGCAGCGAGCAGCGCATTACCGTTGTGCCGAGAAAGCGCACGGTTGATAAGGAATAGTTCAGCCGCTTCAAGATTCATCTCTTCAAGCAGCGGCGTTTTGGCAGGGGTCCTGCGAATACCGAGGTCCGATGTCTGGATCATATCGGAACGCGTCAGCAAAACAGCACGTTCCATCACATGGCGCAACTCGCGCACGTTCCCCGGCCAGCCATACGTCTGAAGGGCGGTGATCGCCTCTGGATGCAACCCGTCGATCTGCTTGCGGTAACGCTGCTTGAATTCCGCCAGAAATTCCCCGGCCAGAAACGGGATGTCCTCAATCCGTTCTCTGAGGGGCGGCAAATGAATTTGAATGGTGTTAAGCCGAAAGAAAAGGTCTTCGCGAAATTTGCCTACCTCGATTTCTTTCTGCAGATCAGCATTCGTCGCGGTAAGAATTCTCACGTCTGCATGGCGCGTTTTCGAAGAACCGACTCTTTCAAACTCTCCCGTTTCTAATACTCGCAAGAGTTTTGCCTGTTGCGTGGCGGTAAGGTTTGCGATTTCGTCGAGGAACAAAGTTCCGTTATCCGCCAGTTCGAATCTGCCTGAACGATCGGCGCGAGCATCGGTGAACGCTCCTTTTACGTGGCCGAACATTTCACTTTCGAAAACGCCTTCGGGCAGCCCTCCCATGTTCACCGTGATCAATGGCTGGGCAGAACGTGAAGACCACTGGTGCAGCATCCGAGCTACCACGTTTTTGCCGGTTCCGTTTTCCCCAGTGATCATCACGTTCGCGTCCGAAGGAGCCACTTGTTCAACTATCTCTCGGACCTGACGCATCGCTGGAGATCTTGCCACGAATCCAGCCAAAGGCGCTTGCGAAGAGCGCAACGCGCTGTTCTCCGCTTCAAGGCGCTCTTTACCGCGGAGCGCCTCGCGCAAGGCGAATTGGGTGCGCAGGATTGAAAGGAGCCGTTCATTTTCCCACGGTTTCTGCAGGAAATCCTTGGCGCCGAGTCGAACCGCCTCCACGGCCAGTTGAATCGACGCGTAAGCGGTCATCACCACCACAGGGATCGACGAATCGATCGTGCGGATCTGTTTGAGCAGATCCAGACCTTCTTTTCCGGTCACGATGTCTTGGTGGTAGTTCAGATCAATTAGGATAACGTCAAAATCTTCCTTCCCGAGTTTTGCTAGGACTGCTGCTGGCGAATTGACCGTGACTGTTTGATAGCCTTCCGCTGAACAGATGAAAGAAAGAGCTTTCAAAACCTCGGGCTGATCGTCGGCAATTAACACACGTGGAACAGGCATGACAGTGTTAAGAAGACTATTTTCTAGCGCGAGGTTCAAGTGGATTAGGGATTAGCTTTCATCGCTCACGATTTTTGAAAGATTGCCAGCTGTTCATTCTCTTGTGTTGCACAAACCGGAAAACATTCGTACAAAAGAGAAAACTCTTAATGAAGCGTGGGTTGTTCGTTTTGCTAATGGCGGGTGCAATCGCACCCGGATTCGTTTCGGCACAGGATACTGCTTACAAGGCGCTCCGGACACTGGGAGCGCAGCGTGGCGAAAAAGCGTTGAGTCAAGTTACAGCGATCATCGGGCAGTCAGGTCGACCCCAACCGGTTGCGTGGCGGATTGTGCTCGATGATCCGGCGGCTCGAGCCGGCGAGCGCGAATTGGATATCATATCGGGACAGATCTCGTCCGAGCGGACTCCGGTCCGGTCTCCTGCGGCGGGATTAAATCCAATCGATCTGACGAAGTTGAACCTGGATTCTGACGGAGCTTTTCGGATCGCTGAGAAAGAGGCTAGCCGCAATCAAGTCGGGTTCGACAGTGTGAACTATCGGCTCTCCGTGGATGCCTCTACCGGCCAACCGGTCTGGAACTTAGATATATTTGATTATGAGAGGCGATCGGTAGGAACTGTGCGGATTGCAGCTAATAACGGCACATTGCTCAGCGCCGGTAACTGGGTTCCGGAAACCCTAGACGCACGTCGCCAGGAGACACAGCCACGATCCGATTCTGAGGCATTAGCAGGACCGCCGCCTCCTATGAACGGAGACGTCAACTCGCCCGGGGATTATCGCCGACCCGAGGATCAGGATCGGGGGTATGCTTCGGAAGGCGATTCTGACGAGCATGTCGGAGAAACCATTCGTGATCGCGCAAACCGATATGGTTCGTCGGTCGTCCAGTTCGGCAAATCTGTAGCTCACCGGACTACGCGTGTGTTTCAAACTGTCGGCGGATGGTTCCAGGAGAAATTTACCGGACGCAACACGATAGATCCAAAGCACGGCCAGCTCGACGACAGTGACCAGCAGGAGCTGCCGGCGGATCGATATGGCGGCTCTGTACAACCCCATGATCCATATAGCCAGCCTGTAGCTCCACCGCCACACTAGTGTACCGTCTCCTAAATCCCTTGAGTTTCGTTGCGTTGAAAATGGGCCGCCGGCAAGGCGCAAGGAGGGCGCATATCTGAATGGATACGTAACCGACGAGCAACGCAGCCGCCGGCCCATTCTCAACCCAACCCTCTGGGCCGTGTCCTGTTGGCTGTTTTTCCGCGTTCTCGCT
>JAFAQT010000212.1 GCA_019246215.1 Verrucomicrobiota bacterium
TATGCCACCGCTTGCCGTTTCAAAAAGCCGGATCATTTAAGAAATGGCACTTCACAGTTTTCTACCGTTCATTCGAGATTGAAAGGTAGATAAAATCCCATTTCGCATTCGGTACCTTTGTTGGAATGTAACCACATTCGAAGGCGAAAACGAGCAGTTCGCGGACAGCTTCATTGATTGACCAGTCGGCTATCGCAGTGCTTACGGATCCGCCGTTCTTCAGATTGCCGGTGACGCCCGGCAGGAGAGGGTCCCCCAAATGGATTCGGCATCGACACCCGCAAGCGGCCGGTGCTTAGAATCGGCATCCGCCCCAAACCAACGTTAGACTTGCGTCAAGAATTCCGCGTTCAGTCCGGAGATAGCGGTCCTGATAAAGAATACGCCCCATGCCGTCAACTTGGAGAAACAACTGTCGACCATCGGGACACTGACAGTCGGTGCATCGCTGCATCAAGTCCGAGGCTGGTGAAGTGGCGCTGTCGCAGCCTTGGCGATTTTGGTGCTTCCAGCATTTAACCAGCCGAACCGACCAGCCACTTGACATTCCTCCAGCAACTTGCAACGAAGACAATTCTCTTCACGCGTGCAACGGGCTAAGCCCCCTCTTGAATCTTCGCATTCAGATTTTCACGTTGCCGTGGTATTTCAGCAAAGATAGCGTTCGTCAGTGCTCCTACGGGAGTAGCAGCCGCTGAAATAATGGACCTTAACTGCTGAACCAACGGATTATCGATGACTTCCGAAACACGCGCGGGTGAGAGTGGCTGAGTATCGGTTTCCGCCTCGTTATAGATGCGAACGGAGGCGGTGTTCAGATCCTCATCCACAAGAATAAGCGCCCCGCCCTTACGCGGGGCGGGCGCCATTGAGTCCACCACCCATCCGCCATTGTTAAATACCTTTACACCAACCGGATAACCGGCGTAAGGACGAACTTCCTCAAATGGTTTATGGGTGTGACCGAAGATAAAGGTAACATCGGTCGGAACCGAACCAGCATTGTCCGTCTGGATTTGCTTTAACAAAAACTTTTCCAGATATTGGCGCAGACCTGATTCTGCATCCTCGCTCAATACGGTATCCGTTCGCTTTACCTCCCGCTTGGCAACTCTGTTCAGAAAGAAGCTAAGAACCGAGGTTAGAATGATGTGTTCGAGTGGGCGTGAAACCCCAGCCAGCCTGTATTTCGTTGTGATCCCTGTTGCCAGATTGGAAACCAACTTCTTCAATTGAACATCCGCTTGCAATTTATCGTAGATCAATTCCACATCCGCCCCGAACTCACCGGAGCGGCCAAGCGTTGACCAGAAGAAATCGACCCACGCGAAATTCTCCGACTCCAGCTCCCAAATCACAGCCGGCTCCGCCCGGTCGGGAAATAGAGTCGAACGCAAGCCAGTCATCAGGCGGTAAATGGATTCGATGTAATGCCCGTGGCTGAAAATAACGCACTTCTGTCCGTCAGCAGTACGCAACCCGAAGTTGGGGTATACCACAAGAAAATGGGGTTGTGCGCCAGTCTCATACCTTGATTCATATCTTCGCATCAACCTGTCAAGCAGGTAACAGGGTACAGCATCGTATTCCCCGAGAAACATATTGGTGGTATGCCATGGAGCATCGAGGTGGTCTCCCCATTTTGTGCTCGGAAGATACTCCTCTATATATTGCGTTTCCCTTGCAGTTTCCCAGAGATGATGATCGTGGTTGCCGGGATTGTAATAAATTGTTCTGTCGAATAGTTCCTCGCCCGGTTTCATCGTCAATTCCATGAATCGTTCAAAGACCATGACAGCTACGTTAACATCCGCCAGTGCCAGCTCAAGGGCATCCCCGTTCAAGACGAGAGTGGGCTTTTGCGCTCCGCGATTTTTAGAAATCAATAGCTTCAAACAATCAACCAATCGAACCATAACATCGCTCGCCGTAGTTGGATCGGCCTTCCAGTGCACGGCGTCATTCGAGGCGGAAGTCAGTCGCGTGAGAATACTATTCTCCGCTCCCAAATGAAGATCAGACAAGCTGACATAACGAATGTCACTCATAGCTATATGCGTTTCATCGCAACAAAAGCAAATCTTCGAACGATACCTGAATTTGATGATTAGGCCAGAGACGGTACACCAGCAGTTCGTTGCCTCTGGAATTGAAGGAGATTCTTCAAGCGGTCAGGCCTTTTTGGGAAAACAGGAAAGGGACAGGCCTGGTGGATTAATTCGAAGAATCTCTCCTCAAGAGGAATTCCATGGTTCCTCGCCAGAAGTCCAAAAGGCATGGGCGCCGGTCGGGTTGCCAGAGGAACTGTGTGCGTTATGAGCAATGGAAATATTTCCACAGTGTGGACTCGGCCTTGCTTTCTCGAGATGCGCCGGTTATGAGAACACTGGATCATACCTCGGAGATTGACAATGGTTATCCCATTATCGACCGTAATTACCGCTGGCGTTTCACTATCACCCTTGATCTCTCTGATCGCCGGCATTCTAATTCTGATCGTGCCGCGCCTGCTCAACTTTATCGTGGCAATCTACCTGATTATCATTGGGCTGGTCGGCGTGTTCCACCTGTGACAACACCCCCTCGGGCCAAATCCACTCTGCGATCCTGCCTATGGATGATGGATGACTGATCTCCAGTCGGAGATTTTCGATCGAATCAGGATGGTGCGGGGTCTCACTAAGTATCGCCCCAGAGTCCTCCTGGATAGTCGGGAGGACTCTGGGCCGTCGAACAGAAGAAGATCGGCGTCCCTCCGCCTTGTTAGTTCCAGCGTCCTCGGAATACGCCTGTCCAGAACTCATCAGGAAGTGGTGCATTAAAATCCTACGCTACTGCCATACTTCCGCTGCAGACTCGCGCAACAGCAATGTCACGCGCTTGGCCATCGATCCAACCAGCGGCGATCCTCCAAATCTCACCGATCACGTTTACGACCGTTCCCTGGCTCTCGGCCGCCCGTCATGGTCTAAGAAAGATCTCTTCAGAGACCGGATCTCTAACCCTGGCGCCAGATGGTATTCCGGTGACGTCGACCAGGTTGTTCAACGCAAAGGGACTAATCACGATGTCGGGATTGGACGTGGTATTGCATGAGGATAGAGCTCATCGGAAACCTCTCGTCATAGACATAGTCGCCGTTTATGGCTAGTCCGCCATAAGGGAAAGGCACGGGAGCGAACACCCAAGTTACACCGTTAAAATGATAAAATCCTCTGTGTACAGAATGCGCCGAGGAGTTACCGATCGCGAAATGCACCCGATGGTTTTGCGCCCGATCAGCATCGTGGGGCCCAGCCAGCGTCAAGGTTGGGAAAAGAGCGAGAGCACTCGCCAACAAAAGACCAGTTCTCATCATTCAATATCGCAGAATAAGATCACCCTTTCAGAATAATATTGGCAGCTAGCTCAGGGCAGTTTCGCAAGGGTCTCGCGTCCGCGGCGCTTGAGCTCGGGATCATCTTTCTCTATGTCCGGCATCGCTAAACCCTTGGCAATCAACCGGCGCGCGTCGGCGGCTTTCCCCATTTGGGCGTAGGTTTGTCCCAGCTCGATGTAGTGCATGAGGCGGTTGGGATTAATTTCGATGGCTCTCTGAAAGCACGACACCGCCTCTGCGTTCGATCCCGTCGGCAGTTCGCCGAAAATGAGCGACCCGATTGCACGCTTGACTCCATTAACGTCGGCAAGCACCTTATTCCATCGGCCCAACACGTGCCACGCCAGGTCGTTATGCGGGTCGAGTTTAATCGCCTTATCTGCGGCGTCCTTGATGCGGTGCGCAGACTCGATCTGTTCCTTGATTCCCTGGAGCGGCACCATTTTTCCGTAGCT
>JAFAQT010000222.1 GCA_019246215.1 Verrucomicrobiota bacterium
ACGGTGAACTGATCCCGATATTGGGTACGGATGACGTAACGCAGAAAAGGCTCATCATAGACGAGAGCCTGGATCTTTCCTTTCTTCAACGCTTTGAAGAGCTCCGCCCGAGGGAGAGCGAGGTAATCGATGTGATTCGTCTGGAGATATTGTGCGGTGGAGCTGTCCGCGAAAGTGCCAACGTGAATTCTACGAAGGTCGTCGATCCCTCGGATGGTTGAACCCTGGCTGAGCCGGGCGGTGGTTAAAATTGAAGCCATCGTTGCCGTAAACGTGGAAACAAGCACCAAGCTGATGAACATCCAGAGAACAGCAATAACGCGGCCCTTAAACGTTTGCGGAGAGATATCGCCGTAGCCCACGGTGGTCATTGTGACCGCCGACCACCATAAGGCTGCGCCGAATCCTCGTAAAGGACGGCCGCCCCCGCCGAAATGAGCAGGGTTGATTCGGCGCTCACAAAGCCAGATTAGAGCGGCAACAAAAGCCATGATCCCGATCATCCCGATCGCAATCCGGAGAACCGATGACCAGAGATCTAAATCGAAAAGGGTAACGAGAAACCTGAAGTTAAGCGGAACCCGGCTCGTCGGCACCGCCGCCGCCATATTCGAAGAAAAGTAAGCATGCGTAAAATCGCAGACCTCCTCTCGCCGCTCCGTAATCGTCAGGGGGCCAATGGCGAGATCGAGCCATCCTTGGGCAAGTCCGTCAAAATTCCCCCTCAGATTGGTCTCGCGGAACTCGAAATCAATGCGGAGCTCATCGGCAATCTCCCGCCATAACTCAACGCTGATGCCGGTCCAGGTACCGTCGGGGTCGTGAATGTTGAACGGTGGCCCTGAGGCGATGCCGACGATATATTTCTGTTTGGGTACGATAGGACTTGGAATGGCGGGCGGCAGCTGTTCATCGGCTGGCTCCATTCCTCCCGCCGAAAAAGCCAGTGTACATAGAAATGCGGCATACCGCGCACCGAGGAGGGCTCCTTTCATGGAGGTCGATGGATCACCCTATTCCAACGACAGCTCGAGTTTCTCTTCTGTCCTGGGTGTGAGTTGGTTGCCCATAATGAGGCGTGCGCAGGTGTTCCAGTGTAATAGCGCATCGTCATTTTTGGCCGGGCGCAGCTTTTCTGCTTTTTCATAGCAGGTCATCGCTTCCCGGAAAAGTTCGTACGCGTCGTGGCCGGATCCCGGATGACCCTGGCTCAGCTGCGCTTTCGCCCGGCGTTCGCAGATGATGCCCGCATAGTAAGCTCGCTCGTAGGCATCTTGAAGGCGGGACAAGACTTCCTGGGCCTGGGTAACTCCCACTGCATAGCCTTTGCCAAAACGGTCGGTGAGCGCAAGCAAGAGAATCACCAGCGCCTGCTGATTCTCCGGATCGATGCGCAGCACATCGTGACAAATGCTCTCGGCTTCAGCAGGATCATTAAGCAATCGATAGCGTAAAGCCTTTTCTAACGCGGCGGGAATGGCTTCTGCCGAAAGCATCTTGAGTTCAAACATAGGTTCTCTTTTCATGTTTTTGGGCGGAAGAGTTTAAGCAACTTCCCCAATGGATCATAAAACTCGTCTACGACGCGCTCCTTGAGCGGAATAATCGCGTTATCGGTAATCGTGATGTTTTCGGGACAGACTTTAGTGCAGCACTTCGTGATGTTGCAGTAACCGATTCCGCCGGCCTGCTTCAATTCCGAGAGGCGATCTTCAGTGTCGAGCGGATGCATCTCGAGCGCGGCGGCAAAAACCAAATAGCGGGGTCCGATAAATTCCTCCTGCAGATGGTGATCTCGAAGGACATGGCAGACATCCTGACAGAGAAAGCATTCGATGCACTTTCGAAATTCCTGGACCCGATCAATGTCCGCCTGGGAGATGCGCCAGGTGCCGTCCGGCGCGTCGGGCGGACGTGGTTTGAACTTTTTGATCTTTTTCTTAACGCGAAAATTCCATGAAACGTCGGTGACCAAATCTCGTACGGATGGAAAAGCCCTCATTGGCTCGAGGGTGATCGGTTTGTCGAGGGGTATCGCGTCCAGTCGCGTCATGCACATGAGCTTAGGTACGCCGTTGATTTCCGCCGAACAGGAACCACACTTGCCTGCTTTGCAATTCCATCGGCACGCAAGATCGTTTGCCTGTTGAGCCTGAATCGCGTGTACAGCGTCGAGCACGACCATGCCCTCGGATATTTCCGTCGCAAATTCGGAGAAATCTCCGCCGTTTGCGTCGCCTCGCCAAATCTTGAAAACCGCCGTCTTCATTTCATTTCTTCAATGATTCTTTCCAAATCTGGCGGCATTTCGGGAATCTCCTCCCGGCTGACATGCATCGAGCCGTCCGCTTCCTTTCTGAGGACGATATTCATTTTGCCTTCCCCAGAATCCTTATTTGGAAAATCATCGCGAAAATGGCCACCGCGGCTCTCTTTCCGAGCGAGTGCTGCGCGGGTGATTGCTTCTGAAACGGTGAGCAAGTGTTTCAAATCGATCGCGGTGTGCCAGCCAGGGTTGTATTCTCGGTGGCCGTAAACGATCACCTGTTTTGCGCGTACCGAAAGTTTATGGAGTTCGTCGAGGGCTCGGACCATTTCTTCCTCGCGCCGCACGATACCAACCAAGTTTTGCATCGTCTCTTGCAGGTCGTATTGGACCTGGTAAGGGCCTTCAGCGTTCGCTGTTGCTTTGGCGGCGCGCTCAAATGGTTCCAGTGCCTCTCGGGCGGCCCCTTCAACTTGAGCGTCACTGATCTGACCGCTGTTAGATTCTTTGCTGAACTGCGCGGCGAATTCACCTGCGCGTTTACCGAAGACCAGCAAATCCGACAACGAATTCCCGCCGAGGCGGTTTGATCCATGCAGTCCTGCGGCCACTTCGCCCGCTGCGAAAAGTCCTGGCACATTGGACATCTGGGTTTCGGCGTCCACGCGGACGCCGCCCATGATGTAGTGGGTCGTCGGCCCGACTTCCATCGGCTCCTTGGTGATATCAAGGTTGGCAAGCTGCATAAATTGATGGTACATGCTCGGCAACTTTTTTTTAATATGTTCTGCTGCATTCGGGATCTTTTCCTTGATCCAGGCGATGTCGAGAAACACACCGCCGTGCGGGCTGCCGCGACCGGCTTTGACCTCCTCAATGATGCATCGCGCAACGTGATCGCGGGTTAGAAGTTCGGGTGGTCGACGGGCATTTTTGTCACCTTGAGTGTAGCGCCATCCCTCTTCTGGATTGTTTGCGGTTTGAGATTTGTAGGCGTCTGGGATTCCGGCAAACATGAACCGCTTTCCTTCCTTGTTATGTAAAATGCCTCCTTCGCCGCGTACGCCTTCGGTGACAAGAATACCCATCACGCTTGGCGGCCAGATCATGCCGGTCGGGTGAAACTGGACAAACTCCATGTCGACCAATTCCGCGCCTGCATGATACGCGAGCGATTGTCCGTCGCCGGTGTATTCCCAGGAATTGCTGGTAATCCTGTAAGCGCGACCAATCCCGCCCGTGGCCAGGACGATTGCTCTTGCCTTAAAGACCTTGAAGCGCCCTCGTTCCCGATCGTAGCCGAAGGCACCAACGACCCGGTCGCTCTCTTTGAGCAACGTAACAATCGTGTGCTCCATATGGACTTCAATACCTTGGTGAATGCCATGGTCCTGGAGAGTGCGAATCAATTCCAGCCCGGTCCGATCACCTACGTGAGCAAGCCGTGGATAACGGTGGCCGCCGAAATTGCGCTGCAGAATTCTTCCATCGGCGGTACGGTCGAACACTGCGCCCCAGGCCTCAAGTTCTCGGACCCGGTCGGGTGCTTCCTTGGCATGCAATTCGGCCATTCGCCAGTTGTTGACGTACTGACCGCCCCGCATCGTGTCGGCGAAATGAACTTTCCAGTTATCTCGGTCATCCACATTTGCAAGTGCGGCGGCCATACCTCCTTCAGCCATCACCGTATGCGCCTTGCCGAGAAGCGACTTGCAAATCAATCCGACCCGCACGCCGGCGGCTGAAGCTTCAATCGCTGAACGCAACCCGGCACCGCCGGCGCCAATAACGAGCACGTCGTATTCGAGGGTTACGTAATTACTCACTTGGTTCGCAGAAGCGTTCGAACATTTGGGTGGATTCGGTGAAACAGCGCAACGATGAACTCGTTCGAGAATTCAACACCTAGAGAAACCTCCAATCGTGCCAGAGACCCATGGCGCAGAGCCGCACGTAGAGGTCACTGAATCCGACCCAAAACAGGCTCAACCACGCCCAAAGCATATGGCGTCGGTTCAGGCAACTCACGCAGGCGTAACTCTTGGCGCAAAGAGGCACTTTCGAAACTTCATCCAGGAAGCCTCCGATTAAATGGCGAAGGGAGTGGCAGCCAAACGTGTAGCTGCCCAACAACAAAACATTGACCGTCAAAACGATCGTCCCAACCCCGATGCCAAAATGAGGCGAACCCAAGGTATCTCGGAACCACATCGCCTTCCATGCGTCGTGCGCAAGGATAAAGATGAACAGCAACGCGATATAAAGAAAGTAGCGATGAATGTTTTGCATGATGAGCGGAAAAGAATTTTCGCCCGGATACCCTATTCGCGGTTCGCCGACGGCGCACGCTGGCGGATCGGCCCAGAACGCTTTGTAATAAGCGCCACGGTAATAGTAACATGTCAGGCGAAAACCGGCCGGTGCCCAGAGCACCAGAAGAGCGGGCGAGAATAACAGCCACGAGGGCCACCAGCCGGGTCTGGGACCAAAAATGGCGTGCGGCGAGTTGCCAAAAAGCTCAGGTGAATAAAACGGCGAAAGATAGTCGGAACCGTTTTGATCGAACCAATAGTGAGCTCCCTGAACTGCGGCCCAAGTCGAATAAAGCACAAAGGCTGAAAGCCCGAGAAACACGAAGAGCGGCTGCGTCCACCACGCATCGCGGCGCATGGTTTCACCGGCCGCTCGTTGTTTTAATGAGACATTAGCGTACGCCATATTGACTGCACAGAACTTCGCGACCGGCGAGGGGCCGCAGCCTTACATATCGGCCAGGATGCACCTTTTCAAGCTCATTACACGTTTATCTCCCGCGGCGGGGAAGGCGTATTGGCGTGTCGGCGTGCCCAGGCTTTAGGCCTGTAGCTCCAAAAACGTGTGCGGCCCTGTAGGGGTCGGAGAAACAAACCTACCCTGACCGTCACTTCACACGTGAAGGTCTCCCGCGCTTCGAGATTTGACCCCGTTCTCGTTCCCCTTTATTCCCTTTTCGTATGACAATCAAAGACGACGAATCGATCGACCTCCAGACACCAACCGGACCAATGAGAACTTACATTTTGAGACCTGTGGCGGAAGGCCGTTACCCGGGGCTTGTTTTGTTTTCTGAGATATTCCAGGTGACTGGTCCGATTCGCCGAACCGCGGCGATGCTCGCTGGCCACGGCTTGGTCGTGGCTGTTCCAGAGATTTTTCACGAACTCGAGCAGCCTGGCACGGTGCTGCCCTATGATCAGTCCGGCGCGGACCGAGGCAACGCCGATAAGATTGCCAAAGAATTGTCCGGCTATGACAACGATGCACAGGCTGCGCTCAGCTATTTGAAGACGCACCCCCAGTGTACAGGCAAACTGGGCGTGATGGGCTTTTGCATTGGGGGTCATCTCGCGTTTCGGGCTGCCATGAACCCTCTGGTGCGTGCGGCGGCATGCTGTTACCCGACGGACATTCATAAAAGAAGTCTTGGTAAGGGACTCAATGACAACTCGCTGGATCGGATTCGGGAGATTCATGGCGAGATGCTGATGGTTTTCGGTCGTCAGGATCCACACGTTCCACGTGAGGGCAGGGCAGTGATCTATAACGCACTGGCCGATGCGGATCGGGTTTTCAGCTGGCATGAATTCAATGGTGCTCACGCCTTCATGCGTGATGAGGGAGCACGCTACGACGCTGCCGCGGCTCGGATGGTGTACGGAATGGCGATCGAACTGTTCCACCGAATTCTCGGAGAAGGCAATGTTGTATCAGCTGCCCAGCTCGGCGGTAACGTTTCGCACTGACCAAAGATCAAAACAGCATCTGGAAGCGCAGAGTTCGTTTTAATTCGCACTAGATGTCTCTTTCGGTCCGACGTTCTTCGTCAGTCGCGGTGCTCGTGGCTGGGGCATTTTTCATGGAGAATCTTGACGGAACGGTCATTGCGACCGCGCTGCCTCAGATAGCGCGATCTTTTCACGTCGGGCCGGTCAGCCTGAACGTCGGGATGACGGCTTACATGCTGACCCTGGCGGTTTTCATTCCGATCAGCGGGTGGGCGGCCGATCGCTTTGGAGCGCGAACCGTGTTTGGGGGCGCTATTGCCGTCTTCACTATCTCCTCAATTTTCTGTGCGGTGAGCAACGGTCTGCTAGAGTTTGTCGTAGCACGGATCATTCAGGGCATCGGGGGCGCCATGATGGTACCGGTGGGTAGATTGGTCGTCTTCCGCAGCACCGAAAAGCAACATCTTCTGCGGGCAACTTCCTTCATCACCTGGCCCGGGTTAGTGGCGCCTGTGCTTGGCCCGCCGGTTGGGGGATTCATTACGACCTACGCATCCTGGCGCTGGATCTTTTTTCTCAATGTTCCGCTTGGATTGATCGGCATGGTGTTATCCGCTCTTTGGATTAGTAACAGTCGAGAAGAGGAGAATCGTCCGTTTGACTGGACTGGATTTGTTTCGTCGGCGATCGCCTGTTCAACGTTGATGTACGGACTGGAATTGGTCGGGCAACAACCCACTCCCTGGCTCACGATCGTAATTTTGCTTACCCTGGGCGGCGCTACCGGGTCCCTGATGGTCTGGCATTCCGGCCGTCATGCGACTCCCCTGATCAAGCTTTCTTTGTTGCAGATTCGGACATTTGCCGTGACGATCCGAGGCGGTTCCCTTTTTCGTATTGCGATCAGCGTGATTCCCTTCCTTTTGCCTCTGCTGTTCCAGCTTGGTTTTGGATTTACCGCGTTCAAGTCCGGGTTGCTAGTGCTTGCCGTGTTCGCCGGCAATCTTGGGATGAAAACCGTCACTACCCCGGTTATCCGTCACTTGGGATTTCGTAGGGTACTGATTGGCAACGGCATGCTGACCGCCCTCTCGTTGTTCGCTTGCGCCTTTTTGTCCCCTGCGATGCCAACGCCGCTCATTGTCGCGATTCTTTTCTTCGGGGGACTCTGCCGGTCGATGCAGTTCACGAGCCTTGTCACGCTCGGCTTCGCCGATGTTCCGCCAGGGCAGATGAGCGCTGCGACGACATTTGCCAGCATGATCCAGCAGATGACGATGGGTATGGGCGTCGCTGCGGGAGCGATCGCTTTGCGGATCGCTGCGCTCTTGCGCCACGACTCGGCAAGCAATCCGACAATCCCCGATTTTCATCTGGCGTTCGTATTGATAGGCCTGATCGGCTTGATTTCTGTCCTCGACTTTCTGCAGCTCGACACGGCTGCGGGAGCAGCGGTGAGCGGTCATCAGCATCGTTCAATAGCCAGTTAGCCCGAAAATAGCGGGCGATTACAAGTCGATGCTGACTTGGAGTTTAAAGTAAGGCGCGCTCTTGCTGGCATCGTCCGGTCCCGCACGGAAATAGTCGAATCGTCGCTCGATACTCCAGCCAGCCGTCATTTCGAACGAGAAACCCTTTCGGGGAGTGTAATTCACGCCGCTCCCGGCGCGGTATTCTGAGTAATCTAAAAGTGCATTACTGGTCCGACGGTCGTAGGTTGGACCGTTGCGGTATCCGCCACCGACCAGATCAGCCGCGACGAAAAACTCCAGTTTCTTATCTGGTGTATAACTGAAGCGCGGGTCGGGAAAAACGGCCCTCAGGTTATATTGATCGTTGACTTCCCAGTTGAACCCGCAGATTGGGATCGCCCAGTCCTCTTCGAATGGATCCGCGTTAACACCGAGCACGAGGTGAACTTTTTCCCGGATCTTGAACCCTGCCACAGCACGGATTGGAATATCAAAAGAATCTAGTGCGATGTGATCTCGAGTGTAATAGATCCCAGGTTCCAACTTGAGAAGCGGGTAGAAATCGTCGCCTGTCCAGTAAGAAAGTGCAACGTCTCCCGCGACGCTCGTGATGGAAGACGGATAAAGGCTATCCGATCGAGAGAAATCAAACCGTTCCGACACAACTCCTAGCTGAAAATAGTACTTTTCAAACAAATGGATATTCCGCAGAGCCTCGATCTGATAGTGATAGACTGCCTGAGACCCGAGGCTTGCGGACTTCATGATCTTGCTGCCCAAGGTGTAATCTGAATTCAGATCAACTGACCAGAGCGGCGCTTGGTCTTGTCTTTCCCGAGGAGGCGACCGAAGGACCTGCGTCTCGTCCGCGAGAGCCATACCGCAGAAAATTGTTAGTCCGGCAATTAGGGTCGAGAGGGTCACGCATTTAATTCCTGCTCTTTTTCCTTTGGTGCGATTTGGATTCATCCAATTGGCTCGGAGACAGTTTTCGTCATCATTTTGCGTGACTTGTATTTGACCGGTACGTGCTCTTCTACATCTTCGAAACCGTTATCGTCGCCGAAATCAACCCGAGTGGCAAATAAAGCGTTTCTCGCTCGAAGCAAGGTCTCTACGATTTCCATCATTTAAGTCTATGCTAGCAGTTGGGCTCTTAGCAAATGAGTAGCCATGGGCTCTGGATCTGGAGCGCCAAAGGTGCGAAACAGGAAGGCCTGGGCGGCGCTTGGCGCAGCCCCAGGAAACGTTTAAATAGGAATTCAGCTCTGAAAGAGCGGCCTGACTAGGGCTTCGGCACGCTTGGCCCCAGGCTTTCATCTTTCTCGCCTTTGCGCTGTAGATTTCGCATGGGAAACTTGCGAAAAAATCATTTCGACGGAAAGGCAAAAAGCCTGTCGGTTGTAAAGCGACGTGGCCGATACCAAATCAATGGAAAGTGGAAAGCTCAACCGCTCCGCGACCGAATAGTCTTTGTTGACCGCTGCGGTCCTGACCGGAGGCGCAGGGTGGAGCACGGAGGAGGTCGAGGTTTCTTTTTGAGATCGCTTAATGGAGCGCGACACTTTACCGCTCAACAGAGATTGGTCCCCGAGCCCGCGGGCGCACGAGGAGAACTGGACAAGGGACTCTCGACTTGATTCATACGCGCCGATCGATGAAATGCTCATCTGTTTTCTGCCGCTATGTCCTTACAGTGCGTAATCGCCCCAGTATCGATGTATCGACAATGACTTAATCAGCCTGGCGCATTCTTCGAGCGTATCGCCGATACGCTGACACCGGCTAATGACTTCGAGAAGCTGGATAGGAGCATCTAAGCCTTCCGTAGCGAGAATGCGTTCCCTTCGAAT
>JAFAQT010000036.1 GCA_019246215.1 Verrucomicrobiota bacterium
CTTTTCCGCACCGCCTGGATGTATCGTTGCTTCAGGTAGGTGCCGTAATTTATCTTAGCTACTCCCAAAGCAATCGCGTCGCGGAGAGAGCTTGCGCTGATGCCGGTACCGCCATGTAGAACGAGGGGCTTGGTGATATGCAGACAAATTTGGGACAAGCGGCGCAGATCGAGATCCTGCTCACCTTCGAGCATGACGTGAACGTTGCCAATGCTGACCGCCAGCAGATCGACGCATGTGTCCCGGATAAACTGGGCCGCCAATTCGGGATCAGTCAACTGGCTGCCATTCAGTTCGCCAGTTGTTCCGAGCGGTAAATGGCCGACCTCAGCTTCTACGGCCACCCCGTGATGATGAGCAAACTCAGTCAACTCTGCGACGCGACGACTATAGTCGTCGTAAGCGGCCGAAGGATCTGCCGGCATCACTAGGTTAAACCCCGCGAGCACCGCCTGACGCACCCAGGCGTCGTCCGGACATTCATTAAAGACGAGGCCACACGGAACGGTTGCACAAGCTGCTGCCGCCTTTCCCAGTTCGGCATAACATTGCAGCCGCTCGGGAAGTTTCCGGCCAGGGTGGCTCAAAAACTCACCATTGAAACCGATAATGACCGGCGATCGAGTGGCTTCTGCGGCATCCAGAACGCCCTGGAGGGATTCCAGATTCCAGCTCTCGAAGTACCCAAGCGCGTACCGTTCTTCGCGTGCGCGCCGGATGAGCTCGCCAATCGGTATAAGGGGCATGCTGCGCGGCCTCCAGTCGCGTCACCCGCGTTTCGCCGTGCTCTCGCCTATCTCCGCTCAAAGGGGAGAATATGGTCGAGCGCCGGATTTGATTGGCCGGCAGCCCCCCTGTGCTGGAACAAAAATCATTGGACGTTCGGTGGCCGTCTGTGCACGCCACCGCCCAATCTGCTCCTCCAACTTGCAGACCGCGCGCCTTTTTCCAGACCGCGCGCCTTTTTCCAGACCGCGCGCCTTTTTCCGGCGGCTGTGCAACACGCGGTCCGTTCGGCGATTCCGAACGTGCCGCACCGTCGATTGTGATCGCTATTTCCGATCCGGCCTACACTCGGCAAGTTCTCGGCGATCGCCGGCCGGGTTTACAGACCTTCGATCATTCGCCTGACTTCCTCTTTGCTTTTGCCCAGCTTTTTTTGAAGTCGGCCTAGTAGCTCATCGTCTTTACCTTCGGCAAAAGCGAGATCATCGTCTGTTAAATTGCCATAACTCTGTTTCAGTTTCCCTTTGATCTCGTTCCAGGAACCTTTGAATTGTAGTTTGTCCATACATGTTAGACGCGGCTGGTCCGGTTTCCGGCCTTCCCTTAAGTGTTTCTCAGGTGGCAACCTGAGGTATTCGGAGGGAGAGTACGTGCCTAGTGCACCGAGTCCGACGTTGGTTTAGCGGCGCCGTCGCAGAGTTGGCGTTTTCGGATGCTAACGCGAGTGAGGAGCATGTCGATTGGAAGCACTTGGTGTGCGCGCGCCCGACTTTATTCCTCCTGCTGGGCGACCCAATCGATCGCGAACCTGACCATTTCCTCCGAATCCTGAAAGCCAAGCTTCTCTTTGATGTGCGCTCGATGCGTCTCAATTGTTTTAACGCTGAGATGGAGTGCCTCCGCAATGGACCGAGTGGAACCACCTTTCCCGAGCAACTGCAATACTTCTAGCTCCCGATCAGACAGAGAATCCACCGGTGAACCAGTACCGGCTTCCGTCGACTGCACTGCTTTGAAGATCAGTTTTTCTCCGAATTGGGGGCTGACGTAAATTTTGCCCTGGAGCACCTTCGAGATGGCCTCTGCCACGTGATTCATGGCTTCGGCCTTCATCACATAACCGAGAGCGCCTGCCTTCAAAGCACGCAGTCCAAAAACGGCTTCATTGTGCATCGATATCACAAGAATCGGGAGGTCCGGTTCCTCCGCTTTCATCAACTTGATCAGCTCGATTCCGTTCGTACCTCGAAGCGATAAATCGACGAGCACAATGTCTGGTTTGAAGCGCCTCATCGCATCCAAGGCCATTGGCGCAGAATCGGCGTGGCCACACACCTCAAGGTGAGATTGCTCGGTGATTAACCCGGCCAAGCCAAACCGAAATATTGGGTGATCATCGACGATCAACACCCTTTGCTTTTTCTTTGCGCTCTCGTCAGTCATTGCTATGTCGGGATCGATGTAAGGTCCACTTCGGAAACAGCTGTTCCGTATTACTTTGACTACCCAAAGCTCCTCGTGATGCGGCGAAGCTTGCACATATTGCCATCAACTCTGATTTTGATCCGAATGTACCAAAGATTGCAACTCAATGACTGCTTCGTTGACAAGCTCCGCGAGATCCGAGGCATCTTTTCCAAGGCCCTCGCTCAAGATCGCGACTTTTGCAGCCAATGCCTTGCACCCGAAAGCCGCTCCCAGTAGTCGTTGTGAGATACCGTGATGGAGTTCGTTCCGGATCCGGCATCTCTCCAGTTCTCGCCCCTCAGAAAGATGCGTGTCGCAAATGCGCTCGAAGACCGGAGTTGTAAACGGAATGAAAACACAGAGAATCGATTGGTCCGGCTTCTTTGGGCCGGCCGGGGAAAACGAGCGCATTTCATAATTAAGGGCTCGTCCATCCACGGTCTTAAATGCCACATGGATTTGCACGGAGGTCTGATTGTCAAAAGCAGCGGCCCAGCTTGTTCTATCGGCAGCAGTGACAAAAGGCAGGACGCCTTTGACAAACCAAGCCGGGTATGCCATCGGCGCCACCGGACGGACGAGCGACGAAAATAGTTCGTTGAATTCAATTACTTCAGCGCTGACCGTTTTGACTCGAACAGCGGGCAACCCGATATCCTGCAATAACGTACAAACGCCTTCGCGCCGCGTTGTCACGGCCGCGTGCCCTTTCTGTTATCAGCTTCACGCAGGAGCACAAGCAGTTCGTCCGGCGTAAACGGCTTGACCAAGTGGTGATCATAGCCCACTGCCCGGCTTTTCCTCTGGTCGTTGCCGGTTCCATAGCCGCTCATCGCTATTGCAAACGGCGGTCGGTCATCGCCGAGTTTTTCCATCAGTTGCCAACCGTCTCCGTCTGGCAGCCCAATGTCGCTGATCAGCACATCGCAGCGCGACTTTGGAATTTCCCGCAGAGCCGTCGCCAGGTCGGCAGCCACGCGGACTGTGTGATTCAATTGTTGCAGATACAACTGCATGTACCTCGCGGTATCTTGATGATTCTCAACTAGAAACACGGTGAGCGGTTCCATAGAGCGATCATCTCGTCAGGAATTGCTCGGTCTTCCCGAGTGGCCGGTGGCCCCAGACGGAGGGGAAAACTGGCTCTGGGTTCGCCTTTCCCGCTGCGGCACCGCCAGAAATCTTTTGGTCGCGTCCGCAATCGCCTTGAAATCGTTAAGCCTACGCCGCGCCCCGCCGGATTGTTTCACCATATCGTTGTCGCTGTTCAAACTTAATGTCTTAAATCGTACGTTAGCACATTGGAAGTAAAAGACGATTGTCCAACCTGGTGTCCGAGCGGCGCTGCGTAGGCTCAAATACACACGACCTGGTGCTCAGCGGGCGTGTTGGCAAGCTCCCGGAATTGTGCCGCCACCCTGATCCGGCTTGACGTGCGCTATAGGTCCAAAAGGGGAGCACAAGACGTAAAAACAGGTGCTCGAACACGCGATCCTATCTCTCCTCCCTGTCGAAGCGGTCAAAGATCTCGTCCTGTTCCGGGTGGGGCGGAAAAGGTTTTTCGCTCTCAGATACGCGTTACCAGCCGGTCAATGTCAGGGTGCATCCTGGGGATTGGAATTCCGGATCCGTTGTCCCGTCCGGGAAAGGTGATACCCTCGGGAGAATTCAGCCGTTCACCTAAGGGTTTAGCCGAGGAACCTATCGTGGCGACCACCGATTTCCATTCAGTGGCAATCCTTTACAATTAGCGTGTGATAATTGAGCAAGAGATAAATCAGTCGGCGAGGGCATCGGATGATCAGCTTATGAAGGCTGTCGTCAATCGTGAGGGCGATGCACTCGAAAGCATCTACAAACGGTATGAATCACTCCTCCGAACGGTGATTTTGGGGGTCATTCGGGACGAGTCAGACGTGGACGATGTGCTGCATGACGTGTTATTGCAAGTTTGGGAACAAGGACATCGCTACAATCCGAATGAAAAAGGCTTGCGGGGACTCTTGGTTACTTTGGCGCGGCGACGCGCCTTCGATCGACTACGTCGGAGAGCGGCATATCGGCGCGCGACGGAAAGCTTAAAAACGGACACGGATAACCCCTTGACTTTCGAAACATCTACCATCTCAAGCGAAGTGGAAGTTCATGATTTATCACAACTTCTCAACCGCGTGATTCAGGAATTACCTGAAGCGCAAAAGGAGGTCATTCAACTGGCCTTCTTCAAAGGTATGAGCCAGCGGGAAATCGCCGCGAAGAGGCAAATCTCCTTGGGCACGGTGAAAACCAGGCTGCATTTGGCGTTGAGGAAGTTATACAATTATCTGGTTCCCATGCAGAGCAAGATCTAAACGAAAAACACCGACTAGAGGGTGGTGAGGCCCTGTTCTTTCGGAGTGCGAGCGCAAGACCCCACCAGTTCCATCAGGCGCGCTGCGTTGAGCGGTGCTCGAGTGTTCATATCGTTGTTAAAATACACGAATCCGGTGATGCCGCGGTGAGCGGCGTCTTTCAGAAAGGTTGCCCAGACCTGCAGTTCATGATCTGCATAATCGTGGGCGGCTCCTCCTTCCAGCCCATGAAACCGGACGTAAAGGAAATTTGCGGTGATCTCCAGGCACATCGGCATGGCCTGGGAACTGAGCGCCACGTTTGCGACGCAAGAGCGCCGAAGCAAATCGAGTACGTCATCCTCTATCCAGGACGGGTCACGGAATTCAATTGCGTGGCGAACTTGGGGGTTTAGAGTACGCAGAAAACCGCCCAGGCGATCGAGATCCTTTTTAAGCGTCCCTGGAAGCTGCCACAGCACTGCGCCCCGGTGTTCGCCTAGAATTTCCAACCGATTCAGCAAAAGATCGAATGATTTGGCCCCGGGACGGAGCCTCTTAAAATGGGTCACCGCTCGGCTTCCTTTGATACTGTACAAGAATCCTCCGGGCGCGACGCAGTTCCAATCTTCGAACGCTTTCTGGGTAGGGAGGCGATAAAACGTGCGATTGATTTCGACCGTGAGGAACTTCGTCGCATAGTACGCCAACTGTCTGTTTGCCGGCAGATCAGCCGGATAGAACGTCTTGGCCCAACCTTTATACGACCAACCGCTTGTCCCAATGTAAATACCTCCGGTTTTCACAGAATACACGACGACCGAGATGCGGGAAACGGATAAACGGACCGAGCGACACCCCTTGAGTGGAGGACTCTTCGACCATGGAAATGGGAGAGCTCACAATTGCCCTCCCGTTTTCGGACAAGAGCGGAGGCAAATGTCGCTAGATCCTGCCCAACAGGACAAGGACCAGGATTATAATGAAAAGCAAGCCCAGCCCGCCCGTAGGGTAATAGCCCCAGCCGCTACTGTAAGGCCACGTCGGCAGCGCGCCGACGAGTAATAAAATCAGAATTATGAGTAGAATTGTGCCCATCGGTAACCTCACGTTTGGTTCACATTTTATTCGCGAGGCAGGATACCGACGGTCCTAAAATAATCGTCAAGCGCTCTGCAGCAACCTGTTCCTCGGAAAAACATACGACAGGAAAGGAGTGATGGGTGCCTCGCGTGGATCCGCGCGAGCGACCAGAAGCGAAGAAAGTGAAATTGTCAGTACAAACAAGGTTTATGAAAAAGGGTATTTTACCACTATTGATCGTTGCAGGCACCTTAGCCGGCACATCTGCGCGAGCAGATGAGATCCAATTCACTACACTGCCTCAGCCAGTCCAAACGACCGTGATTCGCGAGACTCGTATTACGGGTCCAGCAAGTGTTACGCGGGTCATTCACGACGCCAATGGGGTATACGCGATCACTGTGCGCAGCGATGCGGGCGAGAAAGTAGTTTATGTGAACGATTCAGGGGCAGTCGTTCAGGCACCCGGAACAACAAGGGTCGAAACGACTCAGACGACTCAAACCACTCAAACTACCGAGGCCGTTCAACCCGCCAATACCTCTGAACAGACGGTGGTTACTTACGATCAGGTCCAGGGGAATCAAGGAAGGTACGAATTAATCAAGAAGGAACACGACAAAGAAGTTTATTTGGATCACCAAACGGGTCAAAAGGTGACCGTGAAGCGGAAAGATTAAGCTTTGCGGATTCCGAAGCAGAGGGAAGGGGTGAGCAATCGAGCGGTCGCCCTTCGGGGAGGGTGCAACCGTTCCACTTTTAAAATGGATCAGTGCTCTTCGAAGCTCGCCAAAAGCTTTTCTGAGATTCCTCAGATATGGTCCAGACTCTCGAGCAGCGTTCGAACTTCGTCGTTAATCGCAGGATCGAGGATTCCAAGGGCTTGCTCGACGAATCCTTCATCAAACAGATACTTTTTGATATAGCTTTTGGCCACCGGGTCGGCACCGGGTCGACTCCAGCTCAGTGCACCGGTTGTGTTATCGATGTAGACGATCCCGACCCACGGGAATGTGATGGAATATTTTTCCTGCATGGTATTCGCTTTCCAGCGCAGCAGTTCGCGTGCCGCGTCGCGAGAGGAAGCTGCAGGGCGCTCCAATGGGTCTCGTCCCTCTCTTAGTCTAGCTCTTTGGAGGGAGCTCGTACGTCACGCCTGTCGATGGTACTCTGCTGCGTGGCTTCTCCCTTGCCTGGCAGAGGTATATCTAACCAAACGCCCGGCGAATAGCCCGGATCCGATCCGTAGTACAGATGCCAGAGACGGTCGACTTTTGTCGCGCCCCGAAAGTCTCCCGGTAGTGCTGCGCGCCAAATCTCCTCGGAAGCTATCTCGAAGTCCGAATT